>CACZHC010000058.1 GCA_902780865.1 uncultured bacterium
TCGCTGACGCTCGGCTGCGGCAGCTGGGGCGGCAATTCCGTGTCCGAGAACGTCGGCGTCAAACATCTTTTGAACATCAAGACCGTGGCAATGAGAAGAGAAAACATGTTGTGGTTCCGCGCGCCCGAGAAGGTGTACCAGAAGAAGGGGTGCCTCGCGGTGGCGCTCCGCGAGCTCGGCGAGGAGCTCGGGAAGAAGAAGGCGTTCATCGTCACAGACTCGTTCCTCTACGCGAACGGATACACCAAGGCGATCGAGCGCTCGCTCGAAAACCAGGGCATCATGTTCACGACGTTCTCGAACGTCGCGCCTGATCCCACGCTCGCCTGCGCCAAGGAGGGCGCGAAGCTGATGGCCGGGTTCAAGCCGGACGTCATCATCGCCGTCGGCGGTGGCTCGGCGATGGACGCCGCGAAGATCATGTGGGTCCTCTACGAGCACCCCGAGGTCGACTTCCAGGACATGGCGATGCGCTTTATGGATATCCGCAAGCGCGTCTACAAGTTCCCGAAGATGGGCGAGAAGGCGTACTTCGTGTGCGTCCCGACCTCGGCCGGAACGGGCTCGGAAGTGACACCGTTCGCCGTCATCACCGACGAGCAGACGGGAGTCAAGTATCCGCTCGCCGACTACGCGCTCATGCCGAACATGGCGATCGTCGACGCGGACATGCAGATGATGGCTCCGCCCGGACTCACCAGCGCGTCCGGAATCGACGCGGTCTCGCACGCGCTCGAGGCGTATGCCTCGATGATGGCGACGGACTACACCGACGGACTCGCCATCCGCGCGCTCCAGACGATCTTCAAGTGGCTGCCGGCGTGCTACGACGCCGCGGTCGCGAAGAAGGCGAACCCCGCCGCGCGCGAGAAGATGGCGAACGCCGCCACGATGGCGGGCATGGCCTTCGCGAACGCGTTCCTCGGCGTGATGCACTCGATGGCGCACAAGCTCGGCGCGTTCCACCACATCCCGCACGGAATCGCGAACGCCCTGATGATGGAGGAGGTCCTGCGCTTCAACGCAGACCCCGTTCCGCGCAAGATGGGTACGTTCCCGCAGTACGACCATCCGCACACGCTCGAGCGCTACCTCGAGATTGCCGACGCGCTCGGCATCAAGGGGAAGTCCAAGGGCGAGCAGTTCAACAACTTCGTCAAGGCGATACGCGAGCTGCAGGCGAGGATCGGCATCAAGCCGACGATCCGCGACTACGTTCCGGACGAGAAGGACTTCCTCGCTCGTCTCGACGCGATGGTGGAGCAGGCCTTCGACGACCAGTGCACCGGCGCGAACCCGCGCTATCCGCTGATGTCGGAGATCAAGCAGATGTACCTCAATGCCTACTACGGGAAGCACGAGGTGGTTTGAAGTTGAAAGTTCAAAGTTCAAAGTTTGAAGTTTGATGTTGAAAAGTTTAGGAGTTTTGAAATGAAGAAAACTACAGCGAAGAAGGTTCCGGCGAAGCGCGGCAGCCAGCGCAGGCAGAGCAACGTCCTTTTGGAACGCACCGACAAGGTCGTGACGAAGGACAAGGGCACCGTGCTCAAGATCTTCGGACCGAGCTACAAAGTGAGCGCGATCCTGAACGAGGCGATGAACGAGGCGCGTGCCGCCGAGACGGGGCTTCCCGTCGCGAAGGTGCTCGAGGTCCTCAAGATCCGCGACCACTGGTGCATACGCCGCGAGTGGGTCGAGGGCGATACGCTCGCCGACGTGATGGCGAAGGACAAGAAGAACCTCGTCAAGTACCTGAAGCAGTTCGTCGCGATCCAGTGCCAGGTGTTCGCGAAGACGTCCGAGCGCATGGGCAACCTCGCCGACAAGCTCGACAAGCAGATCTCGGCGTCGCCGCTCCCCAAGGAGACGCGCTACGACCTGCACATGAAGCTGCAGAGCTTCCCGCGCGGGAAGGCGCTCTGCCACGGCGACTTCAACCCGACGAACGTGATCATCACCCCGAAGGGCGACTGGCGCGTCATCGACTGGAGCCACGTGCGACTTGGCGACCCGCTCGCGGACGTCGCGCGCACGTACCTGCTGTTCTGGCTTTCCGGACACGTCGCGGCGGCGGAGAAGTACATGGCCCTCGCCTGCGAGGCGCTTAAAGTTAAGCTCCCCGACGTGCAGAAGTGGCTGCCGATCGTCGCCGCGGCGGAATCGTCGCGCGACCAGACGCCGAAGAACCACGAGCTCCTCGTCCACTGGGCGAGCGTCGTGGACATCGAGTAGCCGCGTCGCTCTTCCTGCAAGAGCGATGGGCAGCGACTGCCGGAATGTTGGGCGGGGAGTTGATTCTCGCAACGAGAATTGTGTATAATACCCGCATGAAACTCAACACCATCATCTGCGCTGCCGCCGTCTGCGGCTGTGCATCGTTCGCAACGGCGGCCGACGAGCCTGCCAAGACCGAAACAGCCGAACCTTCCAAGGCGGAACTCGCCGAGGAGGAGCAGGGCGAAGAGGAAGAGGATTCCATCGTGTCCGCCGAGGCCTACTTCGGCGTCGACTCGAAGTACATCACGTACGGCGTGATGGACGGCAAGGATCCGATCGTGAGGATGAACGGCTACGTCACGTTCCTTGACTGGTGGTACATCGGCGGCGAGATGCTGTTCGACGTCACCAAGGGCAACGGCAAGCGCGGGCCCTATGGCTGGGGCAACCGCGCCGGCAAGTACACGACGATCGACGCGCAGACCGGCCTTGCGCACGAGTTTGACCTCGGCGAGACGCTTGGCAAGCTCAGCGTCGACGTCTACTACACCTACGAGTACGTCGCTCGCCACAAAGGCACCATGAACGACACGCAGTACATCGACTTTGAGCTGCGCCTGAACGATCTCTGGTTTGAACCCCATCTCTGGTTCGAGCGCGATCTGATGGCCGATGACGGCACCTACGTGAACCTCGAGGTCGGCCATACCTTCCCGCTCATCGGCGATGGCGAGGACGCGACGCTTACCTTCAAGCCCTCTTTTGCACAGGGCTGGGGCAACACGCTCCGTACGCGCGGCTACGGCCTTTCCGATGACCACGGCGGCCTCATGGACGCTACGATCAAGGGCGAGCTCGTGTGGGCGGTCTGCGATCACGTCAAGGTCAAGGCATACATCGCCTACTGCGACTACTGGTTCGACCGCAAGCTCCGCGACGGCGCGCGCGCATACAACGGCGCGTGGGGCGGCAGCAACGACCGCTCCTGGAACTTCTACGGCGGCGTAGGCGTAGCCCTCTCGTTCTAAGCGTGGTACATTGTCGGTGATTTCCGCGGCGCTATTTCTGCAACAGGAGGTACAAGATGGAACTTAAAGGAAGCAAGACGGAAAAGAACCTGATGACGGCCTTTGCGGGCGAGTCGCAGGCGCGCAACAAGTACGACTACTTCGCCTCTCGCGCGAAGAAGGACGGCTACGAGCAGATCGCGGCGATCTTCCAGGAGACTGCGCTCAACGAGAAGGAGCACGCGAAGATGTGGTTCAAGGAGCTCGGCGGCATCGGCGACACGCCCGCCAATCTCCTTGCGGCCGCCGCCGGCGAGCACGAGGAATGGACCGACATGTACAAGCGCTTCTCTGAGGAGGCGAAGGCCGAAGGATTTGACCGCCTCGCCTTCCTCTTCGCCAAGGTCGCGGAAATCGAGAAGCACCACGAAGAGCGCTACCGCAAGCTCGCGAAGAACATCGAGACTGGCGAAGTCTGGGTTCGCATCGGGCCGAACCGCTGGCAGTGCCGCAATTGCGGGGCGATCGTCGAGGGCGAGAAGGCCCCGGAGATCTGCCCCGTCTGCGCCCATCCGAAGGCGTACTTCCAGATAGAGCCGCAGAACTACTGAGCCGCTATGCCGTCCGGCAAGGACGAGATTCGGCGCCCTGCCAAAGCTGTCGGGCTCGCCTCGCACGAAGGCGAACCGATCGCTGACCGCGTAGTCGAGTCTTGTCGCAGTCTCGCCTTGCCTGGAGGATTTTAATATGCCTGTTCCTTGCGGATGGCTTGAGTCGTTTACGAAACTCGTCGATGTCGTGCACGAATGGGTGTGGGGATTGCCGCTTATCGGCGCGATTCTTGTCACGGGGCTTGTTCTCACGCTGTGCCTGCGCTTCACCCATGTTTTCAACTTGAGGCGTGCCTTCGTCTACATGTTCCACACCGAGGAGGGCGACGGCGTGTCGGGCGAGGTGAGTTCCTTTGCCGCGCTTTGCACCGCGCTCTCCGCGACGATCGGCACCGGCAACATCGTCGGCGTCGCGACGGCCATCGGCACAGGCGGCCCCGGCGCGCTCTTCTGGATGGAAGTTGCAGCGTTCCTTGGCATGGCGACGAAGTACGCCGAAGGCCTCCTGGCGGTGAAGTACCGCGAGGTGACGCCGGACGGGCGCGTGCTTGGCGGCCCGTTCTACTACATCGAGAAGGGCCTCGGCCGCAGGTGGAAGCCGCTTGCCGTGGCGTTCGCGGTCTTTGGGATGCTCGCTGGCGTCATGGGCATCGGCACCGTCACGCAGATACACGGCATTACGTCCGCCGTGCAGCGGTTCTTCGACCCGCAGTTCAACCCCGCGGACATGGCGACGGGCATCGGGCTTTTCGGCGCGACTTATTCCGTGCCGGTGGTGGTCGCAGGCGTAGTGGTGACGCTGTGCGTGGGGCTTGTCGTCATCGGCGGCATCAAGCGCATCGCCAAGGTGTCGTCCGTCGTCGTCCCGTTCATGGCGATTTTCTACGTAGCCGTCATCGTGCTTTTGCTTCTCGGCAATCTCACGAAGGTGACGGCGGCGATCCAGACCATCGTGCTTGCCGCTTTCAACCCGCAGGCTTTTACCGGCGGCGTCGTGGGAACGGTGTTCATCGCGATTCAGAAGGGCGTCGCGCGAGGCATCTTCTCGAACGAGGCGGGTCTTGGCTCCGCGCCGATTGCCGCCGCCGCCGCGAGGACGAACGAGCCGGCGCGGCAGGGGCTCGTGTGCATGACCGGCACTTTCATCGACACAATCGTCATCTGCACGATGACCGGCCTTGCGATCGTGGTGACGGGCGCGTGGGAGCCGTCGCTCGGGCTCGAGGGCGTCGACATCACGATAGAGGCGTTCAACCGCGGCCTTGCCTTCGTCGGCCCGCATTCCGGCGTCGTTGCGTCCTTTTTCCTCATGACGGCGCTTACCTTCTTCGCGTTCACCACGATCCTCGGCTGGGATTACTATTCCGAGAAGTGCCTGGAGTATCTTGTCGGCACGAAGCGGCAGTGGTGCGTAAAGGCGTTCCGCGTCGTATACGTTGCCGTCGTGTTCGTTGGGCCGTATCTAACCGTGTCGGTGGTGTGGGGCATGGCGGACGTGTTCAACGGCCTGATGGCCTTCCCGAACCTTGTCGCTCTCCTACTCCTCTCGCCTGTCGTCGCGCGCACGACGGTGGATTTCTTCCGCCGTATGAGGCAAGAAAGTTTTAGACGGGATCAACATGAGTGATGTGATTTCATTTGTGATCTCATTGTTGTTTATTGCATGTCTGATTTACGTACCGATATGCGCGATCGTGGCGTTGGCGCGCAGTCTTGCCACGCCAGAAGACGGCAAAATGACGAGAGAGAATCCGACATTGACTTGGGTTTTGTGCGTATGGTAAAATGCCTTTCGTCATAGAGGATAACATATCGTGAATACGAGAAGACAGTTCGTTGCCGGGGCGGCATGTGCCGCGATGGCTTTGCACAGTCGAATCCTGAAAGGAGAATCCGCCATGAAAGAAATTACCCTTGCACCTCTTCCCTACGCCGACGACGCGCTTGCGCCGACGGTTTCCGCAAAGACGATCTCGTTCCACTACGGCAAGCATCACGCCGGCTACGTCAAGACGCTGAACGGCCTCATCGCGGGAACAAAGTATGAAGGGCTTTCCCTCGGGGAGATTGTCGCCGCATCCCGCGACGCTGGCGACACGGCGATCTTCAACAACGCGGCGCAAATCTGGAATCACGACTTCTACTGGCGGTCGCTCGCGCCAGCCGGGAAGGGCGGCGAGCCGTCTGCGGAACTCCTTGCGGCGATCAACGCGTCCTTCGGCTCGCTCGACGCCTGCAAGACGGCACTCGCCGACGCGGCGGTGAAGCGATTTGGAAGCGGCTGGGCGTGGCTTCTTAAGAAGGACGGCAAGCTTGTCGTCGAATCGACGTCCAATGCCGATACGCCGTGCGGCAAGCCCGGTGTCAAGCCGCTCCTCGTGATCGACGTCTGGGAGCACGCATATTACCTTGATTGGCAGAACCAGCGCGCGGCATACGTCAAGGCGGTTGTCGATGGACACCTCAACTGGACGGCTGCGTCGGCGGTCGTGTAATATTGCAGCCAAGCAAGGAGCGCACCTGCCTCCACTCCCTGCCCTAAGGGGCGGGGCCAAGAGGCAGGCGCTTGGCCGTTGGTCTGGCCGTTAGAGGATTTCGATCTTCTTCGGCTGGGTCTCGGGACGCTTCTTGATTGTCACGGTGAGAAGCCCGTTTTCGAGCTTTGCCGTCAACGTTCCTACGTCTGCCATTTCGGGGAGGTCTGCGCTCATCGCGTAGTTTTCGTGCTCGAACTCGGCGGCGACCTGACGGAAGCCGGCCGGGTTCTGGTAGTGGCTCTTCGCCTTCAGGACGAGTGTCCTTCCCTCTACGTGCAGCTCAGTGTCCTCTTTCGCGATTCCCGGCAGCGACGCCTTCAGCACGTAGCCTTCGGGATTCTCCACGAACTGCGTGGACGGAACGGTGAATTTCTCTTCGGTGTTCATTTTAAATCTCCTTTCTTTTTTGTGCGGTCCTTACTGGATCGCGATGTGCTTGACGCCTTCCTTCTCGGCCTTCGGCAGCTCGATGCGGAGTATGCCGTCGGTGAACTTCGCGTTGGCCTTGTCGGCGTTGACGCGGAAGGGCAGGTCGAGGCGGCGGCTCCATGCGGGCTGAACCTCTTTGCCTTCCTCTGCGGCGGGCTTGTCGGCTATCACGACTGCCTGCGGTTCGAGCGTGAGCGTCACGTCCTTTGCCGTCTTCCCAGGCAGCTGGAGGTCGAGCAGGATCGCGTTGTCGTCGAGGAACACGTTCACGGGCGGGAAGCGCCCGGCTGCACGCGCCCTCATCGCCTGGAACGTGCGGCTCGGTACGCCGAGCAGGTCGTCCAGGAATCCCCACGGATCAATATTCATTATCGTGTTCATTTTTCTTTCTCCTTTCAAATCTTCTGCCCGCGCCACCTGGCGCAGACAACGAGAAACATTGCACCACTCGTGCCAACAAGAAATCTTGGTACGAAATGCACATGACATGCGCCAACTTGTCCCACTGTGCGACACGCCGTCCCGAAAAGTATGTGAATATTCAACTTCGGTCGGGTAGCCCTGATCTGGCGATATCGGGGCCTTGGCCCGACATGCTCGCCCGACCCGCAGTTTGCGGGCGCCCCTCCGACATGATTTCGACGCGCGCGCCTTCACGCGCGCCTTTTACCACGGCGGTCGAAATCACGTCGGGCCCGCAAACGTGCTCTCGTGCGACAGTCGGCTCCAATGCCCCGCGCCGGCTTCGCCCTTTGGCTGCGCGAGGGTGGCACCAGCGTAGGTCGGGGGTCGCCTCGGCGACGTGATGAACGACCTAAGCGCGGTTTGCACCGTGATGCGGCTTGGCGAGTGTCGTGAATCCCGAGCGGCAAGAGCGCGAATGCGCGGAGTTGCCGCGTTCGCCCGAGGCAGCTGCCCGACCGAAGCCGGAGAAAACGTTCGCATAAACGACTGCTCTCGCATAGACGCCACCACTTTCTTGCTGTGTTCACGCGGGGTGGGTGAGATTTTGCTATAATACAAAGACACAGAAAGACAGGGAACATCGAGTGGCAAAGAAAAGCGGATTTGCAGTCAATGTCGAATACGGGGCGTTGCGGCTCGCGTGCGGGCTTGTCAACGCCATTCCGTATCCGGTGGCTATGTGGCTCGCGTCGGTTGTCGCTGTCTTTGCCGTCCGCGTCCTCCGCTTCAAGCGCGCGCGCACGATGGAGCGAATCGCGTCGGTATTTCCGGAGAAGAACAAGTCGGAGAGGCTTCACATCGCAGTCCGCTCGCTCTCGAACGTGTTGCAGACCGCAGTCGAGATGATACGTGCACCGCGTCTCAACCGAAAGTGGATGGATCGCCACGTCGTCGACGGGCAGATGTACAAAGACCGGCTTCAGGCATACGTCGACGAAGGGAAGGGCGTCGTGATAATGGTGCCGCATAGAAACCCGAAGATCGACGCGTGGATGAAACGACAGTACGGTGCGATTGAGGTCCTCGAGCGCGGCAGCGCGAAGACGCTCGTCGAAGTAAAGGAAAAGCTTGAGTCTGGCCGTGCGTTCGCGATCCTTCCCGACTTGCGCGTTCCGCAGAGGGACGTCGAAGTCGATTTCCTCGGCGGCAAGGCGAACGTGAGCCACGCGGGCGCCATGTTCGCCGTCAGGTGCGGCTCGCCGATCGTCGTCGCGGTCATGCGCCGCGAGAACGGAAAGCACGTCTTCGACCATGTGGGAACACTCCGCCCCGATCCCGCGGCGGGAGACAAGAAGGCCGAGGCGGCGCGTCTCACGCGCGAGGCGATGAGGATGCTCGACGAGCGCATCAAGGCGCATCCCGAGCATTGGTACTGGTACAACAAGCGGTGGCTGCTCCAGCCGGTGGACGCGAAATGAAGAAGAAGCACCGTCTGCCGTTTCCGATCCTCTTTGAGGACGACGACGTGATCGTGATCGAAAAGCCTGCCGGGCTTCTCGCGACCCACACGAAGCTCGTCGGCCGTCTCGCGCGCGAAAGCCAGCTTACGGCAGAGAATCTTCTGAACGACTACGTCCGCAAGGGGCAGGCGAAGTCGAAGAAGCGCGTGTGGCTCGTCCACCGTCTCGACCGCGAGACGAGCGGCGTCATGATGTTCGCGAAGTCCGAGGAGGTTGCGGAGAAGTTCCGCGCCGACTGGGCGAATCTTACCGAGAAGACCTATCTCGCCCGCGTCGGTGGATTGATTGAAGAGGAGAGCGGAGTGTTCGAGAGTTACCTCCGCGAAGATCGCGATGGATATAGAGTAAGGTCGATTAGGGTCGCCAAAGACCCTAAGGCCAGCATAGGCAAGCTCGCGCGGACCGAGTGGCGGCGGCTTTCCACGACCGACGGCACCACGCTCGTCGAGGTGAAGCTCAAGACTGGTCGCAAGAACCAGATTCGCGTCCATTTTTCTGAGGCGGGCCATCCCGTAATAGGCGACGAGAAGTACGGTGGCGAGCGGGCGTCGCGGCTCTACCTTCATGCGCTGTCGCTTCGCTTTCGCCATCCGCGCACCGGCGAATGGCTGGAGTTCACTGCCCCACCCCCAAAAGGCCTCTCCTAACCCCTGCCCCCTAACCCCTGACCCCTAACCCCTGACTCCTAACCCCTGACCCCTAACCCCTAATAACTACTATGCCAGCTGTATTCTTCGACATCGACGGAACTCTCTTCGATACGCGAGCCGACCTCGCCGGAACCGTGAACCACACGAGACGCGACCTCGGCCTCGCCGAGCTTCCGGTCGATACGGTCATCACGCACGTCGGGCAGGGCGCGCGCCATCTCCTTGAACATTCGATCCCCGAGGCGAAGATTCCGTACGAGGAGCTGTGGGAGATCTTCCACTGCCACTACGCCGAGCACTGCTGCGAGACGGTCGTTCCATATCCAAATGTGCGGAGGACACTCGACGAGCTTAAATCGCGCGGATGGCTGCTCGGCGTCAACACGAACAAGCCCCACTTCGCGGTAAAGCTCATCCTCGAGAAGTTCGGCATGACGCGGTACTTCGGACCCGCGATTGTCGCCGGTGGCGACGGAGTGCCGCTGAAGCCGGATCCCCAGTCGCTCAGGGAGTGCGCGGCGCGTCTCGGCGGGCATCGCCTCTCGGCGCACGACTGGATGGTGGGCGACAGCTGGACGGATATGCAGGCGGCGGCAAACGCAGGCATAAAGGGCGCTTTCTGCACTTTTGGCTTTGGGCGACTGAACGACTCGCGCTTCACGGTCAAGATCAACCGTTTCGAGGAATTACTGCGCCACTTGAAAGCCGAAGAGTAAATATGGTAAAATATCCACTCATTTCAGTTGAAAGGAAGTATCAATCATGAAGATGACATGGCAGCCCTCGAAGATCAAGAGGAAAAGGAAAATCGGCTATCGCGCTCGCAAGGCGACGAAGGGCGGACGCAAGGTTCTCGCGTCCCGTCGTGCGAAAGGCCGTAAGCGCCTGACGCAGGTCTAAAGGCAGGGCGAAATGTCCACGCGGCTCCCCGGCGCGAAGTACAAGCGTGTCTTCGACCGGGGGCGTTCCATAAAGGGGCGTCTCCTCGTCGCGTGGCATCTTTCGTCACCCGACGCCGACCAGCAGGCCGGCGTCGTCGTTTCAAAGAAGAGCTTTCACGACGCGGTTGACCGCAACCGCGCGAAGCGCCTGATGCGCGAGGCCTACCGCCTGCTCGTGAAGGGCGGTGCGATGCCCGAGCGGACCGAGTGGGTTTTCATCGGCCGTGCGGCGTTGAGGAGATGCAAATGCCAGGAAGTGATGGAGGAGATGTCGCGTCTCGCCTCTCTCGCGTCGCGACCTTCCCGCTGATCGCGCTCGTGCGCGCGTACCAGGTCGTGCTGTCGCCCATTATGGGCGGTGCGTGCCGGTTTGAGCCGAGCTGCTCAAACTACATGATCGAGGCGCTCAAGGTCCACGGGGCCATAAAGGGCACATTGCTCGGCCTTTGGCGGATACTTCGCTGCCATCCCTTCGGCGCGCACGGCTACGATCCCGTGCCTCCGAAGGGTCGCTGGCGTTCGGACTTCAGATGAATTTTTTGCGCGGCGGATTTGCCGCGCCCGCTGCGGCGTTATTTTTGGTACAATATCCGCATAACTACAAAAGAAAGGAATGATCAAAATGGGAGGCCTTATATTTTTCGCCATATTGGCGTTCATCGTTTTCATCGCCATCATCAAGACGGCGGTAATCGTGCCGCAGAAGACCGCGTACATCGTCGAGCGGCTTGGCAAGTACCGCTGCACGCTTGACGCGGGCTTCCACATCCTCGTTCCTTTCTTCGACCGCGTCGCCTACCGCCACACGCTTAAGGAGCAGGCGATTGACGTGCCGCCGCAGGAGTGCATCACGAAGGACAACATCGCGGTTTCGGTCGACGGCATCCTCTATATGCAGGTCATGGATCCCGCGAAGGCATCGTACGGTATCGGCAACTACCTCTTCGCGACGACCCAGCTTGCGCAGACGACGATGCGTTCCGAGATGGGCAAACTCGACCTCGACCGCTCGTTCGAGGAGCGCACCTCCATCAACGCGGCGATCGTTGCGGCGGTCGACAAGGCGTCGGATCCATGGGGCATCAAGGTGACGCGCTACGAGATCAAGAACATCACGCCGCCTCGCACGATCCGCGACGCGATGGAGAAGCAGATGCGCGCCGAGCGCGAGAAGCGCGCGATGATCGCCGAGTCCGAGGGCGAGCGCCAGGCCAAGATCAACCGCGCCGAGGGCGAGAAGCAGGAGGCGATCAACCTCTCCGAAGGCGAGAGGCAGCGCAAGATCAACGAGGCCGAGGGCCGCGCGAAGGAGATCCTTCTCGTCGCAGAGGCGCAGGCGGCCGGCATCCAGAAGGTCGCCGAGGCGATCAACGGGAAGGGCGGCGTCGAGTCGGTGAACATGCAGCTCGCCCAGCAGTACCTCGCGCAGTTCGGCAACCTCGCGAAGACGAACAACACGATGATCATCCCGTCCGACCTCGCGAATGTCGCCGGCGTCATCAAGGCCTGCACGACGATAGTGAAGAAGGTCGATGGCTGACGGCCAAGGCGTCGATGCCTGTGCCGGGCGACTGTGAAGCCAGTTGGAACCAGGGGCGCCAAAAATGAAAACAACGTGCGGGACGATTCTTGCGGCGGTTGTGCTTCTTGTCGGCACGGCGGCACATGCGCAGTCCTTTGTCGAGATGTCGGGGTGCGGGACCGGAAAGCTCGTCGCCTTGCCAGACAAGGCGTTCACCGACTTCAGGCAGCTCACCGACAGGAGGATCGCCGAGATACGCGCGACGCCGAATATGGTGATCCCCGCCGATGCGGAATGTCGCTATCTTTCAGAGAAGGGCGACGATAGCGCAGACGGCAGGACGCCCGCGACCGCGTGGCGCACGACGGCGCGCCTCGACCGCGAGAAACTTCCCAAGGGCGCGTTTGTCCTCTTTGAGCGCGGCGGGCTCTTCCGCGGCGGGCTCAAGGCGTCAGAGGGCGTCACCTACACCGCCTACGGAAAGGGCGCGAAGCCGCGCATCTACTCTTCGCCGGAGAATGGCGCCGATTCCGCAAAGTGGGAGAAGACGGACGTCGAAAACGTGTGGCGCTACCATATCGGCAAGGCCGACGTCGGCACAATCGTCTTCAACGACGGCGAAGCGCATGCGATAAAAATACTTCCAATCTACAACGACGACGGAACTTTTACGCAGCAGTACGGCGGGCGTCCATTCAACAACGGCTACAAGGACCTTGCGGAAGACCTGCATTTCTGGCACGACTACTCCGAGAAGACCGACTTCAAGCCGTTCGCCACGGGAAGCGGGTGCCTGTACCTCTATTCCAGGCAGAACCCCGGCGAGAGGTTCAAGTCCATCGAGTTCAACGTGAGGAAGCACGGCATCGCGGTGGGCGTCTCGAACGATGTGCACGTGGACAACCTCTGCATCAAATACGTCGGGTCCCACGGAATCGGCGCGGGCACGGTAAAGGGGCTTCGCGTCACGAACTGCGAGTTCGGCTGGATAGGGGGCTCGATTCAGTCTGAGCGCATTTTCGGCCGCAAGTGGGCGACGCGCTACGGCAACGCAGTAGAGATCTACGGCGGCTGCGAGGGCTTTACGGTCGAGAACTGCTACGTCTACCAGGTGTACGATGCGGGGCTCACGCAGCAGATCAACGTCGGCAAGCTGGAGGAACTTCGCGACCAGAAGGGGGTAAGGTACTCTCGTAATGTAATCGAGAACTGCAACTACTCGATCGAGTACTTCCTTTCGCTTAAGTCCTTCCGCGACAATCCGAGCCGCATGGATGGCTTCGTCATAGAGGACAACCTCATGTGGAATGCGGGCGTCGGGTTCTGCCAGCAGCGCCCAGACAGGCGTCAGGCGGCACACGTCAAGAGCTGGCGCAACAACAGCAACAGGGCGACGGGGTATGTCATTCGCGGCAATCTCCTCGCGTGCGGGCCCGAGATGCTTGTCGAGATATCTTCGGGGCTATGCAATCCCGATGGCAGCGAATCGATGCCGAAGGTGGAGGGCAACGTGTTTGTCGGCTCCAAGGGCCAACGCTTCGGCGTCCTCAACCAGGGGAAGCCGGCAGAGCGCGTCTATGACGAGAACATAGCGGCAAGCCTTGGGGAAAAGTTCTCCGCAAACGTGTTTGCGACTCGTTAGGCGGAAAAAGACGCGCAAGACGAAAATTTGTTTCCTGCCCCACTTGACATACATACCCGTAGGTATGTATAATATGCGTCCATCATGGCCAGAAGAAGGAAAGAAGACGCCGAGAAGACGCGCAGGAAGATTCTTGCGAGCGCGTTGTCGCTTTTCGTGAGGAAGGGCTACGAGCGCACCACCTTCAACGACATTGCCGCGCGGCTCAAGATGACGAAGGGCGCGGTGTACTGGCATTTCGAGTCGAAGGAGCGGCTGCTTGTCGAACTCGTCGAGGAGGCGCTCGTTAAGTTCCGTCGCCAGCTCGAGGAGCTTATGCCCCATGGCGAGCTCACGTTCCCGAAAGTCGCCGACATGATGGTGAGAAACGCCGTCCAGATGTCGGAAGACCCGAAGGGCGCGGCGTTCTTCCGTTTGATGAAGTGCCAGATCAAGTGGTCCGACGACTCGATGGCGAAGGTGCGCGAAGGCCTTCTCGCGGACGCCGATTCCGGACCTATGGCCGCGTTCAGAAACGCCGTCGTTGCAGACATCAAGGCTGGCAGGGCGCGTGCGACGGTCGACGCCAGCGAAGTCGCGGTAGTCGCGATTGCGATCTGGGATGGGCTTGTGCAGGCCCGAATAGACCATTTTCTCACGCTCGACCTTGAGCAGACGCTGAGGCACGCCTACGAGGCAATCTGGAACCGCATACGTACAAAGGAGTCAAGCAATGGCTGAAAAGGAATCAACGGTCGGTAGCATAATTGGGACCATAGTCCTCGCGGCGGTATGCGTCGCGGGCGGCTGGATAGGGAAGGACATGTGGCCGAAGGGCGACGGCGGCGCGGCGGCGGCGCAGGCCGCGAAGCTCGCGGCTATGGCGGCGATGCAGCAGACCGTCGCCGTCACGAACGCCGAGCTGCGCGTATACAACCTCCCGGAGAGGTTCGTCGCCCACGCCGAGGCGGTGCAGGAGGTCGACCTTCTGCCGCAGATCGACGGCTACGTCAGGGAGATCAAGTTCAGGGAAGGCGACGTCGTGAAGGAGGGGCAGGTCCTCTACGTTATCGACGACGAGCGCTACCAGGCGGTCGCGAACCAGCGAAAGGCCGACCTCGCGGCCGCGGAGGCCGAGGCGAGGAGGGCCGAGCGCTACTTCGAGCGCATGCAGAAGGCGGACGAGCGCGGCATCACGCAGCTCGAGCGCGACAACGCCGAGGCTGCGGCGGAGAAGGCGAAGGCAGCGGTCCTCCAGGCGAAGGCGAACCTCGTCGTCGCGGAGTACGACCTCAAGAAGACCACGGTGTTCGCCCCGATCTCCGGGCAGATCGGCAAGTCGTCCGCACATGTCGGCGACTACGTCGCGCCGTCGAAGGGCGCGCTCGCGAAGATCGTGCAGATCGATCCGATCCGCGTCTCGTTCCCGCTCACCGACCGCGCCTACATCGCGTGGCGCCAGGCGCAGCGCGAGGGCACTGACCATGCGTTCCGCATGAGGCTCATCCTCCCCGACGGGAGCGAATACGACCGCGAGGGAACGTGGGACTTCGACGACAACCAGATGTCGCGCGAGACGGCGTCTATCATGATGCGCCTCAGGTTCCCGAACCCCGAGCGCCTGCTCATTCCGAACAGTTACGTCACGCTTCTCACCGACTACCAGGAGCCGCCGAGCTATCCGTCCGTCCCGCAGCAGGCGCTCGTCGACCTTCCGGGCGGCAATCAGGGCGTGTGGATCCTCAAGGACGACATGACGGTCGAGCAGCGTCCGGTGGAGACGAAGGAGCCCTTCGGCGGATGGACACCGCTCGTGAAGGGTGTGAAGGAGGGCGAGCGCGTCGTCATCTCCGGCATCTCCAAGCTCGGTCCCGGAGTGAAGGTCGCGCTCGTCCAGCCGACCTCGAACGACGACATCAACGCCAACCACAAGTCCCCGATCGAGGAGTGAGGAACAGATGAAGCTTCCCCTTAGGCCAGCAATAGACCAGATCAAGACGTTTTCGCGGACGTTCGTGGAGCGTCCGCGCTTCGCGATGGTCATTGCGATCGTGCTGTCCATGGCCGGCACGATGGCGATCTTCAACCTGCCCGTCACGCAGTATCCGCGCGTGACGCCTCCGTCCATATCGGTTAGCTACACCTATCCGGGCGCGAACGCGAAGGAGGTGCTGAACACCGTCGCGATGCCGCTCGAGGACGAGGTGAACGGCGTGGACGACATGCTCTACATGACGGGGCAGTGCGGCGACGACGGCTCGTATTCGCTGAACGTGTCGTTCGAGGTCGAGTCAGACCGAGACATGGACCAGGTCAAGGTCGAGAACCGCGTCGCCCAGGCGGAGGCGAAGCTTCCGTCGGAGGTGAAGCAGCTCGGCAAGCGCGTGCGCGCGCAGAACTCGGACATGCTCGGCTTCATCGCGGTCAGGTCCCCCAACGGAACCCTCTCTCGCCTGCAGATATCCGACTACATCTACGCGAACATCCAGCCGGTGCTCCTGCGTGTAGACGGAGTCGGCGACGCGACGGTGTACGGCCCGAAGCTCGCGATGCGCGTGTGGCTCGACCCCGCGCGAATGGCCGCGCAGGGCATGAACACCGAGGAGGTGATGGCGGCGGTCTCGAAGCAGAACATCCAGGCCTCGCTCGGTTCGGTCGGCGCGGCGCCGACTGGCGACCACGCCGCTTGGACGATGTCGCTCCTCGCAAAGGGGCGCCTCATGTCCGCGAAGGAGTTCGACGACATCGTCGTTCGCCGCGACGCGAACGGAGGCGTCGTGCGCCTCAAGGACATCGCGCGCACCGAGGTCGGCGAGCAGAACTACATGTTCACCGGACAGCTCAACGGAGGCAACGCCGTCTCGATCGCGCTCCAGCAGAAGCCGGGCGCGAACGCCATCGCGACGATGAAGGCGATACGCAAGGCGATGGCGCAGCTCCAGGAGTCCTTCCCGGACGACCTCGAGTGGGTCATCCCCTACGACGCGACGGACTACGTGAGTACCTGCATCGACGAAATCGTCTTCACGCTCCTCATCACGTTCGGACTCGTCGTGCTCGTATGCTACCTCTTCCTCCAGGACTGGCGCGCGACGCTGATTCCGTGCCTCACGATCCCCGTGTCGCTTTCCTCGACGTTCATCCTGATGGCCTTCCTCGGCTACTCGATCAACATCCTCACGCTGTTCGGACTCGTCCTCGCGATCGGCGTTGTAGTGGACGACTGCATCGTCGTCGTTGAGCGCGTGCAGTTCCTCATCGAGACGCGCGGCCTCAACTCGAAGGAGGCGGCGATCCAGGCGATGAGCGACGTGACGTCCGCCGTCATCGCGACGACGCTCGTCCTTCTCGGCATCTTCGTCCCCGTCGGCTTCATGAGCGGTATCACGGGACGCATCTACCAGCAGTTCTCCGTCACGCTCTCCGCCGCGGTGTGCTTCTCGACCGTGTGCGCGCTCACGCTCGCTCCGGCGCTCTGCTCGCTCATCCTCCACGAGGCAAGGCCCTACAAACACGGTCCGCTCGCGTGGTTCAACTGGGCGGTCAATTCGTTCAAGGGGCTCTTCGTGAAGCTCGCGAAGTGGCTCGCGTCGCGCATTTTCCTCGCGCTCGCGCTCCTCATCCTCACGGTCCTGCTGACGGTCCAGATGTTCCGCTCGACGCAGACGGCGTTCCTCCCCGAGGAGGACCAGTGCGTCATATTCGCCGCGATGGAGATGCCCGAGGGCTCGACTCGCGACCGCACGCGAGACGTGTCGCTCCGCGCCGTCGACCTGCTCCTCAAGGTTCCCGAGGTCAGGAGCGTCCTCACGATCACGGGCTTCTCGATGGTCGGCGGTCGCGGCGAGAACCAGTCGATGGTCATCATCGACCTCAAGGACTGGTCGGAGCGCAAGGGCAAGGACCAGAGCGCTGCGGCGATGGTGCAGAAGCTGCAGGCCTACCTCGCGCAGGTTCCGGAGCCGAACTGGAAGGTATTCATGCCGCCGGCGATCCCGGGCCTCGGCATGACCAACGGCATCAGCGTCGACCTCCAGGACAAGGGCACGGCGGACCCGATTCGCATGGACCAGGTCAAGAACCGCGTGCTCGCCGAGCTCAACGACAAGACGAAGCATCCGGACATCATGGTCGCCTACTCTGGCTACAACGCCGTCACGCCGCACCTCCGCTTCAACCTCGACCGCGTGAAGGCGGAGATGTACAAGGTGCCGGTCTCGACAGTCTACGCGACCTTGCAGAACTACCTCGGCTCCAGGTACGTCAACGACGTCAACCTCGGCACGCAGGTGAACCGCGTGACCGTCCAGGCCGACTGGGAGGGCCGCGCGACGCCCGAGGCCGTCTCGCGCCTCTATGTGCGGGGCGAGAACGGTGCGATGGTGCAGATCGGCTCGCTCGGCGACATCACGCGCGAGCTCGGCCCGCGCACCGTCTACACGCGCGACAAGTACGTCTCGTGCGGCATAACCGTGATGCCCATGCCCGGCGTTGCGTCTGGCAAGATCATGAACGACCTGAGGAATGTCTTCAAGGACATCCTCCCGTCCGACTACGGCTACGACTGGGCGGCGCTCTCGTTCCAGGAGGCCCGCAACGAGGGCGGCGCGGCGCCGCTCATCGCGCTCGCGATCCTGTTCGGCTACCTCTTCCTCGTCGCGCAGTACGAGTCGTGGACGATTCCGCTCCCCGTGATGCTCTCGATCTTCGTCGCCGTGTTCGGCGCGCTCGTGGGACTCAAGTGGTTCGGCATCTGGATGACTGGTTCGCCGTATCCGCTCTCCATATACGCGCAGCTCGGCCTCGTCCTTCTCGTAGGTCTTGCCTCGAAGAACGCGATCTTGATCGTCGAGTTCGCGAAGGACAAGCGCGAGAACGAGGGCTACTCGATTGCGGACGCCGCGGGCGCGGCGGCGGGCGAGCGCCTTAGGGCGCTTCTCATGACCGCTCTCACGACGCTTCTCGGCACTCTCCCGATGATGATCGCGACGGGCGCTGGCGCGGCGAGCCGCAACCACCTCGGCACGACCGAGTTCTGGGGCATGTTCGCGTCCGTGTCGTTCGGAATCCTCCTGGTGCCCGGACTCTACGCGCTCTTCCAGACGTGGCGCGAGCGCATAAAGCGCCTCTTCGCCTATCTTTCCACATCTGCTCTGCGCCGTCGTCAGCTTAAGGCACGCAACGCTAAATGAAGATTGTCTTCGCAATCGATTCCTTCAAGGGAAGCCTGAGTTCCGTCGAAGCCGGAACTGCCGCCGCAGAGGGCGCGCGACGGGTCTTCCCTGATGCGGAATGTGTCGTCCGCCCGCTTGCGGACGGCGGCGAAGGAACGGTTGAGGCGCTTGCAGCTGGACTCGGCGGCGAACTCCGAAAGGTCACGGTGACGGGCCCCGCTGGGCGGCCGACCGAAGCCGTTTACGGCAAGGTCGGCGAGACTGCCGTCATGGAGATGGCGCAGGCCTCTGGAATCACGCTTGTCTCCGGCAAGGAGAAGAACCCGCTTCTCACGACGACCTTTGGCGTCGGAGAGATGATCCGCGACGCTATTGAGCAGGGCTGCCGCCGGTTTGTCGTAGGCATCGGCGGAAGCGCGACGAACGACGGCGGCGCGGGGATGCTCCAGGCGCTTGGCTTCCGGCTTCTCGACGGTGACGGCTGCGACATCCAGCGAGGCGGCGGCGGACTTGCCACGCTCGCTTCGATCGACCGCTCGACGGCGATCCCTGAGCTTGGCGAGTGCGTCTTTCGCGTCGCGTGCGACGTCGGAAATCCGCTTTGCGGCGAACGCGGCGCAAGCGCGGTGTTCGGCCCGCAGAAGGGCGCTACGCCCGAGATGGTCGCAGAGCTCGACGCGGCGCTTGCGCATTTTGCCGCGGTCTCGGGCGGAAACGCGGAAGTGCCGGGATCTGGCGCGGCGGGCGGGCTCGGCTTCGCCTTCCGCGAGTTCCTCGGCGGCGAACTTAAAAGCGGCGTCGAGATAGTGCTCGAGGAAACGCGTTTCGAGGATTTCGCGCGCGACGCGGACATTGTCGTGACGGGAGAAGGGCGGCTTGATTCGCAGACCGTCATGGGCAAGGCGCCTATCGGCGTCGCTCGCGCGGCAAAGAAGTTCGGTGGCAAGGTCATTGCGTTCTCTGGATGCGTCACGCCGGACGCAGGGGTTGTGAACGAACACGGCATCGACGCGTTCTTCCCGATACTCAGACAGGTGACGACGCTTGAAGAGGCGCTTGAAAAGGGGCATGCGGCGGAGAATCTCGCCGCAACGGCAGAGCAGGTGTTCAGATGTTTTCGACTTGGGGCGCACTGATTGGGCTTGCGATCGCGATTGCGCTGATCGTGAGAAAGGCGACGCCGGCGTACGCGCTGGTGCTCGGTGCGCTTGTGGGCGGGTTTCTCGGCGGCGGGTCGCTGCCCGAAACTGTTTCTGCGATGATCTCCGGCGCGCAGTCGATGATGCCGAGCGTGCTGAGGATACTGACTTCTGGCGTCCTCGCCGGTGCGCTCGTAAAGACGGGCAGCGCCGAGAAGATTGCGGACGCCGTGATCCGCGCGCTCGGCTCGCGCTTTGCGCTCACCGCCATCGCGCTCGCGACGCTGATCGTCACGGCGGTGGGCGTATTCGTCGACATTGCGGTAATCACCGTCGCGCCTGTCGCGCTTGCCATAGGGCGCCGTGCCGGGATTCCGATTCCCGCGCTGCTCGTCGCGATGGTGGGCGGCGGCAAGGCGGGCAACGTTATTTCGCCAAACCCCAACACGATTGCCGCGGCGGATGCATTTGGCGTCGATCTCACCTCGCTTATGATGAAGAACATCGTGCCGGCGCTCTGCGCCCTCGCGATGACGGCGTTTCTCTCCGCGATGCTTGCGAAGCGCAAGTGCGCTGCTGGCGCGGCGACGCTGGACGGCGATGCGCCTGTCGGTGCGGCGGAATCGAAGTTGCCGCCTCTTTGGGCCGCCGCTGCTGGGCCGGTCGTAGTTGTTGCGCTTCTCGCGCTTAGGCCGATTTGCGGCTTTGCCGTCGATCCGCTAGTTGCGCTTCCCGCCGGCGGAATCGTCTCGATTCTCGCGTGCGGGCGTTGGCGCAAGACGGCTGAATACTGCGAATACGGGCTTTCGAAAGTGGTGGGGGTGTCAATCCTTCTCGTCGGAACCGGTGCAGTCGCGGGCATAGTCAAGAACTCGGGGCTCAACGCCGACATGATTTCGCTTCTCAACGTCTGCCATCTCCCGGCGTTCGCCCTCGCTCCTCTTTCAGGCGTGCTTCTTTCCGGCGCGACGGCATCGACGACGGCTGGCGTCACCATCGCCTCGCAGACATTCTCTGGGGCGCTTATCGAGGCGGGCGTCCCGGCTCTCTCTGCGGCGGCGATGCTTCACGCTGGCGGCACGATCGTTGACGCGCTTCCGCACGGCAGTTTCTTCCACGCGACTGCGGGTGCAGTCGGCATGAGCGTCAAGGACCGCCTAAAGGTGTTTCCGTTCGGCGCGCTCGTTGGCGCCACCTCGACAATCGCTTCCGTAGTCGTATACTTAATCGGACTATGACAATCTATTTCCAATTCGCACCATTGACTTACATACCCAAAGGTATGTATAATATGCTTCGACAAAAGGACTGAAAGAAATGAAGAAGATACTCCTGCCCGCTCTCGTGCTTGCCGCTGCCGGCTGCTGCCTGCTTCCTTCCGTAGGACCAGACTACAAGAGCCCCGACATGGACGGGCTTCCTTCATACGCGATGCCAGACGCCGGATACCCCACGACGAATCGCACAGAAGTCGGTGAATGGAAGCCGGCAGAGGGCGAGGACGACATTCGTACGCTCGTCACTACGAACGACATTTCATGCTGGTGGTGCCGCTTTGACGACGACGTCCTCACGAACCTGGTCGCGAGCGCCGTCTCGAGCAACTTGACCTACCGCATGGCGCAGCAGCGCTTGCAGGCGTCGGCCTGGATGCTCTTCGGCTCCTACGCCGCGTTCATGCCCAAGGCGACGTTTGGCGCGAGCGGCACGATGGGGCACCACGAGCGCTACACGTCGTCGCAGTACTCGTCGTGGCTTGCGAGCGGCTCGAAGCGCAACTACTCGGACCTCTTCCGCGCCGGATTCGACGCGTCGTGGGAAATAGACATCTTCGGCGGCAGCCGTCGCGCCACCGAGGCCGCGTGGTCCGAGATGGCGGCATCATACTGGAGTCTCGAGGACGCCTGGGTCACGCTCACCGCCGAGGTGGGGCGCGAATACATACAGCTCCGCACGACCCAGCAGCGCATCGCGGTCGCGCGCACGAACCTCGTCCTCCAGACGGAGACGTACGACATCTTGAAGTCGCGCTTCGACTCCGGTATCGGTGACGAGCTCGCCGTCAACCAGTCGAAGTACGTCGTCGACCAGACGCTTGCGACGATTCCGCCGCTTCTCGCGGAGGAGGAGAGGCTGCTCAACGCGATTGCCGTCCTCACGGGGGACATTCCTGGTGCCCGCCACGACGAGCTTAAGAACTGCCCCGACCGCGACTGGCTTCTCGCGCCAGAGAAGATCGCGGAGATTCCGCTCGACATGATTCGCGCGCGTCCCGACGTGCGCGCCGCAGAGCGCAAGCTCGCCGCGCAGACGGCGAAGGTCGGAGTCGCGAAATCTCTCTGGTTCCCTAAGCTCTACATCAACGGATATCTCGGGGTGGAGTCGGTCAAGGTTCACAAGTTCCTCGGGAAGGGCGACTTCTACGGTTCCATAGGGCCTGCGATAAGCTGGCCGATCTTCCAGGGCGGCAGCATCTACGCGAACGTGAAGGCCGAGGAGGCGCGTATGGACGAGGCGTTCCTCGCATACGAG
>CACZHC010000059.1 GCA_902780865.1 uncultured bacterium
GTACTGGCTCTACCGCGCCAGGCGCGTCTTCCGCAAAGTCCTTTGCCACATCGGGCCGAGGGCGATTGCCGCGCGGCTACGGCAGCACAAATACGCGCAAATCGTCCTCCTCGGAATGAACTGCGACCTGCCATTCCGCTTCTACCGGCGCTGGGGCTTCGTAGACTCGTCCCTCTTCGCATGGGCGAACTCCAAGGACCTCGCCACGCTGACTTCGGCACTCGGGAAGATCGGCACGCTTGCGGACAGCAAGTTCGAAGTAAGCGAACGCTCGCGCATGTGGCTGAACGTCGACACCGGGATTCTATTCCACGGAAAACTCAACTGGGAGGAAGACACCGGTACCCCGCAACAGGCCGAACTCGACAAGGACCTTGCCGACCTGAGGGAGCGTCTTCGCCATCTCGCGGAAAAACTGCGCCGCAACCTCTCGAACGAAGAGGAAACTCTTGTCGTCCACCGGCTATCGGAAGAAGACGCCACCGCACCAGACCTCGCAGCACGGCTCGGCGCCTTTGAAGACGCGATCTCGCGCCTTGGCGCGAAGAACTGGCGGCTTCTCGTAGTCTGCCGCACCTCGGACCTTGCCAAGATGCCCCCGTCGGAGCGCAGGATCTTCCGCGGCGTCAAGGCGTTCAATCCACTTGCGAAGGTGACGAGCGCAGACCTCGGCGATCCAGTCGGCTGGAACGCCGTCTTCACGGAGTTCGCCCCCTCAAAGATACTTCCAAAGGCGCATGGCTTCAAGTTCGAGTGACCGCGCCGGAGACAAAGGGAAACGCCTGATGGACCATACTGCAAAAAACCTCGTCATCGTCCGCATAGACGGCGGAATCTGCTCGCAGATAAACTTCTTCGCCTATGGCCACGCCGTCCAGAACATGCTCGGCGAAAGGGCCAAGGTCAAATACGACCTTTCGTGGTTCAAGGAGAACGGAAAGGACTACTTCGGGAAGTTCGTGCGGAACTGGGATTTCCCCAAAGCCTTCCCCGACCTGGCCGTGGAAGAGGCGTCGGCCGAAGAGATCGCGGCGACGAAAAAGCGGCGCACGCTCGACTTCTCCGAGCTTCAGTCTCTGCAGGAAATCTCCGCCCCCGCCTATCTCGAAGGGTATCCAAAGGGATGCTTCAACCTGCCAGGATGCCGCGAAGTCCTTACGAAGAACTTCCGCCCCGCCCTCGACGCGGAATCCGCCGCAGTTGCCGCGGAAATCGCAGAAAAGCCCGCCTGCGCCGTCCACGTGAGACGTGGCGATCTTACCGTGTCGTCGGTTGCCTATGGAGTCCCGTGCTCGACCGAATACTTCGCAAAGACGATCAAGATCGTCCGTGCACTCGAGCCAAGGGCGAAGTTCTACTTCTTCTCCGACGAACCCGACTACGTCCGCGACGAGCTTCTCCCCGCCCTTCCCGCCGACCTCGACAGCAAGATCGTCGGCTTCAACGGCAGCGACAAGGGATACATGGATCTCGCCTTGATTGCGAAATGCGGCTACGTCATCGGGTCGATCGGTTCGCTCGGCGTCTACGGCGCTTTCCTCGGCGGCGGGTGCCTCGTCACGCCAAAGTACAGTTTCGGCAGTCTGCAGGCGATGGACAACGTGATCTACCTCAACGAAGACCGTGCCCTTATCGCCCTCCGCCAGCAGCAGGAGGAAAGGCAGCGCGTGTTCCCTGGCGTAATGAAAATCCGTTGTGGCAAGAAACGCTCGCTGCAGCTCTTCGGCCGCATAAGAATCGACTACCGCTAAGCGCACATGTTCGCGGGCTTCATGCGAACAGCGCGAGCAACGCCAGCGCAAGAACGATGGCGGCCGCCCACGTCACGCGCTTCAGCCGACGGCGCGAACGGGCGAGCTCCCTTTCGAGTCGATCGCGTTCGGCAACCACCCCAAGCGCCTTGCAGGCATATTCCGGATACGCCTTGAGCGTCTCGACCGCGCGGTCGACTTTCCCGGCGCGCAGCTCCGCGGCAATGGTGTTCGCGGCAAGGTCGACGGCACACGGGTTGTCGTAGCCGAAGCGGTATTTAACGGATTTGTAGAACGCGAGATGGCGAAAGCCGTTGCGAAGGTAGAACGCGTCGGGCGCGTCGGGCGAATTCCACCAGACGCCGCCCGGATGCCGCCGATAGACGCCCATCGGCTCTGGAATGTACCCGATCGGGCCCTTCTCCGCGTGAATGAGATTCGTGAACCAGTCGCGCGGCGTTATGTCGGACGGCACATCTCCCTCGTGTCCCTTCAGCTTCCAGCGGAAGACGACGGAATTCGTCTGGATGAAGTTGTGCCTGAGAAGCCCCTTGAACGTAAAACCGTCAGGGCAGTCCTTCGGCATGGGGTAGGCGGAATCCTTGCGCGAGCCGTCTTCGAAGTGGACGACGACGGGATGGAAGCAGACTGAGCTGTCGGGATGGGCGTCGAGCCAGTCCACCTGCTTCTGGAGCTTCAGCGGATCGGTCCAGTAGTCGTCGCCCTCGCACATCGCGACATATTCGCCGCGGACAAGCGGCCAGAGGAACGTCGAAGACACGGCGACGCCCTTCGACCACTGGTTCTCCTCCTGGAAAACGGCGCGGACAACGTCAGGCCGCCTTTCGGCATATTCGCGAATGATCTCGGCCGTTCCGTCCGTCGACGCGTCGTCGTGGACAAGCACCTCAAAGGGGAAATCGGTCTTCTGCGCCAAAAACCCGTCCAGCGCCCTGCGGATATACGGCGCGGCGTTGTATGCGATGCATACAACGGAAAGGCGCGGAGTCACGGCCTGTCCAGCCCCCCCCTCTTCGCGCATGCCCTGGCTACCCTCCAAAAGACTCCCCCATTTCAAGCGTCCTGTAGCCGGTGCGGTAGATCGGAAGCCCGTCGACGTCACGAAGCATTATGTTGTCGTCTGGGAACTCCAGCGTCTGGCCTGGGGCGATCTCGTCGGCACGGCCAGAGAGAATCAGCATCTGGCATTCGCTGAAATTTAAACCCGCACTGGCAAACGTCGAGGTGAAGGCAACATGGCGGAGATTGATCTCGGTGACGACCGGTCTGCCGGACGCATCGCACTTGAGGTCTGTCACGACGAGCCCGTTCATGGTCTCCCCTGTCTTTGCGAGAATGGCGTTTATAGCCGCGAGCGACACGTCCAGCGCTTCCGGGCAGTTAAGAAGACGCCCCTTTGAGGTGTTGCCGGTAATGCCGGAAACCGCCACCTTGCCCATCACGTAGTCGATGCGCTCGGCTACGCCGTACTTGACGAGCCTTCCATTAGAGAACAAGGTGAAGCAGGCCAGGTTCCGCCCGGGAAGGAATTCCGAGAGCATGAACGCCGGGATGCCGCGGTTTATCGTCGCCCACGCCTGGAGCTCGGCGACGCTCTCGGCCTTGAACGAGCCCTTTCCGGACGTCGACCCTTCGGCGAAGTCGCGCACCCAGAACGGATACGTAAGCCCCACGCGGTCGGGATGCTCCATGATCTCCTCGCGGGAGAGTATCTGGTACTTCGGGACGATCGGCAGACCTGCAAGATTGTCATAGAGGTTTTTCTTGCTGAGGACACTTCGACCGAACTTCGGCGGGATGCGGTGGAACTTCACGTTGAAAGGATTTTCGCACCACGAAAGCATCTCCGGCTCGGGAATGACGATCGCGTACTCCACACCAGTCTCCGCGATGATGCGCTCCATCATAGGGCGATAGGACGGATCGTTGAAGTACGGGACGCGGTACACCTTGTCGTAGAGCCCCTCGTATATGCCGTATTCAAGGTTGCACACATCGGTTCCGATGAATTCGCACTTCCCGCCAAATACGGCGCTATGGTTCAACGACCTGACAACGCTGCGCGACGTCACGCCACAGGCTCCGGTGACAAGTATCTTATATGGTTTCATGTCTGACTCCATGTGAATCCAGGACTTCCAAGACGTTTTCCGCGATCGCCTTTGCGTCGGCCGCCGAAAGACCGTAGTACGTCGGCAGCGTAAGGACGCGGCGAGCGGCGTCTTCGGCAACGGGGCACGACCCCTTCGCGTATTCGTATGGCGCAAAGTCGGTAAGCAGCGGATAGAAGTATCGCCGCGTAAACACGTTGCACTTCTCCTTGAGCTCGGCGTAGACGCGTTCGCGCGTCTCCAAGTCCTTGAAGAGAACCGGACAGTAGGCGTAGTTTGGCGAGAAGCCTGCGGCGCCCGACGACGGGAAAGACCTGGGATCAAGGAACTTCACGTCCGCGCGTCCCGCAAACGCCTCACGGTACGCAGCGTGAATTTCGGCGCGCGAGGCGAGTATCCCCGGCATCGCCTTCAGGCACTCGAGCCCCATGAGAGCCTGAAGCTCGTTCATCTTGGCGTTAGTGCCGACGTCTACGCAGGAAAGCTCGCCCTTTATCGCAAAGTTCCTGAGCTCCGCAAGGCGCTCACGGAGCGACTCGTCGCGGAACACGAGCAGTCCACCCTCGCAGCTGTGGAAAAGCTTAGTCGGGTGGAAGGAATACATCGACATGTCTCCGTGCGACTGGAGCCCAGCGCCGAAGGCATGCGCGGCGTCATAGACGATCTTGACGCCGTATTTCTCGCCGAGACGGGCAAAGCCGTCGACGTCGCACGGGTGGCCGTATACATGGACGGGCACTATTGCCTTCGTGCGCGGAGTGATCGCCTTCTCGGCTGCCTCAGGGGAAAGGCACAGCGTCTCGGGGTCGACATCCGCAAAAACCGGCGTCGCGCCAATCCTCTTGAGCGCATGGCTCGTGGCGACGAAGGTGAACGGCGTCGTCACGACCTCTGCGCCCGAAAGCCCAAGCGCGTAGAAGCCGAGTTCAAGCGCAAGCGTACCGTTCACGAAAAGAGAGATGTTCGATTCGGGCACTCCGAGGGATTCCGCAAGCCGCCCCTCAAAACGCTTCAACATCGGACCGTTGTTCGTAAGCCACCGATTGCGCCATATCTCCTCGCAGCCGGCCTTGAAAGTTTCAAGGTCGGGAAGATACGGCCTGGTGACCAGGATCGGTTCGTCAAAGCGCTTCATGGTGGAATTATACCATAAGGGTCTTCACCCCTCAACCCCCGGCCGAGGCCGCAAGACGTCATTTCATGTCCGCTTCTCATCGCGCAGCCTGTCGCGCAGATCCTTGTCGCGAAGATGACGATGGTAGGTGATAGCGAATCTGTGCGCCTCGTCGCGGAGACGAGTGCAGACGAAGAGCGCCTCGGAATCGCGCGGCAAGAGAAGGTTCTCGCGCCCGTCATCGAAGACGATCTCCTCCTGGCGCTCGGCAAGCCCCACAGTCGGCACGTCGTCGATGCCAAGCTCCGCGAGCGCGGCGCGCGTTGCGCGGAGCTGCGTGATGCCTCCGTCGCAGATGAAGAGATCCGGCTTCTGGAGCCCGAGCGGCTTCGCGCCTGGCGTCGCGTCATGCGTGAAGCGGCGGCGAACAACCTCGGCCATCGAGCGCGGATCGTCCGCTCCTTTGATCGTCTTGATCCTGAAGTGCCTGTAGTAGCGCTTGTCTGGCATTCCGTCGCGCGCCACGACGAGCGAGGCGACGGAATGGGTCCCGAAGAGGTTTGAGATGTCGCAGCACTCGATCCAGTGCGGCGGCTCCTTCAGCCCTACCGCCTCGGCAAGTTCCTTGAGACCCTGTTCGACGTTGCGCCGCCGCATCTCTGGCGGAGTCCTAACGAAGTGCGCCTTAGTCATCTCCTTCAGGGCGAAGAGCGTGTCCCTGAGCCGCGCAGCCGTTTCGTATTTCCCCTTCTCCGCCGCTTCGCGCATCTCGGCCTCGACTTCCGAAAGGACGCCTGGGCGGTGGCCAGCGAGGAACTCGCACGCCTCCTCGAACCGCGCACGGTACTCATCCTGCGATATCCTGCCGAGGCACGGCGCGGAGCAAGTGCGTATCACGTCTGCGAGGCAGTGCTTGTGATCTTCTTCGCAGGGACATTCCGACTTGCACTCGCGGATGCCGTACCGCTTCTCGACAAAGTCCTTCGCAGTGCGGACGACGGGACTCGAGGGAAAAGGCCCGAAATACTTTGCGCCGTCGTCCTTCACCGTGCGCACGCACGAGAAGCGCGGCCATTCCGCGGCGGAATCGCCGCGGAGCGCGAGATACCGCTTGTCGTCGCGCATCAGTTGATCAGCTCGGCCTCGGTGAGAAGCGCTTCCGCGTCGTTCTTCACCGTCATCCACTCGAAATCGAAAACGGTATCGACCATGGAGCGCACCTTCGGCGCGTGGTTCGCGCGAGGGCGGAAGTAGGACGAGACGCGCCGCCTCAGGTCCTTCGCCTTGCCGACGTAGATGATGACGCCCCGGCGATCTCGCATGAGATAACAGCCGGGGCGACTTGGGACTTCCTTGAGTCGCTCGCGTATCAGCTCGCTGACCACTTACGCCTTCTCAAGCTCCTTGGCGGGTTTTCCCTCCGCCTCGGCCTCTTCCTTCTCGCCTTCCGCGAGACCCTTCTTGAATTCGCCCTTCGCCTTGCCGAGCGAACGCGCGAGCTCGGGGATCTTGCTGCCTCCGAAGAGCAGCGCTATGACCGCGACGACGATGAGCAGCTGCCACGGGCCGATGTTCTGAAGAAATCCGAAAACCATGATTGACTCCTTTTCCTTTACAGTCGTTTCGCATAATAGGATACCGAATTTTCGCCGCGAAATCAAGACTGCGACGCAAAAATCATCGTCTGAATCTCACCGCACTCTGGCCCAGACAAAGTCGAGCCTGTCCAGAACGGTGGCGGTGAGAACGCCGTCCTTCACGACGGCTGCGCCGCGCGGAGAAAGAACCTCCGCCGAAGAAGCGGGTCCGAACGGCCCGAGATCGAGCGTACAGTCCTGCCGCGCGTTCAGCTCGCGGAACAGGACGACGTCTAGTCCCTCCTCCCCCTTGACGACGAAACCCGTCCAGGCGACGCCGTCGGGCTTTTCGCCGACCGGATGGACCACCCCCGAGTGCAGGCGGTCGCGGTGGCGCTTCCATACAGCAACGAACGGAGCGAGACGCGCCACCGTCTCCGGTGCGAGGCCGCTCGCCTCGAACCATCCGAGCGGACTGCCGAGCATGACGGATGCAAACACGCTTTCGATCGGCCAGTTCGACGGCGCGAGCGGATCGCCCGCATATTTCTCCCTGTTGCGCAGCGGATTCAGCACCTCCATCCTCAGCCGGACCGGATCGACCACGTCCGCGAGCGCCCAGAACTGCCGCAGCGTCTGATGCGGCCAGTACTTGCCCCAGTCGGTGTAGCGGTTCTCGACGAAGACGGGACCGATCTCCGGAAGGCCGAAGTAACCCGGCCTGCGTTCCGCCGTGACGTCGAGATCAAATACGACACGGCCGCCAGAGCCCTTCAACACCTTCTCGAACAGCGCGGACTGGCGTTCGAGCGAGACGGACGAACGCGTCTTGAGCGAGTCGATCTTGAAGTAGCTGATCCCGAGCGTGCGGTGGAAGTCGAGCAGGAGATCGGCGTCGCGCTCCCAGTTCGCCGCGTCGTTCGAAGAGTCGGGACCGAACCAAAGTCCGAGTCCCATGCCCTTCGAGGCCGCCGCGTCGACGAGGGGTTTCAGTCCGTTGGGGAAGCGGACGGGATCCGGCTTCCAGAACTCCGGGTCTGTCGCCCAGTAGCCGTCCCACACGCCCTTTCCGTTCGCGGCGGACGAATTCGCGGTGCGGCCCTTCTGCCATCCGTCGTCGATCTGCACGATGTCGACGCCCAGCTTCGCCGCCGCGTCGATCTCCTTCAGCATGAACGGCTCGCACAGCCGCGCGTCGCGGTTCCGGTCGCCCCAGGTGTTCGAAAGGAAGAGTCCGTCGCGCCTTGGAACGAACGGACGCAGTGCGCGCTGAGCGGCCATGAGCGCGGCGCGGCGGCCGATCGCGCCGCCTTCATAAGGAATCTCCAGCGTGCGGCACGGACGCTCAACGACGGTGACGCCTCGTGGCGAATCGGGCCTGACCTCGAAGTCCGGCCCCTCCCAGCTGCGCGAACCGGGAAGCGGGGCCAGACGCAGATAGACCGTGCCCTTCCCAGTGACAACGTCCTGCACGTCGACGACGTTCGCCGTCAGTTCGAAGCCGCGAGTCGTCGGCAGAAGCAGCCACTCGCGCTTCTGAACAAGCTCCCCGACGTCGTCGGTCCGGTCGCGAAGATCCCACGCGGTGACCCTGAGATGCGGCCGCGAACTGGCGCAGGGCGCCTGACACTCCGCGCCAGTTCCGGCGGGATCGGATTCAACGCCCGTCGCCGCGCCAAAGAGCGCGGACGACGCGAGCGACAAAATGCACACGCCCAGCACAGCGGCAGGAATCATGTTCTCCACAGACGACGCTCCTTTTTCTTGACTGCACCCTATACGGACATTCGCAGACATGATACCATCGTCTCGCCCGAAAGGCAACCGGAAATGTCGGTCAGCGCGTCGAGCGGACAATCCTCCGGACGGCGCGAGCGCCGTCCGCCGTCTCCAGAATTATGACGTTCTCACCCTCCGCGAGCGGAACGCCAGTCCACGTGACGACCTTGACCTGATCCGGCGTCTGCGTTCCGACCGGATGTCCGTTGACGAGAAGCGTCACATCGCCGCAACTGGAAAATCCGACAACGGTTACGGCCGCATTGGTCGTTTCCGCCATCCTCTGCGAGCAGACGTGCAGCACGGGCTCCTTCGACCAGTTCGCCTTGTAGAAGTAGAACGCGTCCTTGCGCACGGACCTGTCGCGCGTGACGAGACCCTTGTCGTTTATGCCGTTCTTGCCTCCCTCGCGCCGCGCGTCCGCCGCGAAGTCGAACATGGCCCACACAAACGATCCCCATATGCGCCCGTCCTGCGCGATAGCGCTGTAGTCCGCGGCATGAAGTCTGACCTGCGTCTCCTCGGGATGAACAGGCCCTCCCGGATCAAGCCGTCCCGCAGGAAGCGGGTCGAGATGCTCGAACGGATTTCCCCCGGCTCCGTATTCGGAGATTCCGAGAATGTCCCTCCCTGACGCATTGAACCAGTTCGCCATGTCCTCCTCAATCGTCGTGTCGCCATACCATCCGGGATACGCGTTGAACGCAAGCTGATCCGGAAGATCGTTGAGCCTGCGGCGCGCGGGACGGTCCGACGCCGCCACCACGGGACGCGACGGATCCATCCTCTTGATCTCTCCTCGCACCACTTCGAGGATGTCCTCCATCCAGCCTTCCTCAGCGCGATCTTCGGGAACGTCGTTGTATATCTCGTTGAAGAGGCTCCAGGCGAAGACGCACGGGTGGTTCCTGTTCTGCGCCACCATCTCGCGCGCCTGCTGCAAAAGGTTGGCCTTGAACTTGGGCGAAGCCGAAAGCCAGTTTATCGCGGGCACCTCGCTCCACACCAAAATGCCCTTCTCGTCGCAGATGTCATACACGTGCGGACTCTGCGGATAGTGCGCGAGGCGCACTGCATCAGCGCCAGTCTCAGCAATGAGCGCAAAGTCGCGGTCTTCGTCTTCGGGCTTCGCCGCCCATCCGCAGAGCCCCGCGTCCTGATGGCGGTTCACACCCCGGAGCTTGCGCTTGGTACCGTTCAGGTAAAAGCCGTCCTCCCTGAACTCGACAGTGCGGAAGCCGAACCGAACCTTTACCGAGTCGCCGCTTTCAATGGCGAACTCGCGCTCGTAGAGCTTCGGGCTCTCCGGAGACCAGAGCTCTGGATTCTCCACCTTGAAAACGCGCTCCTCGTCAGGCCCGCCGAGAATGCGTATCTTAGCCTTCACGGTTCCGTTCGTGTTGACGTCGAGCTCCACGCCGCACGCGCCGTCGGTGACGGGATCGATGCACACCTGCGGCGTCTCTATCCACTCGACGCCGCGGTAGATCCCTCCGAACAGGGTGTAGTCCGCCGAAAGGGGCGCGACGTCCGGGTCCCAGCGGTTGTCCGCGACGACCTCGAGCACGTTGTCCGACGAACGGAGCAAGTCCGTCACCTCGAACGCAAAAGCAGTGAAGGCGCCGACGTGGCTTCCGGCAAACCTTCCGTTGACGTAGACCTCGGCCTTGCGGGACACCGCCTCAAACCGGACGAACTGCCGCATCCCCGGCGTCGGGTCCGGGAGCCTCCGCGAATACCTCGCGGCCTTGCGGAGATACGAGTCGGCTGCGATTGACATCCCGCTCGCGGGCGGTGGCTCGCCCGCTGGCGAGCCGTCCGCACCGTCGAGGGAGTTCCACGTGTGGGGGATGCAGACCTCCTCGCCGTCGCAAAGCCAACCCGGCCCCGAAAGCGAAAGCGTCTTCCGGGAATGCGCCGACGCCATCATGGAAGCAAGGGCGATTGCGAAAAGAACAGCGCCTTTCATTAGACTCCTACCAGACGCCGTTCTTGCGCTTCTCGTACATCGACTCGCCGACGGCGCGGGCGGCGCGAGTGAGCTCTGGGTACGGACGGTCGCAGACGTCGACAAAGCCGATCTCATATGCCTCGCCGTCGCCGCGCCCGAGAAGCGGCTGGTCGCGGTACTGGAACCAGTGGCAGCCGACGATCAGCGGGTGCTGGAGACAGCCCTCGACGAATCTGACGTAGCTGCGTGCGCGCTCGGTCTGGCTCCATACCGGTGCGAGGCCGGGCTTGAACATGCCGCGGTCGAAACAGCCGAAGTGGAACTCGCCGACAAGAATCGGCTTCTCGAACCCCTTAGTGAACATCTTCTCGGAAAGGTTGTAGACGGAGTTCGCGTATGCATTGACTGTAATTACGTCACAGTACTTGGCGGCGGTGCGCCAGAGGATTCCGGACTGCCTGAACCCGACGAATCGGCTTCCGAGGTAGAGCTTGCCGGGAGCCGCCCTCTCAAGCTCCTCCTTGCATATGCGGAAGTAGAGGTCTACGCCGCTCGCGGCGCGCCCTTCGCCGACGTCTGGAATCCACTTGTGGAACTGAAGCTCGTTGTCGACGAAGAAGCCGATGCACATGGGGTCCTTCGCCGCATGGGCGAGCGCAGGGTCCTCCGCAAACCTGTCCCGGATTGCCCGACGGAACTTCTGTTCGAAGTCCGGCGCGGAGAAGTCGTAGATATGGAACTTCGAGTGTCGCTTCACGCCCTTCGCACGCTCGAGGACGCTCGCCACATAGGGCTTGGCGGACTTGAGCGACAGTTCTGGCGCACTCCAGTTGCCCACCGTGTTGAGCCCCCACGAGTCGTAGCGCTTCAGCACGAAGTCGTAGTAGTCGTCGGCGAAGTCCTTCTTGCCGAACTTCTTCTCGAGGTTCCATATCGTGAACGCCATCTTCCCGTCCGCAGGGACGGGCGACTCGTACCAGTCAGGATGGAGTTTTCCGTTCGAGATGTCTGTCATAACGCGCGTGACGTCAAGCCCAACCGAGAAGAAGAGATGTCCCTCGGGAGTGACAAGCCACCACTTGCCGTCCAATTTCTCCGTGCGAAAGTGGCCTGTCGCCTTGAGCTGCGGGCCGTCCTTCCATCCGCCGAACCTGTCCCACTGCTTGGGCGCGCTCTTCAGGTGGGCGCGTTCGGCGGCGAGGTCCTTGGCAAAGGTATCGTCGCTCTTCACCTTGAACTTCCAGTCGGCATGCGCGAACTGTCCGTACTTGTCGACAAAGGGAATGTACTTCGCGGGCTCCACCCTCCGCGACGCGTCGACCTCGCCTTCGAGCCGCAGGTTCGATATGCGCATGTCGCCGAGATCGTCGACTTCATCCTCATAGGGCCATTGCATCTGGAAGTGCACCGAAGTCACGTGCTTCGTGTCTATCACGTACGGCCCGCGCGCATTCTCCGGCCCTCCGTAGATTTCGGGATGCGTGAGAAGGAGGCGCATCGTCCCCTTCTCGCCGGGATTAAGCCCGATTCCCGTGTTGACGGAGCGGTTCTTCTTGTTGATCACAGTCGCGTGGTCTCCAGAGTCGCCGGACGAGATCCCCGCCGAGACGTGCATCGTGAGCCGCGACTGGCGTGTCTTCGAGAGGTTCTCGACGTCCACCGCGAGCCATTTCGCAGACGAGAAGTCGACGCCCTTTGGAGACTCCCACTTGATCCCCGTGCCCCACTCGGCGCTCGGGAACTTCACGCGGACGCAGTTGTCGCCTTCGCGCTCCATCTTCGCCTTGTAGACAGGGGCGAAGTCGTTGAGGGTCAGCGCGTACGCCCCCCAAAGCGACATCGCCGCAACTGCAAGCATCGTGATCGCCTTTGTCATCTCGTCGCCTCCTCAGCGGACTACGATCGCAAAACCCGGCTTCGTCTGGCACTCATAGCAGCCGATGTCGATTGCGTCGAACATCACGCGCGGATTCCCGGCAAGATCGACGGAAACCGGGAACTGTACTGCACTCCCCTTGTTAGCAAGTGCGCCGCCTGTTTTCGGCCTGAAGTCCCCACGCGCATAATTCTTGAACGTATCTCCGAGAGCGGCCACAATGCAGCTCGCGTTCCCGGACGGGAGTGCGTCTTCTGTAACGCAAGCGTTAAGGCTGTCCTTCCATATCTCACCGTCCCTGGCGAGAAGAACGTTGGAAACAGTCTCCCCAATCCTGTTGCCGGAGATCACGGTGTTGCGGACAGAGCTGTTCCAGTCGCAGCGGATGCCTGCGGCGCTTGCCGCGTTGCACGTGCCGACGATTGCATTGGCAACGACTGTGCAGTTCTCCACTCGGGAGCCAGCTGTGCTGCCGTGGTACACCACGCCGGCTGCGCCGTTAGCTTCGGCATTCTCGATAGTCCAGCGGTTGTATGCAACAAGGCAGTTGAGCATCTTGCCGGATGATCCCCAGGGAAACACGACGGCACTGCCTTGCGCCCACTTGCCAGACGCCGCGCCCTGTACCTCGTTGTTCGTGATGATGCAGTGCGATACGATGCCGCTTCCGCTCAGGGCAACACCGGCGCCCATGCCGTACTCGGCATCCGTATCCGCCAACGCAATGCCGCCGCGAATCACGCAATTCGAAATCATCCCAGCCGATATCGCGAGGTTACCTCCGTTGCCGTGGTAGACTTGCCCGCCCTCAAGCGTCAAGCCGCAGACCGTTGCAGCGGCGTTGTCGATCGACATGACGCGCTTGTCGCCCTGTCCGCTCGAGGCAGTAGCTGTGTTCTTGAGAACAACCGCGTCTGGATTCGCAGCATTGCCGACAATCGAAACGGCCTTTGAGACTGCAATCTTCGCCGTCTGTTCGTATACGCCGTTTCCGACTATAATTGTCATTCCATCAACAGCGTCATTATACGCGTCGGCAAAAGTGGCGAAGCCTGTCTCCACGGTGCTGTATGGCGCAGCAGGAGATGTGTTCCCGGCCGTGACGTAGACAGTCTGCGATTTGAGAGTGACAAAATTCGAATATGTCATCTCAGCATCTGCCGACCCAGGAGCGGAAGCTGTAACCACAATCGTGTATACGCCTGGATTTTCAAACGTATGCGATACCGTAGGTCCTGCTGTCACAACCGGCTCCAAACCATCGCCGAAATCGATTGAGAACGAGGCGGTCTGTCCGTCCGGAACATTGTTGGCGGACACGGAGAAAACCGCTGTTGCAGGTGCGTATGAATGGTCCAGCTGCTCTGCATATGCGAAGTTAACGGTCATTTCAGACTTCTGGTACTCATAGCAGCCGATGTCAATTGTCCCGCTTTGGCGCGGTTTCATGTCCAAATCGAGCGCGGATGCATCTGTGCGGCTGTCCATTGCACCTGCGTCCACCAAGACAGAAACGGCTGCCGTATGGTAGTCTCCATTAGCGTAGTCGGCAAAGGCCGAGTCATCGGCTAGATATATGGAGCCGGCGTACGTGGAAACGGCAACTGTACCTTTCAAGTATTCCTGTCCAAAAGCACAATTGTGCATATCGGCGGCGGCGGGATGGTTACCAGCCCATTCGTTGATGGCAGTTTCAGTATGGTTGCCGTAGACGATACAGTTAACAAAGGTGCCCGGATTGCTGCCGTAGCCCCATATTCCGTAGGCTTCGTTGTTGACGACTGTGTTGTTGAAATGCTTACCTTTCCCTTCTAGGCAAATTCCGCCGTTCGCATTGCCATACACCAGGCAGTCCTCAATGACAGTGTCTGCATTGCGCGAACGGATTCCTCCGCCTTGGTTGTTGTAGGCAAACGAACCGCCGGTGATGACGCAGCGAGTCAAGCGCCCAGGCGAGGCCAACACATTACCACCACCGTGATCCCACGACGTTCCGTTGGCTATGCCGTCGGAGATAGTCGAATCCACAACCGTGCCGTTGCTGATATATATATTGCCGCCGGACTGTCCTGCAGTGCCGCTTGAAACAGTCGAATTGGTAACAACGGCGCTTGCATTGTTGATGAAGATGTTTCCTCCGAGCGTCACAGCGTTGCCACTGGAAATCGTGCAGTTTTCAACACGTGCCGAGGCGTGGTTCATGAAAATGTTCCCACCACGCGCGCCGGCCGATCCGCCTGTCAAAGTACATCCGTTCAGAGTTCCGTTCTCAAGGTAGACGTTGCCTCCGATATTGTTCGGGCTAACACCGTTGGATATGGTGCAGTTGCGCAGAGTGCCGCTGGCCACGTAGACATTGCCGCCGCGATTGGTGGCTGAACCACCATAGATGTCACAGCCGGAAATGAGAGCAGCCGTGTTGCTCACATATATGTTGCCTCCGGCGAGATTGTTATTGGCCTTCGCAGTGCCGTCGCGAACGACGCAGTTCGTGACCGTGCCGCCGCTCATTTCAATCGCACCGCCCTTGTCAACCTGCCATGTGCCTTCGCCGACAACCGTGACGTTCTCGAGCCAGGAACCAGCCGCCATGCGGAGAGTGCGGTAGGAGCCAGAAGACTGAATAATGACATCGCCGCGGTTCGCACCGGCGCCGACGAGCTTCGCCTTGAGGTTGGGACCGTTCTGGGTCGTGGTCGTGTACGTGCCGGGTTCGGCGTATATGACATCGGAGTCATTCTCTGCCGCGGCAATCGCCTCGTCGAGGGATGCGTACACCGTGGCGCCATCCGGAGCCCCATCGTATGTGCCGTCTGATGCGACGTAGTAGTCTGCGGCGCTGGCAATGGCGGCGAGCGCACTTATGAAGAGAACGGACAGTAACTTTTTGGTGGCGATCATGGTTTTCTCCTTGTGACGCCAATAGTATAGCAAATGCCCCTGCTTGTCTATATCCAAAACCGCACCAAAAAACAAACCAAAACCGCACTTTCCTATTGCCTGCGGCATACACATAATGATACAATGCCATTCGATGGACACCATCCTCTTCATAACCGACCTGCACACTGGCTCGCGAATACCAGAACTCGCCGGCGTACGCGAGGAGGCGGCCAACATGGATTGGCACGTCGAGGAAATCGAAGTCCAGCGGCTAAAACATCCAATCAAGGCAGTGCTTAAATACTGGATGCCGATAGGATGCATTCTGGAGGGCTCCTCAAACCTCCTGCCGTCGCGCCGAGCGTTTTCGCACATTCCAATCGTCCACATCGACCCAGACGACAAGACATTCGGGGACGGCAGCGTCTTCGCGGTCGAAAACGACGATTCTGCGATAGCGGATCTCGCACAGCGCGAACTGTCTCGAACGGATTGCACCAACTTCGCCTTCGTCGGATGGAGCCGGCGCGTCAGGTGGAGCCGCAGGCGCGAAGACAGGTTCAAGACAATTCTCTCCGACATGGGGCATCCTTGCCACACTCTCGAGGATCCATGGACGTTCGGGAACAAAAGCGATTTCGTCACCCGCCTCAAGCCGTTTGTCGAGTCGCTTCCGAAACCTTGCGGCATTTTCGCCGCGAACGACGACATCGCGGCCGTGATTCTCGACGTCTGCCGAGACCTTGGGATTTCGGTACCGGGCGACGTTGTCGTTGTAGGAGCCGACGACGACCCGGCGGTATGCGACAACCTTCATCCGACGCTGTCAAGCGTGCGTCCGGATTTCCGTGGCGCCGGACGTCTCGCCGTAAAACTGCTCGCCAAGTGCATGCGCGGACGGTGCGCCGCGCCGGAACGCATCGAATACACGCCTCTCGGCGTCACTTCGCGGCTTTCCACGAGGCACCTCGCAGTCGTCGGCAAGTGCATCGCCGACGCGCTAGACCTCATACGACGCGAAGCGTGCTCGGGGCTCAAGGCGGCAGACGTGGTAAAGGCGATGGGCGTGACAGAGCGTCTCGCGGAGACGCGCTTCAAGCGCGCCGTCGGGCATCGCATCACGGAGGAGATCGCCAATGTGCGCCTCGAGCACGTGCTCGAGCTCCTCAGGAACCCGAAGCAGGACATAGGCCCGATAGCGAACATCTGCGGCTGGGACTCCGACGCCTATCTCAAGCGGCTCTTCAAGAAGCGGTTCGGAATGACCATGCGTGAATGGCGCGAGGCCAACCGGGAGCAGCGTCCGTGAACGCGATGCTTTCCATACAGCGCCTCGCGCTTCCGCTGACCTTCGCGCAGCTTGCCTTCGCGGCAAACACGTTCGTCACGAACTACTTCCTCTCCCGCTCGTCGACGACCGCCCTGCACGCCTCCCTCCCCGGCTCGATGCTCGCCGTCGCGGTCTCGTCGCTCGCCATTTCGGCGCTTGGCTACTCGGGAACGGTCTTCGCGGACAGACACGGATCCGGAGACTCGCCCGGCGCGATCGCAGCGTTCCGCTCTGCGCTCGTCCTCGCCGCGCTGTCGGTTCCCTATTTCATCCTCGCCGTACCCGCCGGACACGCCATTCTCGGCGTGTTCAACACGTCGCCTGAAGTCCTCGCCGCGGAATCCGCCTACTACGACGTCCTTCTCGCAAACGGATACTTCACCATGCTCGCGGCGGTGCTCGGCGGATACTTCACAGGCCAGGGGAAGACGCGATTCGTCGGCGCGGTGACGGTGCTCGGCTTCATCGTAAACATGGCGATCGCGCCGATATTCATCAACGGACTGTACGGCGTGCCCACGAGCGGAATAAAAGGCGCGGGATGGTCCGCCACCATCTCGCACATCGTTCCCTGCGTCATTCTTGCGGCCGCGATCCGCCTCCGTCCGCTCAAATGCAGCGCGCGGCGCATCTGCCGCGCCGACTTCCGCACGCTCCTCTCGCTCGGCATCCCGAACGGAGTGAGGGCCGTCATCGACATCGGCGGATTCTTCGTGTTCGCCGCAGTACTCGCCGAGTGCGAAGGCGCGGCCGTGGCGGCGAGCACCGCGGCCTTCGCAGTAAACGGAATATACCAGGCGCTCCCGCAGGGTCTCGCCCAGGCGCTGGAGATCGTGACGGCGCGCGCCGCGAAGGAGAACCGCCGCGCGCTCATCACGCCCGCGCTCGGACTGGTCGCGATCCACTCGCTCGCGTTCATCGCGGTTCTCGCCGTGGCGGGAAGCGAAATCCTCGGAGCGTTCGCCTCGAAAGGAGACACCGCGTTCGCGGAAAGTTTCGCGGATACGGCGAAGGCCATCGTGTTCATCCTTTGCGCGAAGGCCGTGTTCGAGTCCGCCGTGCAGGTACTGCAGGCGCACCTTCGCGGACGCGGCGAAACCGCCGCGGTCTTCCGCATCCAGTTCGCGACATCGCTTCTCTTCTGGATTCCGCTGTTCCTCGCCGTAAGGGCCTGCTCGCCGGGAATCCCGGCATACTGGCTCACGATGCTCGCATCGTCCGCCCTCGCAAGCGTCGTGCTATACTTCCGCACGACCGCCGCCGGTCATCGGACGACGCGAGCGACAAAATGCACACGCCCAGCACAGCGGCAGGAATCATGATCTCCACAGACGACGCTCCTTTTTCTTGACTGCACCCTATACGGACATTCGCAGACATGATACCATCGTCTCGCCCGAAAGGCAACCGGAAATGTCTGTCAGCGCGTCGAGCGGACGATTCTCCAAACGGCGCCCGCGCCTCAGCGCTTCGTCTTGAACGCCGCAGGGCCCGCGGCCCAGAGCTCCTTCGTCTCCGCGTTGTAGCGCACCACGAGCGGCTTCGTGTACGGATTGTCCCCAGTGATGTCCTTCCACGTCTTGCAGCCATCGAGCGACTCGTAGATTCCGCCCGCCTTGTTTCCGTCCCAGGTCGAGGCCGAAATCCACACGCGGTTTTCGTCCGCCGGGTCGACCGCGATTCCGACCGCCGTGACGCCCGAGAGCTTGGTGACGGCGCGGAAGCTCTTTCCATGGTCGTCGGAGCGGTACAGCTGGTTGCCACCCGCGTAGATAGTGCCCTTGGGAGTCACCTCGACGTTGAAGATCCAGTCGTTGAGGCCAGGGGCCTTCGTCCAGCTGTCGCCGCCGTTCTCCGAGACGTACACTCCCGCGGTGTTGCCGCACGCGCCCCAGACGATGCGCTTCGGGTTCGACGGATCGACCTTGATGCCGTACATCATGCGGCGCGAGCCGGGCTGATTCGGGAGCTGCTTCCAGTTGTGGCCTCCGTCGGTCGACTTGAACACTCCGCCGCCGGCGTTCCCCTTCTCCGGATCGCCGTCGATGCCGAGGTAGATGATGTCGGGGTTCGTCGGATCGGCCGAGATGGCTCGCCCGTGCCCCTCGCCCCACATCGTGTTGGCGTGCGTGCGGTAGTCGGGCAGGCCCTTCGCCTCCTCGAACGTCTTCCCGCCGTCTTCGGAGACGATGAGCTTGACGTTGAAGTCGTGTCCGTGCGCCCACGGGGAGACGGTGCAGATGACGCGCGTGCGGCCGTCGGCGAGCTTCTGGGGGAGGACGCGCCAGTGGTGTCCAGAAAGGCCGGCAGTCCACTTCCTTGGAGCGAGCGCCTTCCAGGTCTTCCCTCCGTCGAACGTCACGCACGTGCCCTCGTCCATCGCCGCGCCGTAGGTCGCGCGCCCGAGGTGCTGGATGTCGTGGAAGCACGTGATGTCCGCGCCCTTCACGCTCTCGAACCACGTCTTCGCGCCGTCGTGGCTCATGCAGGGGTCCCAGTTGCCCGCCATGTGCACCCTGTCGGGATCCGCCGGGCTCAGCGAGATGTTCTCAAGTCCGCTCATGCCGATCGTCTCGCCCTGCGCGGGGAGCGTCGGGTTGTACACGTGGTCGGCCTTCATGTCCTTGTTCTTCGTCCACGTCGCGCCGCCGTCGCGCGTCGAGGCGATGTATCCGCCGAAGCCCTGCGAGACGATCGCGTGCGCGACGTTGGGGTCCTTCGGGTTCACCACGATGTCGCGCGCGCCCATTCCGCTCTGGATCGGCGCGTTGAGGCTGCGCCACGTCGCGCCGTCGTCCGCGGAGACGAAGATTCCGCTCTTCCCAAACGCGCCGTACCAGGTCTTGGGGGCGTTAGGACCCGCCCAGCAGACGACGGAGGCGCCTGCGGGCGCGCTCTTCATGTGCGTCCACGTCGCGCCGGCGTCCGTCGAGCGGAACAGCCCGAACTTGCGCTGGCAGAGGAAGACGAGCTTCGGGTTCGCGCCCGAGACGGCGACGCAGCTCACGGGATCGCCCGCAACCGGAACCTTGGGCTCCTTCGAGGAGAGGATGGACTTCGTCACCGACTTCGTGTTGTTGTCGGGGCTCACGCACCAGCCCTCCGCGCCGACGCCATCCCACTCTCCAAGCACGATGCTCTTGCCCGCGCCCGTCGCGGCGAACGCGTCAAGACCGACCTCGCCCTTGTAGCCCTTGCCGTTCGTGCGGATGACGAAGTGGACCATCTGCACCTTGGAGGGATCTGCATACGTGGACATCGGGTATTCGACGGTCGTCCACTTTCCGGGCTCGATCGTCTTCATCGGGCCTTCCTTCCATGCCCAGCTTCCGCTCTGCACGACGATCGTCGCGGCCATTCCCGCGGGCGCGTCTTTCGGAAGGAACACCTTCACGCCGATCTTGTCGCACGCGCTCCAGTCCGCGCCGTTCTGGTCGATCATCTTCTGGATGCGCACGTAGTTGTTCCAGTCCATGTTGTTCGTCGCGATCATGAGGCTGCCGTATCCCGATCCGGAGGCCGGCTCGGGCGTCTCGCCCGCGTCCGGCTTGCGGGCGGAAAGGTAGTCGAGCACGGACCACGTCTCGCCGCCGTCCGTCGACTTCACCGCGCGTCCCGTTGCGCCGCCGGCATAGACGGTCTTGGGCGCCTTCGGGTCGACGGCGATCGCCTTGACGCTTCCGCCGCGGTGAGCCGAGACCTTAAGCGCGCCGTTGCGCGTCTCCTTGCAGGGCTTCCACGTCTTCGCCGCGCCGTCGAAGCTCACCGCGACGCCGTCCTGCGAGAGCGCATAGACGGTCTTCCTGTCGGACGGCGCGACGGCGAGCGAGTAGACGCCGTAGTTCTGGAGTCCGTTGTTCACGAAGAACCAGCTCTTTCCGCCGTCCGTCGTCTTCCAGATTCCATTGACGTCGCCGCCCATGTAGAAGACGTCGGGGTTCACTGGATCGGCCGCGCTCGACCAGAACCAGCCGCCGCCGCCCCAGCCGCACCACTCCCAGTGCACGGGCTGCGCCGCCTTGGAGCCGGCCCCGAAGGACTGCGCGCACGCAATTGCCGCAACCGCGGCGATTATCATCGTTTTCACTTTCATTGTTTTCTCCTTGTAAACTTCAAACATTAAACATCAAACTTTGAACTTTACTTCGTGACCTCAAACGGCTTTCCGTTTGGGATGACGTCGACGTAGACAAATCCGTCCTTGGCGTTCTTCCACGTCTTCGGCACCTCGACCTTGACGGTGAGCGGGCAGTCGTAGAGCTTCGGGTCGGCGTCGCACGTCACCGAGAAGCGGTAGCCCTTCGCCGTCTTGCCGAGCTTCTTTATCTTCGCCGTCGCGCGCTCTGTCTCGTACTGATGCACCGACACGTGGTCTGCAACCCATATTTCGCCCCTGTCGCGCATCGCGGCGACTTCGTCGAAGAACGGAATGTACTCCTTGACCGGCATCGCCCAGAAGTCCTGGTAACCGCGCTTCGGGTCATCCACCTCGACGCCGTGGAAGATGACGTACTCCGCGATTCCCTCGTTCGCCGCCTTCTTCGCCTTGGCGATCATGTCGTCCTTGTTCTTCAGGTGATACGTCGCGCCGTGGTCGTGGAACGGAGGACGCGCAACGAGCCCCTGCGCCTTGCATATCTCGGCCTCCTGCTCCTTGTTGATGTTCCAGCGTCCTGCGGGCACTCCTGGCTGCGCATACGATATGAGACGCCCCTTCTTCCCCGGGACGTTCTCGCGCAGGTAGTCGGTGCACTTGCGGAACTCCTCCACGGCGCCTTCGTATCCGTCGAATCCGCCATGGCTCCAGGTGTGATTGCCGAAGCGGAAGAGCGGGCTCTTGAACTTTTCCTTCCACACCTTCTCGAAAACCTTGAACTCGCCCTTGTCGGGGATGATGTAGAAATCGGCGGGGAGCTTCCTCGCCTCGAGCGCGGGCATGGCGGCCTGAAAGGCCGACGGCCATCCGTCGTCGAACATGAGCATGAACGCGCCCTTCGCGCCATGCGCCCACTTCGTGACCTCGGCGTCGCCAGGTGCCGCAAGCGCCGCGATTGGCGCAACCAGTGCGAGTATCATCGTTGTCGCTTTCATAGTTTCCTCTTTTAAACTTCAAACATCAAACTTCAAACTTTCAACTTTTCAACTATTTCTCCGCCATTCAATTGGCGAAACGCCGGTCGCCTTTGTGAAGACGTACCTGAGGGAGCGCTCGTTGCCGTAGCCGCACTTCTCCGCGATGAGCGCAACCGGGAGGTCGGTGTCCGCGAGCAGACGCTTCGCCTCGCGCACTCGGACGTCGAGTATCTCGTCGCGAATGGAATGTCCGCACGCGGATAGAAAGCGGTTCTCGCCCGTGCGCGCCTTGAGCCCCATCGTCTTGACCGCGTCCGCGACGGTCGCGCCGGAGCACGCATTCAGCCGGATGTACTCCAACGCCTTCACGACGCGCGGGTCGTACACCGTCACCGTTCTGGTCGACTGGCGGCGGACAAGCGGCGCGCAGTCGTAGGTCACGACCTCGGGCTTCCGTCCGCCGTTCTTCAGGCACTGCGCGAGCAGCTTCACGGCGAGTCTTCCTGACTGCTCGAAATCCGGCGCGACGCTCGTGAGCGTCGGCAGCGAATTCTCGCAGAGGAGCTCGTCGTCGTCGATTCCACTCACCGCGACATCCTCTGGGACGCGCAGCCCCGCCATCGTCGCGGCCTCGATCACGTGAACCCCCATCTCGTCGTTCGCGGCGAGTATGCTGCACGGACGCGGCAGGTCGCAGAGGAAGCGCGACAGTCTGCGGAAGAACGTCTTCGCGTCCGCCTTTCTGTACGCCTCGCACGAGTCGAACACCTCGGCGCGGAGCCCTGCCGCGCCGGTGCGGCGGAGGAAGAGCCGCTCGCGGTCGTCGGACCAGTCCTGCTGCGTGAAGTAGTGCACGTACCCGTACGCCCTGCGGCGCAGCGAGATGAGCTCGTCGAGCGCGAGCTTCACCGCCGCGCGCGAATCGTGCCGCACCCCGTAGTGCTCGTCCCTCACCACCTCGTCGTCAGCGTCGCAGTAGACGATGGGGATGT
>CACZHC010000060.1 GCA_902780865.1 uncultured bacterium
GTAGCCGGTGGAGAGGATGTGGTTGTCCTTCATCACGACCGCGCCGACGCTCCTGCGCATGCAGTTGCTGCGCTTCGAGACGACCGTCGCGATCTCCATAAAGTACTCGTCCCAGCTCGGACGCGGATCTTTGGTCTTTTTGGACATTGGTTTGATATTATACCATTATGACCCGCCACTCGGCAACTGCCGTCTCGGCTAATTGGCGGCAAATGAATGCTTCACGAAATACGGCAGGCGTGAAAGCGGTGCTGCGACCTCGATTGTCGCGGGGCCGTCGTAAACCTGGCCATCGTCTGCCTTCCATTTTCCGGGCGGGATGGCGACCTTGCGCGACACCGCGCCCTTCTCCATCACAGGGGCGACGAGAAGGTCGTTCCCCATCATGAACTCATCGAGGATTTCGGCGTAGCCCATGCCTGGGAAACAGTATTCGAGATTGCGCATCATCGGTTCGCCGGTCTTGGCGGACTCCTTCGCGAGCTCGACAAAACGCGGCGCGAAGCGCTGGCGGAGCGCGACGATCTCCTTGAAGACCGCCTGGTGCTCCGGCGGGAGGACGCGCCATGGCGAGGCCGATATCTGCATCATCGGACAGAGCGCATGGACCTGCGCGGAACGAATGAAAAGTTCGGGCTCGAATGGCGCGCCAGGAAGGAACGCCGTCCATTCGCCGCCGCCGATCATGTCGGGACAGATGAACGGACAGCCGACGAAACCCGCGGCGAGCATGTCGGGCACGAGGCGGCGAAGCGCGTCCCACTTGTGGTCCTTGTCGTGGAGGCGCATGATGACGGGTTTCCCCGCGAAGCCGAACGCGTTGCGGTACTCGCTTCCTTTGTACCTGAGCGCGAACTTCCCGTAGAGCGCGCTCTGCGCGGCGGGCGACACAGAAGGATCGTGCGCGAACGTCTTGGGCGACGCCCCCTCGAGCCCGACACACCCCGAGTAGAAATGCACGCCGCCGCCATCGAACTTGAATCCGTCCGCGCCATAGTCCTTCACGAGCCGTTCAAGCTGCTCGTCGAACCAGGCGACGGCGTTCGGATGCGTGAAGTCGAGAAGTGCGCTCGTGCCGTTCCACCAGTTTACCGGCGCGGCCGGGGGAACTCCGCCGTACCCCTTCTTTGCGGACGAACAGAGGAATCCGCCTCTGGTTGGATACCCCTTCACGTCGTCGGGATTTCGCCCCCATGCAATCCGGCGATAGGCAGGCGTGTCCATCGAGACGAACGGGCACATCCACAGCAGGACCTTGTAGCCCATTGCGTGGAGTTTGTCCATCATTCCCTTCGGGTCGCTGAACCTACGCATGTCGAAATACCATTCGCCGTAGCCGAGCTGCCATGTGTCGTCAATCATGAATATCCCGGGAGGGAGCCCGTGGTCCAACATCGACTTCGCGTACGCGAGGATGTCCTTCTCGTTCTGGTGGTAGGTGAGCTCGATCCACGTGTTGTACTGCGGTGCGGAGAAATACAAAAGCTCCGGCTCCTCGCCTGTCGGTGGAAACCACGTCTTCGACCCGTAGCGATACGCCTCGGCAAGATTGCGCCCGGCGTCTTCTTTGAGGACTATCTCGCCCTTGTCCGATACAAGCGAAATCTCCCCGCCTGCAATCGTGACGCCGACCGGCTCGACGCACCAGAGGGCGCGGCCCTTGTCGGAACACAGGAACGAAAGCGACTGGTGACCGTAGTTCTCGATGCGCAGGTCGCATTTAAAGTCGGACTCCCCTGTGAACGGCATCGCGCGACCGAAGCTGTTGCACAGCCCCCACCACTTTTCCCCCGGCAACATTTTGACCGAAAGCGAATCCGCACGACACGCGGCCGCGCATGCGCAAGCAGCGAGAATGACCACGATTATTTTCTTCATAGCTTCTCCTTATGACAATGACGCATCACTGCTCCCTGAGCACGAGCAAGACCCGCTCCTGCGGAGGGAGTTCAACAGGCACGCCATCTTCAAGATCGGCTTCCGTCCATACCTTCTGACCGTTCCTCAGATACGCCCTCTTGGACAGCGGGTCCTCCACAATGAACCCCTGCCCGCCGGGCAACAGTCCGGAAAGCCTTAGCTTCGCCTTCCGCGCGGTCGTCTCGCCCATGGCGGCACAGCAGACGAGCTTGAAATCGCCTCTGTCGACGACCTGCGCGTCAGACGCGGCTATCGGCCCTCCGCCGTCGGCCGGGCTGAGCACGGCGTAGCGCCTGACGTCCGCCGCCAAAAGCCGTTCCACGGCCTCGACAGCGTTCTTCACACGCACAAAGGACGTCTGCGGCGGCAGCGGCTTCATGTATTCGTCGAACCGAAACGCGTCTACGTCTGCAAGCACGAGCCCGCCGCGTTTCTGAAACTCGCGGGCGGCCTCCATCGTCTCCTCTGCACAACACGTCGCGACGGGGAAGACAAGCGCCTGCACTTCCGGCCCGAGACCGGCGACATCCTCGTCGAACACCACATTGCATGGAAAGTTCGCGTGCAGAAGAACGGCATACCACTCCGAGACGCCGGGGCGATCCTTGAGGGACGGCAGCGAATCGCGCTGGACGCTTGTCGCCTTCGAGTAGAACACAGCCACCGTCGCGGGCTTCGTGCGAGGGAATGGAAGTATCCTGTCCTTGACCGGCGCGAGCTCGTCCACGAACATCCTGAATGCGCAAAGGTCCTCCGGCTTCACATTGTACGGGTTAAGGAGCGACGACGACTTGTAGGAGGGATTGACGACGTTGGCGTACGCCTTCTCGGGAGTGTTCGCCTCCCAGTAACGCTTGTCCCACACATACGTGAAGCTGCCGGAAACGCCGTGCATGACCTCGAGCCACAGCGAAGTGATGTAGTCTGTCCGGCGGGACGGGACCCGCTTCCCGTTCTCGAAGCGCGTGCAGTAGTGTTCATCGTTAACTACAGGCTTGCGCCCTTTCGCGAGCGCCTGGTAGAAGTCGCAGTTGAAGAAGTGCCTTGAACCTCCCGCCGCGACAGCAAGCTCCATCTCGTCATTCGCCCTGTATTCGGTTTTGAAGCCGTATCTCCACCCGCCCTCGATCGCAAGGACGTCGAGCGTTTCCGCGACGTCCCGGTAGTCTATGCCGCGATGTTCGGAAGGCGTGCCGGACTCCTGTTCCGTGAAATAGACGTTTTTCCGCCTGTCTGCCGACCTGACCGTCTCCATGCCCTTGCGAAGCAGGTCGCAGTACTCTCGCGAAGAAAAGCTGCACCAGTCTCTCCACACTCCCGGATACTGCTTGAGATCGACTTGGCACGCCAAGTCGTCGAATCCGCTGAAGCACGTGTCCCATGTCCCGTTCGCGGCGGCTATCGTGCCGTAGCGTTTCTCCATCGCGCGCGCGAAGGCCTGCACCCCGGGGCGGCACATGTCGTTCCACGCCGACTCGTTAAACAGTTCGTAGAGAAACACGTTGCATTCGTTCCTCATTGCCGCTCGCGTCCCGCCGAGGAAGTAGTCGCGGTAATACCTCCATCCCTCTGGGACATGGGGGCAGAACGGCACGAATGCGTGCCACGAGCTTCCGGCCTTGCGCTGCGCGAGAGCGGCCCTTACATCCGCCGGATACATTCCATGGTAGCCGAAAGCGAAGTCAAGCACCATAGGCACGTCCCCGAACCGCTTGAAGAAGCGCGTGATGCTCGCATCGTCGCTCTTCCAATCATTGCGCGGGGGCTTATTCTCCCGCGGCAGCAGGAACCCCCTCACGGCGGAGCCGATCTGCGAATGGGCCGCCGATATCTGAGACGAATTGAAGCCCATCTTCTCGAACAACTCCGCGCCGGGCGGCGTCGTGTAGGCTGGGTGGTCGATGGCGAGCGGATTGGCCTTCGGCCCCCATTGCATATCCGAATTGTAAAGCCACACGCCCATGTAGAACTCCGGCCGGTCGCCAACATACCATGTCCCGTTTCGTATTTCGGGACGCACCCGGCCGTCGTCTTCCGCAGGAGCCTGCTCGCGCCACCCGCTTCTATAGGCCGCCTCTTCCGGCGTGTCTCCTGGAGAAGGCGGAGAATAGCCCCAGACGGGATCGTCCGAAGGCGCGCGGGGGGCAGGCCGGGGATGATCCCCGGGGTCTACGGAAACGACCACGTCGTCGATGTAGAGTTCACCGGTGTTCCCGAATCCGTTCGCGCAGTTGACGACAAGTCGGGAGGACTTGATCTTTACGGGCATTTTCACCGCAACCTGAACGTTGACCCAATCCGAAGAGCCGACCACACCTACGCCGTTGCGCACGGCAGCGGTTTTCCCGTCGTCGCCTTTTGCAGAGAGCGCAATGCCCACCGATCGCGGATCTGAGGCTGAAACTTGCTTGATCCATGCAGAGGCGCGAACGACCCGTCCCTCCATCGCTCGCATCTCTTCCTTGGTGAACTGATACCACATCGTATGGTTGAGCCTGCCTTTGCTGTCATCCTTCAGATGCAGGCTTGAATGCCCGCCGTGACGCTCCGACATGGAAAGTTCGCAGACTGAAAATCCGTTCGTCCCCGTCTGCGAGAAACCCCAGCGCCAACCGGGACCGGCAGGCCGGCCATTCGCGTCGTCCCATCCCTCAAACTCGATGACGGCGACTGGCTGCGCGCCGCAATGGAAGGCAATGCAGCCCACGAAAGCCCAGAACAGTCTCGTTTTGCAAAGTCGCGTCATATCAACGTAAGTTAATCGACATTCCAGACTGTTTCACCTCCATCCACAATCCCGTGTCGGTCTTGTCAAGCAGCACGACAAACCCGCCCCACTTGCCGACCCGCTCGACAGTCCAGTTCGCAAATGCATCCGCTCCGGTCGCGTCGTCAGAGTTGGCCACTGAATTGCCTGTAATCACCGGATAGCGACCGGGAACCGGGCGCACGCCTGCCGCCGTAGTCGCGTTCGAGACTACAACTGTGCCAGACGCCGGAACGGACAGCTTCAGGTCCGTCTCGCACCAGGCGATATCGACTTCATCCGGCGCGGCGGCGAAGTCGAGCGGCATCAGCCAGCGCGTATCGGTGACAACGACGGTCATTCGATTTGTCAGCGCAGGATGGGTCGTGATCGTGCGCGGCAGATTCCAGGGACTGTAGCCGGTGACAGTAAGTTGCTGCTTGCCCCATGCGTACACCGTAGCAGCGGTCGTGTCGAGCGTCCCGCGGTTCACGACATTCGACTCGGCAGTGTAGTTGAACGACGGGGCGGTGGAATCATAATTGCCCGTGAACCGTCCCGTGAACCGCAGGTTGGCGTTCGGAGAAGGATAGAATGTCGGGGCGCGATCTGCATGGCCTTGGGCATTTTTCCCGAGATGGACGATTTCAAAGTTGCCGAAGCCCTCGTCGAAGGCCGGTGCATTGCCGAAGGTATAGGCCCCGTCCGAACAAGCCATCAGGTGAACCGCTCCATGTCTCACGATGTTCGAGACGCAGATCGTGTTGTTTGAGCAGGTGGAGAGGATTACGCCCCAGCGGCGGTAGCTGAGACGTCCGGACGCGTCGGGTTCAAACAACCCGCCGATCTCGTTCTGGTTGAATGAGCCCACATGCAATGTACAGGGCGAAGGAGATGCAGGATGGTAGAGTAGTTGCTGGGGGGCGCCATGAACATGGTCCTGCCGGTCATTGCCATAGTCGCTCCCCTCCAGCGCGCCGATTTTGGACTGTGCCTCAGCGGCGTTCACAATGACGCGCTGGTTGCGCTGCGAAGCTCCCATCCGAATCGTGCCGTCGAAATCGAGAGCGCCGTTGAACGTGATGGAGCGGTGGAATCCGGAAAGCGTCATGTAGCCGGAACTCGCCCCCGTCACCGCACCGTTGAAGACGACGTTTCCGCGATCCTTCCCGACTGTATTTGTTCCGTCGAGCACAAACGGCGCACTATTGGTTACCGTGCCGTCGGGGGTCGAAAACACCGCGACGCCTCCGTCCGTCGTCACGCCGCAGCGCAGGAAGAGAAGCGTCGTGGATTCTGGGACCGTGAACCCCGAACCGAACACGGAAGGATCCGTGACGAGCACGTGGGTGGCATTGGAAAAATCGCATGTGCAGCCCTCGGGAAGAGACGAGAGCGCGATTCCGCCGACGAACTTCACGGTCGACCCGGAGGGAACGGCGATGTCGCTCCAGACCGGATAGGCAAGCCCGGCGGCAAGAGTCGAGTCGAAGAAGCCTGCCGTCGCATAATCCGCGTTGCCAAAGACATAGGCGCCGCTGCCATCCGGCTCCGGACACGTTGTCACGGCAACGCCGTTGTTGATTGCGAAAGCGCCTGACGACAAAAGCGCCGCCAGCATCCCGACAACCAATTTGGCGCCGGCCCGTTTCATCAGCCGACTCCCCCTTCATGTGCACGGGACTGGAAATCGTAGGCGCCGCGAACCATCATGGACTCGTCGTCCGCCGTCACGTAGGCCACGGTGTATGATTTCCCGCCGGGCGCGACATTCAGCACGACATGCCCCGCATCGAACGATTCAGGCGCGATATCGCGCAGATAGTCCCTGCCGGCGTCCGCGATGCGGCGCTGCGGCGAAAACAATCCCGGCGCGATCAACCGTGCGTCTGGATAGGCCGATCTGTCGGAAAGCCGTTCGAGCGTGTCGGAAGTCATGTGAAGCTGATCCCACACGCAAGCCGTCCACACGCGCGCCCGAAGCGCTGCGACAAGCGCAGACGGCATGGCGTGGTGCCCGTGATGGTTCACCTTCGCGACGTCGACCGGGTCGAGTTCCTTGGCGAGTTCCGTCTCGATGTCGAGGCGGGAGCCGTTGGGAAGACGCGGCGTGTCGGAGAAGTCGCCGGCGGTGTAAAAACGGAACGGCCCGTACTTGACGAGCAGGCCAAGGCTCATGCCGTTCTCGTTGAGTCTTTTCGCCCCGTGCAAGTCGGCATAGAGGTCGCGGACGCTTCCGTCGCGGCGGAGGATTCTTCCGTTGCCGGCGATATTGACGATGGAGAAGAACGGATAGGCCGCGGCGTTTCTGCGCATCGCAATCTGCCCGGTATCGCCGACATTGAACTTCTGCATCTCGAGCCCGTCGCGCTGCACGAGGTAGTCGTAGACCTTGCGCATGTGAACATAGCATTCCGTGTCGCACAGCTCGTCAGGGATCGGGGCGTTGAAGTCCGGCCAGCCGCGGTCGAACGCAGTATTGAACCGAAGAACGTCTGCCGCCTGGAGGATTCCGCTCACAGACAGCTTCTTGCCGTTCCATTCGCGCATCCCCGCGCCCCAGACATCGCTTCCGCCATGGTCGGTATGATGATGGGAGAGCATTAGGTAGTCGACGGCCGTCTTGGCGGGGTTGACGCGCGTCACATAACGCGCGATCCATTCGCCGGCATTCTTTTTCCCGTCGGGGAGTATCCAAACGGCCAGCTTCCCGCGCGTCCAGGCTTTGTGGTCGCCGCAATCAAGCAGCATCGTCGTGCCGTCTGGCAGAATCCAGAACATGCTTTCACCAACGCCCGTGTAGATGAAGTGTACCTGAAACTCGCCGGGCTTCCACTGTGGCAGCGCCTTGCCGGCGAGGGGATGACTCTTCCCGCTCCACATCTGCGAATCAGAAGCCCCTCCGATTGCCGCACACGCATCCAGTGCACCGAGCATAGGCGCGATTGCCGCCGATTTGATGAAGTTACGTCGATTCATCTCTTTTTCCTTTCCGGATCAAAAGCCATGAGTTGTTCGAAAATCTTTATGTGTCTTGCCTTCCGCCATCTCTGCCCCCAGTCCCGTATACATTATACCACACTCGAAATGTCCGGATCGCGACTTTCGTCGAAATCAGGCAAATAGACCCTCCCGAGCTTCGCGTATTTCGCACCCGCGAGACGGTTGTACGGCGACAGAAACATACAGCAGGAACTTGTTCATGCCCGCATTGTACCACAACGCGAACGCGGGACATCAGTGCGCAAATGACATGTCAACTTATGCAATGGCCAAAAGGCCAATTCTTTGCCGCCATCGTATTGGCGGAGGGGGGGGGATTCGAACCCCCGGTGGAGTTGCCCCCACACAACCTTTCCAAGGTTGCACCATCGACCACTCGGACACCCCTCCAGTCGTTGTTGCGCCCGTTTGCAAATTGGTGCCAGGAGCGGGACTCGAACCCGCACATACTCACGTATAGCAGATTTTGAGTCTGCCGCGGCTGCCATTACGCCACCCTGGCTCTGCCCAGTCTGGAGCGGGCGAAGGGAATCGAACCCTCGTAGCCAGCTTGGAAGGCTGGAGCTCTGCCATTGAGCTACGCCCGCTTTGCAAACGAACGGCGCAAAGTATATCATTTTTTTGGTATAATGCGCAAGGGTGAAAATAGACAGATCCATCCTTCCGCCTGGAAAAATCGGGCTCGCCGTGAGCGGCGGTTCCGATTCGGTCGCCCTTGCTTTTCTTCTGACAAAAGGCGGCAAGAAGAAAAACGCCTCGAAACGCTTTATCGTCCTGCATGTCGACCACGGACTGAGAAAAGAGTCGAAGGAGGAATACAGGTTTGTGCGGTCGCTCGCAAAACGTCTCGGCATCCCCTTCAAGGGAATTCACGCCAAGGTCGTCAAGAGGCGCGGCGAATCGCTTGAAATGGCCGCGCGGCGCGTACGCCTCGCCTTTTTCTCGAAGTGCATGAAGTCGCTGAAGCTCGACGCCGTCGCAACAGGCCACCACATGGACGACGTCGCGGAAACGTTCCTCATGAAGCTGCGCCGCGCTTCGCTCTCGGGCATCCGCGCGACGAGCGAAGTCGCAGGCATAAAGTTCGTGCGACCGCTCCTCGGCTGCCGCGACGAAGAGCTAAAGGACTACCTTCGCAAGTTCGGCGAGGAATGGCGCGAGGACGCATCTAACGACGATGTCTCGATAGAGCGCAACAAGGTGCGCCACGAAGTGATCCCCTTTATGGAAAAGATGCTCGACGCAAACCTCGTCGAGCACCTCTACCGCATTTCACAGCGGCTGTAGCTTCACCACCGTTACTTGTTGAACCCCTTGTGGTTCATGAACTCCCAGATGCGGCCAAGCCACGTGTAGCTGCCGGTGCCAGGAGACGCCTTGCGCTGAAAGCAGTGCGGCCTCTTGCATAGCGTATGCAGATCGCTCGTGACGCCCATCCTGCGCATCTGCTCCCACGTCTTCACCGAATTCATCGCAGCCCAGCCATCGGCGTCGCCGTGGATGAACACCATCGGGCACGTGTCGGGGTCAAACGCGAATTCGGGGACGAGCCGCGCGGAGTCGTCGTTGCCACCAGTCTTGTTGTGCATGTCGTCACCGTCCGTAAGCGCATACGCCGGGTAGATGCCAACGCCCCACTGAACGTTGCACGGAATCTTGTCGATGTTGTCGATGTCCCAGTACGAGCGGCTCCTGGAGCTCGTCACGCCCATAAGCGTGAGGTGGCCACCCGCAGACGAGCCCATGATGCCGATGCGGTTCGGGTCAAGCCCCTTCTCGGCCGCCTTGGAGCGGACGATTCTGATGCAGCGCTGGAGGTCCTGCCATGCGGTCGTATGCTTAGCGAGCGGCTTCGCCGGGCGAGGAGTCCTGTACTTCATCGTGACGACGGCCATGCCCTTCTCGTTGAGGAAGCGGCGCGCCGGCGCGACCTCGAAGCCATCGGGGGCGTTGCCGCCGTATCCGCCGCCCGAGTAGATGATCTGTATCGCCTTCGTCGTGAGGTTCGAGGGAATATACCATTCGAGATACGGGATGTTCTGCTTCTCCTGGAAGTCCGGTATCTTGCCCTTGGGCCAAAGCTCTTCCTTGACGTACTTCGCAGGATCGTGGAAGTCCATCGCATAGCGCTTCATCAGATCTTCTTCCGGCGGGAGCGGGCCAAGGAAGCCCATCTGCGCAAGGAACTCGTGCGCACGGTCGAACCAGTTGTCGTACGCGGTCGCCTTGTCGCCCTTCCCGTCCTGGCCCCAGAAGCCGTGGTTGCGGTCGGCGAAAAGGTGAAGCTCGGCAGGGATCTTGCGCTTCCTGAGCTCGCGGTAGACGAGTGTCGACGCCATCGGCGAATAGAGGTCTGCGCTACCGTGAAACATGCACATCGGCGCCGTCTTCTCGTCAAACTTGAAGACGGTGTCGAGCTTGGCGTCAATCGCCTGCCCATTGCGCGTGTTGGGCGTGCCGATGCCGTCAGTCACAGAGTACGCGATCGCGCCCGTGATGGCCCAGTTGATATGGCAAGAAACATCGTCAAGCTCGTCGATCTTCTCGTAGGCGGGCGTAAGCGCACTCGTAGCGAGAAGCGTGGCAAGGTGAGAACCCGCGGACATGGACATCGTACCGATCTTCTCGGCATCATACCCGCGCTTCGCCGCCTCGGAGCGCACCATCCTTACGGCGCGCTGGCCGTCTTCCCACGCGCTCTGGTGGATCGGGAGCCCCTTCGGGTGCGGCGTCCTGTAGACGAAGTTGACGCACTGGAAGCCAATCTCCGTGAACTTGCGCTTCCACATCTCGACAAGGCCGACGTCGCAGCAGCAGTTATACCCACCGCCGGAGATGAGGATCATGCAGCAACCGTTCGGCTTTTCGGGGGCAGGGCACCAGTCGAGATAGGGGAATTTGCCCTTCTCCTTCTCGTTCGTCATCGCGGCGATCTGGTGGTCTTGCGCATCGGGCATCTTGCCCTCCGGCCAGATGTACTCGCGCTCAGCGAGCGCGGCAAACGCCACCGCGCAGAACACGCCGAGCAACATTGTCTTCTTCGTCATGCTATTATCCTTTCTAGTAAGATTTTTTAGCCGTGTAGAACGTGTAGAAATCATCGACTTGCGAGGGCGAGACGGACAAGCGTTTCGACATCCTTGACGGACGGATTGTCGGCCAGCACCTTCGAGACCATTTTGTTCGCAGTCTCGTCGCTGAATCCGAGCGCCGAAAGCGCGAGAATCGCGTCGTGGAGAATCGGCGTCTTCGCGTCATTTCCGCCGCGGCGAGACGTGGCGGCGAGAGCCTCGATCGCGTTGACCTTGTCCTTGAGCTCGACGCATATCTTCTCGGCCGTCTTCTTGCCGACACCCTTGATGGACGAAATGCGCTTGGCGTTTCCGGACGCGATGGCGAGCGAAAGTTCGCCGATCGACGAACCGGAGAGGATCGCGAGCGCGATCTTGGGGCCCACCCCGCTCACCTGGGTGAGCTTGAGGAACATCTCGCGCTCCTCTTTGGTCGCAAACCCGAAAAGCGCCTCGTCGTCCTCTCTTACGCAGTGCCACGCGAGGAGTTTTGCCTCTCCGCCCTCCTTGGGCAGTCGATCAAACGTAGAGACGGGTATCAGAAGCTCGTAGCCGATTCCTCCCGCCTCTATGACGACGCGGTCCGGACCCTTCTCGGCCAACGTGCCTCTGACATACGCTATCATGCAAACAACTTCGCGAGCTTCTCGAGCTGCGCGACCTTCTCCTTGTTCTCGGCGAGCTTGCGCCTCGCCTCGGCAACGACCGCCTCTGGTGCGTGCGCTACGAAGTTCTCGTTCGCGAGCTTCGCCTCGGCGGACTTGATGAAGCCACCGATCTTCGCGAGTTCGCCAGCGATGCGCTTCGCCTCGGCCGCCTTGTCTACGAGACCTTCGAGCGAGAGATAGACGGTGCCGAACTTCGTTATCTTCGACGGCATCGCGAGATCGCTGCCCGCAGGAACGAACTCGACAGACTCGGCCCTCATCGACTTCTTCAGAGACTCCACTTCGGCGGCAGCGCCAGGAACGTCCGTCGCGACCGTCACCTTCACGAACGTCGCGGGCGGGACCTTGTACTCGGCCCTCAGCGCGCGGATCGCGGTAATCGCCTCGCGCTTCGCGTTCACGAAATCGTACGTCGCTTCGTCCACGCCCCAAGCCGACTTCTCGGCGTCGGAGTACCCTTCGGGGAACTTCTGTAGCATGATCGTCTCGTCGTCCTTTAGGAAGTCGAGCTGGTGCGCGACTTCTTCGGTGACGAACGGCATGTAGGGATGGAGGAGCCGGAGCGCCTTCCAGAAGACATCGCGGAGTATCGCGACCGACACCGCCTTGTTGGGCGAATCCTTGACGTACTCGACGTAGCCGTCGCAAATCTGCGTCCAGAAGAAATCGTAGACGGCAAGCGCGCCATCCTGGATGCGGTAGGACTCGAGAATCTCGTTGACCTTGCGGCATGCGAGGTCGGCGGCAAACAGTATGTGCCGATCGTCAGACGAAAGGCCCGTCGCCTTGTCAAGCGGCGCAAGCGTGGCGACTCCGCCAAGCGCGGCGATCTGCATTTCAAGAAACTTCGCCGCGTTCCAGATCTTCGTCGTGAAGTTGCGGCCGATCTCGAACTTCTCCTTGCTCACCTTCGAGTCGCACTCGAGCGAGGTGATGAGCGCGATCGAGAAGCGAAGCGCATCGGCGGAATACTGGTCGATCAGCTCGAGCGGATCGAGGGAATTGCCCTTCGACTTCGACATCTTCGAGCCGTCCGCCGCACGGACGATGCCGTGAATGACGATGTTCTTGAACGGCGGCTTCTTCATGAAGTGGATGCCCGCCATCATCATCCTGGCAACCCAGAAGAAGATGATGTCCTGCGCCGTCACAAGATCCGTCGTCGGATAGTAGTAGTCGAGGTCCTTCGTCTTCTCGGGCCAGCCGAGAGTCGAGAACGGCCAGAGCCACGAGCTGAACCACGTGTCGAGAACATCCTCGTCCTGCTGGAGATCGGCTGCCGTCACCGACGGGTCGATCGCCTTCGCCTTTTCAAGCGCAAGCTCGGGAGTCTCCGCGACGACGACATTGCCGTCGCCGAAGTAGTAGGCGGGGATTCTGTGTCCCCACCAGAGCTGGCGCGAGATGCACCAGTCCTGGATGTTCTCCATCCAGTTGAAGTAGATCTTCGACCAGCGATCGGGGACGAACTTTACCTCGCCCGACTTGACCGCGGCAATCGCGGGCTCGGCGAGCGGTTTCATCTTGACGAACCACTGCTTCGAAAGGCGAGACTCCACCGTCTCGTGGCAGCGATAGCAGTGGCCGACCTGGTTGTCGAGATCCTCGATGTGGTCGAGGAAACCACCAGCCTCGAGATCCTCAACGATCGCCTTGCGGCACTCGAAGCGATCCATGCCGCAGTACTTCGCGCCGGCGAGCTCGTTCATGTGGGCGTCGTCGGTCATGATGTTGATCTCTTCAAGACCGTGGCGCTTGCCGACGAGGAAGTCGTTCGGGTCGTGCGCCGGCGTGATCTTCACGATGCCCGTACCGAATTCACGGTCGACGTAATCGTCGCTGATGACGGGAATCTCGCGTCCGGTGAGCGGCAAGATAACGGTCTTGCCGACGAGGTGCGCATAGCGGTCGTCCTTCGGGTTCACCGCAACCGCCGTGTCGCCCGGAAGCGTCTCTGGACGCGTTGTCGCGACCATGACGTAGTCCTTGTATGGCTCGCCCTTAACGCCCTTCGCGCTCCCGACGACGGGATACCTGACATACCAGAAATGTCCGTGGTTGGGTTCGTGCTCGACCTCGTCGTTCGCAAGCGCCGTGCCGCAGCGCGGGCACCAGTTGACGATGTAGTTTCCTTTGTAGACGAGACCCTCGTTGTAGAGCTGGGTGAACACCTTCGCTACGGCCCTGGAGCAGCCCTCGTCGAACGTGAAGCGCTCACGCTGCCAGTCGGTCGAGTTGCCAAGCATGCGCTGCTGGTGGACAATCGTCCCGCCATACTGCTTCTTCCACTCCCAGACGCGCTCAAGGAACTTCTCGCGCCCGAGGTCCTGGCGGCGCTTCCCTTCCTTCTTGAGCGCCTTCTCTACGACGTTCTGCGTCGCGATGCCGGCGTGGTCCGTGCCGGGGAGCCACAGCGTGTTCCTGCCCTGCATGCGGCGCCACCTGACCAGGATGTCCTGGATCGTCTGGTTGAGCGCGTGGCCCATGTGCAGTATGCCCGTCACGTTCGGCGGCGGGATTACGACTGAATACGGTTCGCGCCCGTCGGGCTCCTGGTGAAAATATCCGTTCTTCTCCCAGATCGGGTACCACTTGGCCTCCGCGGCCTTTGCGTCGTAGTTCTTGTCCATCTTGTCTTCTTTTGAAGCGAATATTATACCATATTCGCGCTCATGCGAAGCGGCGCACGGCTTCTGGCGCAGACTGCCGCCTTGCAAAGTTCGATCGCCGCGATGAGGTCTACAGCCTCTTAATCAGCCGCAGAAAGTTCTCAATCGACGCATCGACCTCCGCCGTGCCCTTGCCGCGTATGTCGCGAGAAGATACACCGACGAGAATGTCGTATTTGCCCGGGTCAGTCGTAAACTGGTGCGTGAGCTCGTCAAAGTAGGCGAAGTCCGAGGATGAGAGCTCCACCGTGACTACCTCGCTCTCGCCGGGCTTGAGAAGCTTCGTCTTGGCAAAGCCACGAAGGTCCTTCACGCAGCGTTCGACCTTGGCTTCGGGATACGCCACGTAGACCTGCACGACCTCGCGTCCGGCGACCTTGCCCGTGTTCGTGACCTTTGCTCTCACGGACCAGCAGTTGGGCCCAGCCGACTTCACATCGACGCCGGAGACGTCGAACGTCGTGTAGCTGAGACCGTGGCCGAACGGGAACATCGGCTCGATCTTCTTGTAGTCAAACCAGCGGTAGCCGACGTAGAAGCGCTCGTTGTAGACGACTTCCTTTTCGTTGTAGGTTCCCATCTGCGCAACGCCCGTGTCCTCGTAGCGCTTCGGCCAGGTCTGGCAGAGCTTGCCCGAGGGATTCACGTCGCCGAAGACGACGCGCGCGATGGAATTGCCCTCCTCCATGCCGAGGTAGGAGCTCATGAGCATCGTCGGCGCCGAGTCGGTCCACGTGTAGCCGACAGGCGTGCCTGCGCGCGAGATGACGACTGTGTTCTTGGCGCCCCACGAGAGGATCGCCGAGATCGAGGCGTCCTCGCCTGGATCGGCCAGCATGTCCTTGCGGTCGCGACCCTCGGACTCCATGTTGCCGTCGTAGCCGAGCTCGGTGCCCGTGAAGACGATCGTCGCGTCGGAAGCGAGGGCGAGGGCCTTTAGCTCGTCAAGCCCGGGGCCTTCGACCTTTCCCTTGCCATCGTCCTTCTCGACATGCCCGCCCGCGCGCTCCACGCCGCTCAGGTCGACGGCAAGCTGCGAGTCGTCGGTTTTCTTGACCTTGTCCTTGGGGAGCGGCTTGAGGACGATTTCGACGCCCTTGCCGAGACGCGCCTTGAGCGCATCGAGGAAGGTGATTTCGTAGGGAACGTTGCCCTCGGCCGAGCAGCCCTTGTGGCACTGCTTCTCCGCGGCGTTCTTGCCGATGACGAGGACCTTCTTGAGAGACTTCGCGTCGAGCGGAAGGACGCCCTTGTCGTTCTTCGCAAGGACGATCGACTCTTCGCCGATCTGGCGCGCGATCTCCTGGTGCTTCTTCGTGTTGCGCTCGCCTGCCTTGCGCGGCGCGCCGGTGAGAAAGCCCGTCTTCGCCATCACGAAGAGAACGTGGAGCGCCATCTCGTCGACGGTCGCCTCGGAAATCTTCCCGGCCTTGACCGCATCGACGATCGGATACTTCCCGGCCTTGGGGTTGTAGTGGTGCTTGATCTGGTCGCCGCGGTCCATCTCGATGCCGCCGCCGTTGTTGGCGGAGAACGAATTGGAGTGTTGCCCGCCCCAGTCGGTCTCGATAAGGCCCTTGAAGCCCCAGCGGTCGCGCAGGACTCCCGTCTGCAGGTACTTGTTCTCGGAAGCCCAGATGCCGTCGATCTTGTTGTACGACGTCATCACGCAGAGAACGCCCGCCTCCTGCACCGCCGCGCGGAACGCGGGGAGGTAGATTTCATGGAGCGTCCTGAGGTCGCAGTGGGTGTCGACGTTGTTGCGGTTCCACTCCTGGTCATTGAGGCAGAAGTGCTTGACGGTCGCGGCGACGTCGTAGCTCTGGACGCCCTTGATCATCGGCACGCACATCTTCGCCGCGAGACAGGGGTCTTCGCCGAGGTATTCCCAATTGCGGCCGTTGAGGGGAGTGCGGGCGATGTTGACGCCGGGTCCGAGCAGCTCGTCAACGCCGCGGTCGCGCATCTCGGCGCCAAGCACCTCACCGTGCAGCCGCGCCATCTCGACGTCCCAAGTCGAGGCGAGCGCGGAGAGCGACGGAAGCTTGGTGTTCTCGCTCCGCGGGTTCGTGTAGCCCCAGTCCCAGCGGTTCATCTGGGGGCGGACAGTCGAAGAGTTGTCGCTCATCGTCCACTCCTTCGCGATTCCCACGCGCGGAATCGCGGAGAGCGTCATCGTGCCGGACCCGCCGGTGAGGAGCGCTTTCTCCTCGAGCGTCATCTTGGCAAGCGTCTCGCGAGCAGCCTTGAGAGCGGCTTCGTCGTCGAGCATTGCGAAACAGGAAATTGCGGCAGACGCCGCGGCCACAAAGGTGGCAAACCTTAGCATGTCAGTTTTCATGCCATAATTATACCAAATTCTGCGTGAAACCTGAACCTCACACGGCATAGTGCCGTTAATAATGGTATAATAGGGGACATCACCATGAAAAGAACACTCGCAGTCGGATGGTTTGACAACTTTTCGTTTGTAGACGCCTGTGCGCCATACGTGCAGCGCATCAAGGAAGTATTCTTCGCCTGGCCGGGCGTTACCGCCAGCCGTCCAATGGACGACTGGACGGCAGAACGCACGGCGCAGATCGTGTCGGACCTCAAATGGGCACGGGCGAACGGAATCGAGCTCGACGCGATATTCAACGCAGCATGCTACGGCGACATCTCGCTTTCCGATGAACTTGCCGACCACGTCACGGAACGGCTTCACGACATGGAGAAACACGGGCTGTTCCCGAACCACCTCACCACGACGTCACCCTTCATCGCCACCGTCGTCAGGCAGCGCTTCCCGCAGCTCAAGGTCCGCTTCAGCATAAACATGGACATAGACTCCGAGATCGCGCTAAAGTACGTCGACGAGCTCTTCGACTCGTTTTACGCAGGGCGGAATGACCACCGCCGGCTTGACTATGTCGAACGCATGGGCAAATGGGCGCGCGAGCACGGCAAGATGATGGGGCTCCAGGCGAACTCGGGCTGCCTTCGCAACTGCCCGTTCCACCAGTTCCACAACAACCTTCACGGGCACAACAGGATGAAGCAGTCAGCGGCAGGCGAGAAGTTCGGCTTCTCCGTCTTCCGCTGCCGCACGAACTACGAGCGCGGCAACTACGAGGACTTCTTGCGCGCAATCTGGATTCGCCCCGAAGACCTGCCGCTATACGAGCCGCACGTCGGCGTCATAAAACTCGCGACGCGCCGCCACCCGAATCCCGCCGAGATCGTCCGCGCCTACGCGACCTACAGCTACGACGGCGACCTCGCGGCAATCATGGACCCGTTCTTCAAGTTCCCGAAGTCCGTTGACAACAAGGCGCTCGGGGAATCCCCGCTTTGGCCCGAGGTCCGCGACTGCAAGGACGCAGACAACTGCCGCAACTGCGGCAAATGCGCCGCGCTGCTGAAGGCGTGCTTCAAGGACCGCGCCGAGACGTCGGGGGCAATGTCCCAGACGTTCTCAAAATTCTTCAAGGGCTGAGACCGGCGTCGGCCTCAGTCGAAGCCGAGGACGTGGCGCATGTTGTATGCGCCAGGACGCTTTCCAGCGGCCCATACGACGGCCTTAAGGGCGCCCGCGGCAAATGCCTCGCGGCTCTGCGCGCGGTGCGTCAGCTCGACGCGCTCGACATCGCCTGCGAACATGACCGTGTGATCGCCTACGACCGACCCGCCGCGGAGCGCGTGGATCGCGATTTCGCCGCGAGGCCGCTCACCGGGTTCGCCGTGCCGCCCGTATATCGCCGCCTTGTCGAAGTCGGCGCCGCGGCCTGCCGCGGCGGACTTCGCAAGCATGAGCGCCGTTCCTGACGGCGCGTCCTTCTTGTGGCGGTGGTGCATCTCTGTCACCTCGACGTCGTACTCGGGCCCGAGGACTTCCGCGGCCTTCCTGACGAGCTCAAGGAGCAGGTTGACGCCAAGCGAATAGTTGCCGCTCTGCACGACGGGGATCTTCTTCGCCGCCGCGTCGACGACCTTCTGCTCTTCCGCCGTGAGGCCGGTCGTTCCTATGACGTATGGAATACCCTCTTCGGCGGCCTTGGAGATCGCCGCAGGAACCGCCGCGTGGAAAGAGAAGTCAACCACTCCCTCAGTGCCTTTCGGCCACTCGCGGTCGAATCCTTCTGCGATGTCGACCTTGGCGACAACCTCGCAGCCCGCTCCCTCGGCGAGGAAGCAAAGCATCTTGCCCATGCGGCCAGCCGCACCCAGAATTGCAATTTTCATATTACTTTGTGAAGTGAACGACGAAACCGCCGCCGGAGGCCATGTGGAAGGAGAGTTCGTCGCCCGCCTTGACAGTCTTCGTCTCGTGGATGTACTTAGTCGGATTCTTGTCGGCGTCGTCGGCATCGCGGAAGATTTCGGCCTTCCACTCGCCATCGCCGAGGAAGCAGGTCTTGAACGCGAAGTCGCGAGCTTCTTTGTTGCTGATTGCAGCGGCGTACCACGAGCCGTCCTTGGCCTTCCTTGCAACAGAGGCGAATGACTCAGGGCAACCGCCCAAGCCAATGGTATCGTCCCAGACGACAGGCGTCTTCGCCATGAACGAGAAGCACTCCATGTTCTTCTCGTACTTCGTGGGCGAGTCGCTGAGCATCTGGAGAGGCGCCTCGTAAAGCGCCATGAGCGCCATCTGGTGGCAGCGCGTGCCGACAGAACCGGGGTTCGTGCCGTCGCCCCTGTAGTCGCCGATCTTGTAGTTGTCCATCGCGCCTGGCGTGTAGTCCATCGGACCCGCCGTCATGCGGAGGAAGAAGCATGCGACGTCGTTGTAGCACATGTCCGAATCCTTCTTGCCCCACTTCATCTGCTCAAGACCGTAGATGCCCTCGTAGTTGAGGACGTTCGGGTACGTGCGCTGGAGGCCGACGGGGCGGTACGCGCCATGGTAGTCGACAAGCATCTTGTGCTTCGCGCAAGCCGCCGCGAACTTCTCGAGGAAGCTCGCGATCTCCGCATCGCCGCGGTCCATGAAGTCGACCTTGAAGCCCTTCGCGCCGAGCTTCGAGAAGTGCTCGGCGACCTTTTCCTCCTCGCCGTAGACCTGGGCCCACGCCATCCAGAGGATGATGCCTACGCCCTTCTTGTTCGCGTACTCGATGAGATAAGGAACGTCCACGTTCTTGTGGAACTTCCAGATGTTGAGAGACTCGCTCCAGCCCTCGTCGAAAATGACGTACTCGACGCCGTTCTTCGCGGCGAAGTCGATGAAGCGCTCATACGTCTTCGTGTTGCATCCAGCACCGTTGTCAAAGTCGTTCCACCAGTCCCACGCGACCTTGCCGGGCTTCACCCAGGAGAAGTCGGAGCCCTTCGCGGCAGGCGTCGCAAGCGCGTAGAAGATGTCCGCCTCGCAAAGCTTGGAAGGCGAGTCGGCGAGCGCAAAGGCGCGCCATGGGAACGCGCGCGGCGCATCGGCCTTGGCAATGAATTCTTCCGTGTCCTTGACCTTCACCCAGCGGCCGCCCTTCTGAAGCCCGGTTTCCTTGCCCCAGCCGCCGACGCGCTCGGTCGTCTTCGGATACTTGGCGAAGTGCGACTTGAGCTTCGTGCCGCCCTCGGTCTGCTCGACGTCGCCGAAGTTCCAGATCGGATAGTCATGGAGGCCGGCATCAACGACAGCGACGGTCTTGCCATTGACCCCGGTGGAGTAGACGAACGGGAGGTATATCATCTTGCCGCCGTCGGTCTTGAGATTGGACGCATCGGCAAACTCGGGAACCGTCTCCTCGCAGCCAAACGCATTGCGGCCCGTGCGGTTAAACCAGCAGCGAACGCCCTTGGGAAGCGTTATGTCGGCCTTCTCGCAGTCGACAATCCCAGGCTTCTTCGTCTCGAAACGGTAGGCGACGCCGTCGTTGCGCGCGGCGAGCCGAACGCCCCAGTCTCCGAAGTCGACGAACGTCTTGTTTTCCGAGAGAGCGATCTTGCCTTTCTTGTAGACCGGCGTGTCCGCAGACACCCCCTTGACGGCGAGGTGTGCGGCGGTGTCGGCCTTCTCAACCCCTTCCTTGACGCACTTGCCGTTCATCTTGAGCCCGATCTCGGTCTTGGCGACAACGACCACGCCGTCGCGCATGACCTCGTAGGCGAGGGGATTTGAATAGAGGCGAATCTCGTTCTTCCCGTCAGGGGAAACAGCCGAGTTCACATCTGGATTGAACTTAGGGCCGCACAGGCAGCCCGCAAGGGTCAAAGCCGCCGCAGCCGCGGCAAGTGTGGACATCTTCATAAGCATTCCTTTCGTGTACGGTTATTATACCAAAACATGACGAGATTGCGGACGGGCAGGTTTAAGTCATAAGAAACACGGTCTCTCCCGGAACGAGCTGGCGACCGCGGCAAAAAGCGCCGCCGTCCATGCAGGACGAGCCCTCCGGCTTTACCTCGAGAAGCTGCAGGGCCGTGTCGTGGCAACGCACTATCGGGCCCGCCTTGTCGATCTTGACGACCGTGCCGGGAGAGGCGCTTTTCCACGACGGTTCGAGCTTGGCTACGCGGGCCCGCAAAATGACGACACGGCCCGTGGTGCCGCGCTTACGCATTGCCTCGGGGAGAAAGGTATAGCAGCAAGGCCATGGATTGTAGGCGCGGATCCTGCGCTCGATCTCGATCACCGGCTGGTCCCAGTTGATGAGCCCGTCCGTCTTCTTTAGCTTGCGCGCGTATGTCGCGGAACCCTCGTCCTGCTTGACCTCGGGGGGCAGCGCGTTCGCGCCGAGAAGCCGAAGCGCCTTCGCAAGCGCGACGCCGCCGGCGATCGCAAGGTCGTCCATTAGCTGGCCGCCCGTCGTGTCGGGGTATATCGGCTCGAAGCTCTGCAGCATTATCGGCCCGTCGTCAAGACCAACGCCCATCTTCATCACGGTGACGCCAGTCATCCTCTCGCCTGCCTCGAGCGCGGCGACGACGGGAGCCGCGCCACGGTACTTGGGAAGAAGCGAAAAGTGGCAGTTGACGCAGCCGAAGAGCGGCAGGTCGAGAAGCGGTTTCCTGAGGATCTGGCCGAAGGCGACAACGACAATCACGTCGGGCTTCCACGCGCGGATCTTCTCCATCGGCTCAGGGTCGTTCACGCGCTCTGGCTTTATGATGTCGCGCAGCCCCATGTCGGCGGCGTATTTCGCGAGGGCGCACGGCGACATCACCTTGCCGCGGCCCGTAGGTCGGTCTGGCTGGGTTACGACTCCGACGACTTCGAACTCCTTTTCGCGCAAAAGCGCGTGGAGGCATTCGGCAGACGCCGAGGACGAACCCATGAAGACTATGCGCACGAAACTACAGGCTCCTTGGCAGCTCTTCGAGCGTATAGCACTCGATAACGTCGCCGACCTGGAACTCCTCGTAGTCCGCGAAGCACACGCCGCACTCCTGCTGGCCGGTGACCTGGGCGACTTCGTCCTTGAAGTGGCGAAGGGTCTGCACCTTGCCGTCCCAAATCTGCTGCTTGTTGCGGAGAATACGATACTTCTCCTTGGCGATGAGCGAACCGTCGAGCATCTGGGAGCCGGCGATCTTGCCGAGCTTGCCGATGTCGTAGATCGCCTTGATTTCGGCGTGGCCCTTGACGACTTCCCTGTACTCGGGCGGCAGGAGGTCAAGCATCGAGTTCTTGACGTGGTCGATGAGCTCGTAGATGATGCGGAAGGAGTTGATCCTGACGCCGTCGTGACGCGCCTGCTGCTGGACGCCGGAGTCGCTCCCGATGTCGAAGCCGACGATGATCGCCTTGCCGGCCGCGGCGGACTTGACGTCCGTGAGCGACACGTTGCCGGTACCGGTGCCGATGACGTTGAGCCCGACCTTCTCGGACTTGATGTCCTGAAGCGCGGCGACAACCGCCTCGAGCGTGCCCTGGTTCTCGGACTTGACGATGACATTGAGCTCGCGCTTGCCCTCGGCGGCCATGCGGCGCATAAGGGCATCGAGCGTCGTCGCCTTGGAGGACGAAAGCTCCTGCTCCTTGCGCTCCTGCGCGGTCTGCTCGGCAAGCGTCCTTGCGCGCTTCTCGTCAAGCATTACGCGGAACTCCGCGCCCGCCTCGGGGACGCCGGAAAGGCCCGTGCACTTGACGGGCATCGCTGGCGGCGCCTCCTTTATGCGGCGACCGTGGTCGTCGATAAGAGCGCGGACCTTGCCGAAATGCTCGCCGATGAGAATCGCGTCGCCGACCTTGAGCGTGCCGCCTGTGACGAGGAGAGTCGCACAGGGACCGAGGCCCTGCTGGAGCTCCGCCTCGATGACGTAGCCGTTCGCACGGCGGTTCGGGTTCGCCTGGAGTTCAAGCACCTCGGCCTGGACGAGAATGTTCTCGAGAAGAGCGTCGACGCCCTCGCCGGTAACGCCGGAAACAGGGCAGCAGATGATGTCGCCGCCCCAGTCTTCGGGAGTGAGGCCGCGCTTCTGTAACTGCTGCTTGACGCGGTCGACGTTGGCCGTCGGCTTGTCGCACTTCGTGACGGCGACCATGATCTGGACGCCTGTCTGGCGCGCGACCTTGATGCACTCCTCGGTCTGCGGCATGATGCCGTCGTCCGCCGCGATGATGAGCACCGCGATGTCGGTGAGCTGTGCGCCGCGAGCGCGCATTGCGCTGAACGCGGCGTGGCCTGGAGTGTCGAGGAAAGTGATCTTCTTGCCTGCGATCTCGACCTGGTAGGCACTGATCTGCTGGGTTATGCCGCCCGCCTCGCCGGCCGCGACATGCTCCTTGCGGATCCAGTCCATGAGCGTCGTCTTGCCGTGGTCGACATGGCCAAGGAAGGTGACGACTGGAGCACGGGGCTTCAGCGTCTCGGGCGGATCCTCGGGGATGAGATCGTCCGCGTCGATCGCCTTGAGAACAGGTTTCGCCGCGGTCTTGTCGCGAGCATGCTCGATCGTAACCTTGAAGCCGTACTTCTCGGCAACCTTGGTGGCGACGTCTGGTTCGACGCGCTGGTTGATGGACGCGAGAATCTTGAGGCCCATCAAGTCCGCGATAAGGCGGTTCGGCTTGATGTTGAGCTTCGCGGCGAGATCCTTGACGATCACGGCGCCGCGAATCGAAATCTCCTTCGACTCCTCGTCGACCGAGATGCGGCTGCCCTGCTGGGGAACGACCTGGGCGACACGCGGCACGCCGCCGCGTTGCTTCTCGAACGCCTTCTGGGCGTCGCGGCCCTTCTTGCCCTTGCGGCCGCGCTCGTCCTCGTAGTCGTCGACCTTGGGCGACTTCGGCGGCTTTGGCTTTGCGGGCGCCGCGACGGAAATGGAAATGGCGTGCGTCGGGGACGCGTGCTGAAGAGGCCTAAAGCCTGACGCAGCCGTAAGGCCGGTCTTGGCCGCGCTCACGGGCGCGACGGGCTTCGGCTTTACGCCGGGAGCCATGCGGATTGCTGGCTTTGCGGGTGCAACAGGCGCCTCCTTTACGGAAGCTTCCGCTGGCTCGGACTTCGCCGGCGCCGGCTCGACGCTCGCGACAGGCATGGGACGCCCTTCCGCGGCCGCCTTTGCTATCGCAAGGTGTTTCTCAAGCTTGGCTCGCTGCTCGGCGAAGAACTTGGCGTTTAGCTCGGCCGCGAGGTTGCGCTTCTCGGCGCGTTTCGCAATGCGCCCTCCGCCGGCGTCCTTGGAGACGGCGGCCTTGAGCGCGGCCGCTTCGTCGGCATCGACGGAGCTGATGGCGCTCGTGGCCTCCATCCCGGCGGCTTCAGCCGCCTTGAGAACCTCGACGCTCGTCACGCCGGCTTCTCTTGCTATCTCGTAGATTCTCATGCGTCAAGCGCCTCCTCGCCGTTTTCCTCGCCGGCCATGAGCTTTGCGACGGCCTGCGCCGCCGCATAGATGCCCTTGGCCGTGACTTCGTCGAGGCCGGTCGCCGCGATGAAGCTCGCCTCGTCTTCGCCAACGATTCCGTCGACAGAGAGAAAGCCGGCGTCTGCCATCTGGGTGGCAACCGCCGTCGAGACGGAGAAGGTCTCGGCGAGCTCCTTGATTGCCGCCGCCTTCTGGTCTTCGAAGGAGGCCGTGGCCATCGACTTCTTGATTTCGACATGCCAGCCGGTAAGTTTCGTGGTGAGGCGGACGTTCTGTCCTCTCTTGCCAATCGCAAGCGAATACTGGTCTGCCGACGCGACAACGTGGACCGTATTGGGGAGAGTCGGGTCAACTTCGATGGATTCAAGCTTCGCGGGCGCGAGCGCCTGGGCGACATACTGCCTAATATCGTCGTTCCAACGGACAATGTCGATCTTTTCGCCGGAAAGCTCGTTGACGATCGCCCTCACGCGGCTGCCGCGCTGGCCGACGCACGCGCCGACAGGGTCGACATTCTCGTTGGAAGTCCTGACCGCGAGCTTGGCGCGGTAACCGGGGTCACGGCTCACGCCCATAATCTCGACGACGCCATCGGCGATTTCGCTGACTTCGAGGCGGAAAAGCGCCTCGACGAACTTGCCGCTCGCACGGGAGAGGATGACGCTCGGGCCCTTAGCCTCGGGATCTACACGGAGAATGATGGCGCGGATGGGGTCGCCAACCTGGAATTCTTCGGTCGGGATGCGCTCCTTGCCGGGGAGAATCATCTCAGTCTTGCCGACTGTGACATAGATGTCGCGATGGGCGACGGCGGAAACGGTGCCGGAGACGATGTCGCCGACGCGATCCCTGTATTCGGAGAATGTGTTGGTGCGTTCGGCTTCGCGGATTTTCTGCATGATCATCTGCCGCGAAGTCTGCGCCGCAATGCGTCCAAGTCGCGAAGCGGGCATCTCAATTTCAATCGTGTCGCCTTCGGCAACGGGCTTTCCGTGGTTGGCTCGAATAGCCCGCGCAATGGAAATAAAACCAGGGCCCGTATCCTCATCTGAGGCCACTAATGTGTCAAACACATGCAAGGAGAGGTCTTTTCTATCTATTACGACGCGGAGGTCATTGGTGACGTCGCGGTTCTTGCGCGCCGCCTGGCTAATCGCCTGTTCAATCGCCTGAAGGACGATCTCGCGGCTGACGCCACGCTCGCTTTCAATATGCTGGACAACCGCCAGTAGCTGACTGTTCATCGCCATTTCCACTCTCCTTTTTTGTCAAAAATCAAAACACACCCTACGGTACGGCCCATCCGAGCCGCCGAAAAGCGAGAGTAGTATATCAAATCGGGCACCCTGGGGTCAACCCTGGCGCACGATATTTTTTAGCTACAGCGTCATGCCATCGATGTCGGGCATCCACCCATTCGCATTGGACAAGCGAACAGAATGAACGCCAGCGGCGAGTTTATACGCCATCTTGACCATCGAAATCTTGCCGTCAGACCCCTTAACTTCGACTTTTTGAGCCATGCCACCGTCAATGGCGACATCAAACGACCTATCATCGGGCGAAAAATAGGATATCGAGAGGATATACTCCCCGTCCGCATCAACCTTCACGTCGCGCCACTCTAAGTAGTTTGTGGCGCGATTGCCGAGGAAGCGGACAATCATGCCGCCAGACGCGCCCTCCATCGGCGCAGGGAATGCAGTCCCGGCCTTGGCCGCATCCCCAAGCTCCTGGTAGTCGGCGAGATACGCGCACTCCGCCTCGTAGGCCCTCCTCTGGACGCGCTTTTCGGCGTCGAAGCGGTAGAACTTCGAGGCATGTGGGGCGACGTTGACGGACACGTGGTCCTCGAAGCAGCCGACATCCGCCGCCTCGACAAGGTCAAACGCGTCGATCTGGCCGCCGAGATCGAGGTCGGCCGCCCTGACCGTGAACTCGTGCGCCTTGTCGGAGCCGTTGTAGAGGGCGACGTAGCGCGATTTGCCGAACTTCTCGACCGCGTCCTTGACGAGAATGTACGCCTCGCCCTCTTTCGCGACGACATATCCCTGAAGGCCGAGGTCGTTCTGGTTCATCGCAAGAAGGTAGGGATTGGTGATGAGCTTCTTCGTCGACTCGGGGATCGTCCTCACGTCGCATCCGATCAGGAGCGGCGAAGAAAGCATGCACCACATGCCGAAATGCGTCGTCTCCTCGTCGGGCGTGATTCCCGCGTCTTCGTGCTTGCCGAAGACAGACTTGACGACGCCCACCAGCTGGCCGACCTCGAGCATGTCCATGTCGTTGTAATGCCCGGGCTTCGAATACGCGCTCAGGTACAGGTTCTCGCCGATGATCTTCTTGATTGAACCCCAGTTGGCGCGGATGTCACCAGTCGTGCGCCACGACTCGGCGATGTCCGCGGCCCACGTTCCGGGGAACGCCCAGCGGCAGAGGTTGAGCCGCACATCGGTCCGACCCGTCGCCTTGATCGCGTTGGCGATCTCGGTGTAGCGCGTCTTTTCATCGAGCTTCAGCCTCAGCCCGCCGCAGTAGTCTACCTTGATGAAGTCGAAGCCGAGGTCTACGAAGTGGAGCTTGCAGTCGGCCGCGTCGTGGCCGTAGAGGCCGCCGCCCCTTCCGCCCATGTCGTAGTTGCCCTGGGCGTCCTTCCACATGCTGCCGCACGTGTCGGCGCCCGCGTCGGAATAGATGCCCGCCTTAAGCCCGAGCGCGTGAATGCCGTCAACCGTCGGCTTCATGCCGTTCGGGAAGCGCTTCGGGTTGAACTTGAGGATACCGTCCTCGCCGTGGCCGCCGAAAAAGCCGTCGTCGATGTTTACGTAGACGTAGCCCGCCTCCTTGAGCCCGTTCGTCGCCATCGCCTTCGCGGTCCCGAGTATGACTTCCTCGGAAATGTGGCAGCCGAACGTGTTCCAGCTCGACCAGCCCATGAGCGGGCGGATCTTCGGATCGTTCGTCGGCGGAATTTTCGCGGCGTCGAGAAGCTTTGCCGCGCGCCTTGCGGCTGCCTCGCGGTCGAGGCCCTCGAGGCGGCTCAGGTTGACATACGCCTTCCCCGCGGCGAGATCGACGCGGATGCGCTTGTCGCACTTAGGGCAGTCGCGGTACTCTACGCGCGGGTCGACGCCGGAAGGCGTGGACTCGACGATGTCGGCGAACGACGCCTGCGCCCCAACAAGTGGAAGCGCAAGCGCTATGCAGAAGCTAATTTTTCTCATTTTATTCAATCACAGGCTTGTAGAAGAGTGCACCAGACTTCTCGAGCTTCAGCGTGGCGGTATTGCCCTCGCTGAAGTCATCGTCCGAGATCGTAGCGGTAGTCTTGGTCTCGAATTGGCCGCCGAGCTGCATGGCACCCGTCAACTTAAGCGTTCCATTGATGGGCTTGTCGGCGCTGTTCTCCTGAAGCGCGCCAGTGCGTGTCAGCGTCACAGTAACCACGGCGCATTCCGTCTCGTTCACCGTCTCGAAGCCGAAGCCCGTTACGTTGAAGGTGTAGGAGAACGTGCCCATGATGTCGAGGTTGAGGAGATACGCCGCCGTGAACTGCGCCGAAGAAAGCTCCGCCAGGCGCGCCGCGACCGTCAACTTCACACCGAACTGGTTGAGCCAGGTGGCCTGTGCCGCCGTAAGCGTCGCCTTGCCGTCGGAGAGCGTGACCTCGTCATTCTCGACGAAACCTTCTGGCACCGGGGCGTCCTCGTAGCTGCCCTCGATGGAGGACACCGTGCCGGCGCCGACGAATTCGATCTGCTGGACAGGGGTGGCATTGTTCTGGTTGGCAAACGCAATCGTCAATCGTCGTGGATCCGCCGACGGAGAGCGCGTTGGTCGTCGCGCCCGCGCCAGTGACGACCGAGGCCGTATAGGTCTTGTTCGTCAGGTCGAGGACGAACACGATGTTGTAGTCCGTCTCCTTCTCAGGAGCGAAGCCTGTCGCGTTCTTCCACGTCGGCGTCGAGTTCTCGGAGGTGTAGAGCTGGAACACGTATGTGCCTTCCGTCTCGCCCGTGCCGAGCCTGATTGCCGCTTTCGCGTCCTCATACCCTTCCTCGCTGTCGTTTGCGTCGTCGAAGCTGAGCGTCATATCAAGTGTGACGAGCTGGCCGGCCGACGCCGTGCGGTTCGAATAAGTGGCGCCGTCCGAGATGGTAACCTTGTCGGCACCAAGCGTAGCACCTTCAGACCATGTGCCGGTGTAATCCCAATGGCCGGGCGCAGCATACATCCAGCCATTGTCCTTCCGTACGGTATACGTTCCATCGCCGTTGTTCAGCATCTCGTAGCCGTCGACGAGGTACTTTTCATCGAACGTCGCGTTGAACGTACCGCCGCTGACGGCGACATTTACATAGTCAGAACTCTTTGTGTCATAAAACACCTTCCTGTTGGATTCCGAGCTGATCTTTACGGAACCACCGCTAATATTTGCGTTCTTCACATAGAATCCACTGCATTTGGACTCGATTTCACCTGAGGTCATATTGACAGTGCCGTTAAGGTTCACAATAGCATATGCCTCGTCCCATCCAGTATTGTTGCAGACAATCTTTCCACCATTGATATTCACCATGCGCTCGCCATTGGAGCCGTATATCCAGATTACATCATCGCCGGACTCAAGCGTTCCCACCGTCAGCGTAAACGTGCAGGGACTACCAGAGAGAATCACCTTCGATGCCGCAGACACAGCCTTGCCCGCCTTACCTTCGCTCGTATCGGTTATCGTGAAGCTAACCTCGCCAAGGTTAAACATGGGGGAGTCACCTGCCGCACCCGTCACGGTAAACCCGTTGAGGTCGAGCGTCAGATTCTTCGTAACAGCTATTGAGCCTGTCAATGTATTGGCATCAAGAACAGTTATCGTATCGCCATTATCGGCGTTTCCAAACGCCATTGACAGCGTAGCGTAAGACGTCTCAATGACACCATGCGTTACCTTGGCTACGGGCAACGTCGTGAAAGTCCAGACGTCGTTCTCAACAGTGAACCCGGCAGCCTCAAGCGTCGAGACATATGGCGTGGAATCCGTGCCATTGACGAATTCAATCGTCGAGCCAAGTCCGCCGGCGATTGCCGCATTGACAGCATCGCCGATATACATTGCCGCATAAAGCGTCCTGGTCTGATCGACGGTAACCGCAACGGCCGCCTCAACGACGGTGTACTTTGTTGCGGGATAATCGACATTGCCGATTGCGATCGTTTCAGCCGCTGTGGTCATTACGTAGTCACCACTAGGAGCATTAACCGTGCCTTCCGCATTGCCGTTTGCTGCGATGTAGAACTGCACACGACCACCGGACGAAGGCGCAGGAATCGTGGCTTGCATGCCTGCGGCAGAACCCACCAACAGCAGCTTGCCGTTGTTCACGCCGGCAGCAGCAGTGACAGCGGCCTGAAGCGTAGCGTACTTGGTGGTCGAGCTCGCATAAAGCTCTGCCATGTACGGCGCCGTTGTCACGCCAGCAGCGTCAACTGTATAGCCCTCGGCAGCGGTGAATTCGAACGTTCCGCCGGTGACTTCATAGTCGTCGGAGGTGTAGGCAACCGTCACCGTCGCGCCGCTCGCCACAGAGTACGTATTGGTCGTACCGCTCTCCGTTGCCGGAGCAACCGGCTCTCCACCGACAGAAACCGTGATCGTCGCCGCGCCGTTGAGCGTAGCATTGTCGAGATTGTAGACTACAGAACCTGTCGTATTTTCGAGGGCGACGTTCGTAATGGGAAGAACACACGCGCCGGGGTTGGTGTTAGCGCTCTCGATGTTGCCGATTCCGATCGTGAGCGTTCCGCCCTGAGTGCGGGTAATGCCATTTGAAACAACGAGCGTGCCAGCCCAGTCAGCGTCGACATTGAGAAGGTTGTAGCGGACAGACGAGCAACCACCCCAACCGGCAAGTACAAGCTGCGAGGAGCCCGTCAGATTGGAGATGCTCATCGTGGAGCCGCTCGAACCGTTGTTGAACACGGTCACACCGTCGATGCTCAGGGTGCCAGGGATCGCATATGTTGAATTGGCCGCAGCAATGACATAAGCATTATCCACATTCTGAAGCGAGATCGTCGAGTTGGCGTTGCCGGCACCGGTCAGCCACGTCAAGTTGCCAGTCAGATCCGTAACCTTGACAGCCCCCTTCCAGTTGGACTGCTTGGCATACCAGAGGCTCCGGGTATCGGTTGCCGCGGTGTTGTAGGTGTTTGTGATGGTAACGTCGTCCTGGGTGTCGAACACCAGATGCCCGTCTTTGTGCTCAATGCCTCTTGGAAGATTGTTGGGAGCCGACTTAAACGTGAGATTTCCGGCGCCTCTCTTGCTCACGCCGCCTATTTCGCCATTTGCGCCATACCCCCTGATTGTGCCGCTGAGGGTAAGCGTCTTTCCCGCGGCAACGGTAACGGGTATCAGCGCGTTGCGGAATCTGACGGATGCCGATATCTCACACGTCTCGTTGACATTAAGCGCTGAGCCGGATATGAAGTCGAGCGCACCGTTGCTGGACTGCCCTGCACCGGTAATCGTCCCGCCATACATATTGATTGTATTGTTGTCGCCAACGGTCCAACGAGTCGAACCCATCGTCAATGTGCCATAGACATTCACAATGGTGTACGCACCATATGCCAAGGCATCGGCCGTCTTGCTGTTTACGAGTTCAGCAGAAGCCCGGATAGTTACGGTTCCCCTCAACGCCTTGTCATTACTTGCGTCAATTACAGTCTGCCCGGAAATGATGTCCAACGTAGCCGTCGTATACCCTGTCCAGAAATTCGAGAACTTGATGTATCCAGATGTCTTCAGGTTGCCGCTGTTTTGGAAATAAGGTTCGCAGCTTATAGTCACCTGCTCCGCATCCGTCGCACCGCCCACAAACTCGTAGGTGTAGTTCTGAGGCACGGCAAGCGGATGGTTGGCTGTCCAGCGATAGGTGCCCGACGTGCTCTTTACGATTGCCGCAAAGTCCGCCGCGGGAATGGAAGTCGCGTCGAGCGTAACGCCGGGGGCAAGTGTGACCTTCGCAGGCGCGGACGCAAGCCCCGTCACGACACCGGAACCGGAAATTTCAAGAATAGCAACCGACATATCCGCAATAGTCGCCGCCTGTCCGTCCTTCTCCCACGCGATGCTCGAAAAGACGGTATCGCCGTCAATTGTGGCCGAATAGGTAGCCAACGTTGAAACTGCCGTAATTGCGCCGCCACTGACCGTGACAAAAGCCTTTACCGGGTCGCCCCCGCCAATCTTCACATAGACGACATCGCCGCTAGAAGACAAAGTCCCCGTGCAAACCGTAAAGGGATGC
>CACZHC010000061.1 GCA_902780865.1 uncultured bacterium
GACGCGAAACGAGGCGCATGGCGCTCCCTCGAACTGGCTCGACTTCTATGCGCTTGCGGACATCCCCGAGACCGAGATGTTCGGAAAGAACGACCGCGACATCCTGATTTCGAAGTTCGCCTCGTCCGCCGCGCACGTGAAGGGGACAAAGCTCGTCTCGTCCGAAAGCTGTACGTGGATCGACGAGCATTTCTGCGAGAGACCACAGGAAATCAAGATGTTCCTCGACCGGCTCTTTCTTTCCGGCGTGAACCATGTGTTTTTCCACGGCTGCTGCTACTCGCCTGTAGAGGCGGTCTGGCCGGGCTGGTGCTTCTACGCGTCTATAGAGATGAATCCCAGAAATCCTATCTGGCGCGAAATGAGGGCGATCAACGGCTATGTCACGCGCTGCCAGTCCCTCTTCCAGACGTGGACGCCCGACAACGACCTTGCGATCCTGTGGGATCCGACGAGCTTCCGCGAGAAGCACAAGGGCGAAGTCGCGCAGATGACTGTCCATAATCGCGAATGGTTCTACGGCGAGAAGATCGGCGAGGTTGCGAAAGAGCTGTATGAGGCAGGATATGCGTTTGACTACATTTCGCCGCGCATGGTCAAGGCGGGTCTTGCGAAGAAGTACGCGGAGCTTGTCGATCCAGAGCGCTTTGAAATTCCGTCAAGGGCGCGTCGCATGCCCTTTGACGCGAAGTCGGGGCTTTTGGCGACTCGGTGGAGGAAGGACGGCGAGACGGCGTATTTTGTCGTGAACACGGGCTCTGTCGCCAAGGTCGTAGCATCGAAGGGCACGTTCACGGCCGCAGATCCGCTGACGGGCGAGATCATGGCGGTGCGCGAAGTTGCGCTCGCGCCCCTGCACTCGAGATTTCTCGTCGGCGACGGCTTCGAGGTGAAGGACTGCGTGGCGGGCGGGACGAATGCGTTCAACATCCCAGGGCCCTGGCACGTCGAGCCGGTCTGCGGCGGGCCGGCGCTTCCTGCGCCGCGCAAGCTCGACGCGCTCGTTGGCTGGGAGACTTTCGACGACGCCTTCTCCGGAACGATGCTCTACAGGACGACGTTCGACATGCCTAACGCTCGCCCGTCGTCGCTCTCCCTCGGCGATGTGCGCGAGATTGCGCGCGTGCGGCTCAACGGGCGCGACCTCGGCGTAAAGTTCATGCCGCCTTATGACTTTGCGATTCCGGCGGGCGTTCTCGGCGAAAAGGGCAATGTCCTTGAAGTTGAGGTCACGAACCTCGGCGCAAACCGCCTGAGGTGGAACGATCTCAACGGCGTTGACTGGAAGTACTTCAGCGACATCAATATGGTCGGCCTGGACTACAAGCCGCTCGACGCGTCGAAATGGAAGCCGCTCAAATCGGGGCTTTTGGGCCCTGTTGCGGTTGTTTGTCCATAATTTTCCGCTCTACCCCCTGAGAGATATATGCGACATGGAGCTCTCTCCGCGTCGGGAGGGTGCTCGGGGGAATGAAGGGCTTATTGATACAGTAAAATTGATACAGTAGCCGAGTTTTTGGTATAACGTCCACTTGAGAAAGAACAGGGTTGTCGAGCAGAACAGGTGCTATCACCTTGTCAGCCGGCTTGCGCACCGTGCGTTCTTCCTCGACGACGGGGAGAAGGACCGCGCGGTTGCGCTGATGCGTCGCGTTGAGGCAGGAGTACAAGCTAGCATGAGTTACTGTATCAATAGAACTGTATCAATAAGCTCTGACCCTTTTGACCCCCGGACGACATCGGCCGCGAGGCGCTGGCTATCTACCGGCGCTTCGCTCGCGCTTGCGCCAGTCGCGCATGGTGAGGCCCGTCGTGCGCTTGAAGAGCTTCTTGAGGAAGACGTCCGACTGCCAGCCGCACTGCTGTGCGATCAGCGAGATCGGGTAGTCGGGCTTGCGCAGCAGGGCGAAGACGTGCTCCATGCGCACGCGGTTGATCTCGTCCAGGATCGAGCAGCCCGTCGCGCGGCGGAAGCGCTGTTCGGCGCTGCGCCGGCCGGACCCGATCTCGGCGATGACATCCGCGGCCTTGAGCCCGAGGCAGGCCTCGCGGCGGATGCGCTCGAGCACGCGCGTGATGCGTCCGTCGACGCGCGCGATGCTGCGCGTCGACTGGCGGCGGACGATCTGCCCCGGCCCGAACGCGCGGATCCCGGGCCTGAGACGGGGATTGGCGAGCAGCTCCGCGAGATAGTCGGCGCAGAGAAGCCCCGCCGCGTAGAAGTCGATCGCGATGCTGGAGAGCGACGTCGTCGCGTTTTCGCAGATGATCTCCAGATTGTCCACGCCGATGATCGCGACGTCCTGCGGAATCTTGAGCCCGCAGAAGTGGCACGCGTCCGCGACCTGGCTCGCCGTGTCGTCGTTCGCGGCGAAAAGTCCGCACGGCTTCGGGAGCAGTTTGAGCCACTTCGCCAGGCGCGTGTGGAAGTTGAGCCGGTCAGCCGCGGTCCAGCTTTCCGTGAAGGCGGAGAAGGGCTTCCCGTCGGTGCGCACGCACTCCTCGAACGCGCGGTGCCGTCCTTTGCTCCACGGCGTGGGCTCGTTCCATCCGACGTAGGCGTAGGCGGCGCATCCGAACGCGGCGAGCTCGCGGTAGGCGAGCTTCGCGATCGGCTCGGGCGCGTTGACGACGCAGTGGTGGCGTCCGCGCAGCGTCTTCTCGTCCGGGTCGAGGTAGATGGTCGGGATCCTGCGGAAGACCTCCGGCGCGAGCGGCTCGGTCAGCGCGGAGCACGAGAGGATGCACCCCGCCGGCTTCCAGGTGCGGATGTAGTCCGCGATCGGGCGGCGCGAATGCTTGTATTCGATCTCGACGACGTGCCACCCGTAGGTGCGCGCGCGTTCGTAGACGCCCTCGACGGCCGCGATGTGCGCGCCGACGTGAAGGTCCGTGATGAAGGCTACCGTTTTCATGCGTGCGCCTATTCTACCCGAAAAACGGCCTTCCTGTCAATGCGCAAAAAGTTGTTTTTTTGTAACGCAATAAGCTGCCACGGAAAGTCGCCGGAATGATACAATACGGGTACATTCAACAACCGATGGAGGATGTACATGAAAAGATCGATGGTCGTGGCGTTAGGTGCTCTAGTCTTGGCGGGATCTGTCTCCGCGGCGGAAATCGCCTATAAGAACGGTGCGTGGCAGTGGGACGACGGCTCCTGGGAAGGCGGCGCAAGACCAAGCCCGAACGATACGGCGCTCATACCTGAGCTACCGACGCTCAAGACGCGCTACGATGCCGGAACCATGCAGAGCAACGGCCTCATGCAGGACGAGGAAATCCAGACGCTGCGTTTTTCCGACCTCTACGGAATCAAGGTGCAGGGAACTCACACGCTGACATTGAACAGCATCGTCTGCGACGACATGTCCCCGTCTTCAGAGGATACTGCGCAGATTGCCACCAACATTGTCGCGACATCTTATCTTGCGCTCAAAGGTTCCGAGGCGGAGTTCCGCGTTGGCGCGAACCACGTCCTTCGATTGGACGCGAACACGCTCCAGAAGGCCGATGAGGGCGTGAAGCTCGTGAAGACTGGCCCTGGAACGGTTCTTCACACGGGACCGACGTGGAATCCGACCAACACCTTCTGGGTGAAGGAAGGCACGTACATTCGCTCCGGCGCGGGCTATCCCGAGTTCCGCAGCGACATCGTCGTGGGTGGAGCAGGCAAGGATGCCGTTCTGACCGTCCTTCCAAGTGCGGATCAGTCTCTTGTTCTTGCGACGTCAGTCATCGATGTTCGAGCAAAGGGTCGCCTTGAGCTGCCTGCCCTCGGCAAATACTACTATCTTGAGACGCTTAAGATCGATCATGGCGTCATCGACGGAGGAGGCGACACGGCTTTCTGCATGAGCAACCAGGGTGCCACGGAGTGCGGAACGGAATATACTCTCGACGGCGGAACGCTGTCAAACGGAACGATTGTCGTCGTTTATGGCGGACTCCTTTCCATTTGCGAATCCGATATTCCGTCCCGAATTTTTGGATCTCTAAGTTTCAATACAGGATATGACATCGAAGTGCCGGACGGTACGGCACCAGTCGACTTCATGGTTGTCGGAGACCTGGCAGGTTCGAATCGCGGCATCAACAAGTCCGGCGATGGTACTATGCTCGTCCGGTGCGAAGATCACATCTCAACATGGGGCGGAACGGCTGGAAGAGCCTTCGAGATCAAGGGCGGGCGCTTCTTCATAGAAAGCTCTGCTGATGGAATCGGCATGGGCACGAACAACGTAGTTGTAGCATCCGGGGCGGCTTACGGTGGCGTCGGACGTCATGTCGGCGCACCTATCAACCTTCGTGGACTCTGGGGCAATGTCACGCTTAATGGGGCGCAGGATGCACCTGCGTCTCTTATCCCGGGGATGATCGACGAAAGCACCGGTGCAATCGCGCCTGGCACATTCACAATCGGCTCGGCGGATCAGACCAACAACGTCACATTCGTAAATTCATGCAAGCTGCAGATCGCCGCGGATGCGTCCGGCGTCTCCGGGCTTGTCGTCAATGGCATGTTCACGCTGTCCGGGAACGACGAGCTTGCGATCGTCGGCCCGGCGGATCCGCGGCAGATCCTGCCCGGCACTTACGAGATCGTGAAGACCAGGGAGCCGATGAACGAGTACTTCGCGTCAGTCACCTACAACGGCGGTGCGCTGCCCTCGAACCTGAAGGTTCGGAAGGTCTCGAGCACGCTCATCACCCTGCGCGTGGCGCCGAAGGGCCTGTCTGTCTTCGTCCGCTAACCGGTTTTTCCATCCCCCGCTACACATAAAGGAATACCATGAAAATCAACCGAATTCTCTTCGGTCTGGCGCTGGCCGTCGCGTGCGGACACGCTTTCGCCGACGGCGCGCAGATGCCGCGTGCGCTCTTCGAGGCCGGTCTCCCCGGCGCGGCGGACCAGCTCAAGGTCGGTGGCGGCGCGCAGGGCCAGGTCACCTGGAAGATCGTCGACAACGGCTTCACGGCGAAACTCACGCCGGGTGCGAGCCAGTGGCCGGGCGTGATGGTCGTGCCGCCAGGCGGCAAGCCGAACTGGGACCTCTCGCTGTGGGGCCACGTCGAGGCGAAGGTGACGAACCTCGGACAGGATGAGTTCCAGCTCTACATGCGCGTCGACAATCCGGCCGTCCCCGGCAAGAGCCCGTGGAACACCGAGCCGGTCAAGCTCAGGGGCGGCGCGTCGACCGTCGTCAAGGTCTACTTCGGCTACGCGTTCTACCACCAGCCGAACTACAAGCTCGACCAGTCCAACATCGTGCGCGTGCAGTTCTTCCTCGGCAACCCGAAGGGTCCGGTCGAGTTCAAGGTCGAGGACCTCAAGGCCGCCGGCTGGGACGGCGAGAAGCCGGGCGTCGCGGCGAGCGAGACGCGGCAGAAGCCGGACGCGAAGGGCTATGTCTTCAAGGACGCGCGCACGGTCGCCTTCGCGGGTGGCGATGCGCCGGCGCAGCTCATCAAGCCGCAGGCCGCGTTCTGGGACCTCGCCGCTGACATGCAGGTACGCCTCGCGGTGAAGAACACCGGCGCGACGGCCGCGCAGCCGACGTTCCGCCTCGACAGCTGCGACGGGTCGACCGATCCGTACGGACCCGACGCGGCGATCGAGCCGGGTGCGACTGCCGTCGTCACGATTCCGTTCGCGCCGAAGAAGCCGTGGGCGACGGGCTTCTCGCCCGACCATATGGACCGCGAGAAGGGCGGACGCTGGGACCGCATCCCCGGTACGGGCACGGCGTTCCGCAACCACAAGGTCAGGGCGCTCGCGGTGATCCCGGACCCGAAGGCGGGGGCGCAGAGCTTCGCGGTCCTGGGCATGAAGGGCGAGAACCCGCCCGCGAGGAAGTCCGACTGGCTGGGGCAGCGTCCGCCCGTCCCCGGCAAGTGGACGAAGACGCTCGACGACGAGTTCGACGGCGAGAAGATCGACGAGACGCTCTTCGGCTTCCGGTGGTTCAACTTCTGGGACAAGCGCCAGCACTTCAGCCGCGACAGCGTCTTCCTCCGCGACGGCAAGCTCGTCCTCCGCGCGGAGAGGAAGCGCGGCTTCCACAACGACAACCCCGAGGAGGCCAAGTTCCCCGGGACGCCGCCGACGACGCCGGTCGAGACCGACTGGCAGGTCGGCTGGGCGGACACGTTCGGCAAGTTCACGCAGCGCTACGGCTACTGGGAGTTCCGCCTGAAGCTCCCCTCCGGCCCGTGCCTCTGGCCCGGCATCTGGCTCATGCCCGACCGCGGGCTCGGCAAGTTCCCGCAGGGCTTCCCGCAGGAGAACTGGATGCACTTCCGCAGCCGCACCGACGTCTTCGACGGCGGCATGGAGATCGACATCGTCGAGTCGCAGTCGATGTGGGGTCCGCACCGCTTCAACACCGCCTGCCACTGGGACGGCTACGGCAAGGAGCACAAGGTCGTCGGCACGAGCGCGAACTACGTCGCGACCGACGCGGAGGGCTTCATCACGGTGGGGATGCTCTGGCTCCCCGGCGAAATCACGATGTACGGCAACGGCGAGCCGTTCTGGACGTTCAAGAGCAGGCGCGTGATAGACGTGCCGGCCTACGTCCAGTTCCAGAACCAGATCGGCGGCTGGGAATGCGACCCGCTCGACGCCTCGCTCTTCCCGTCCGACTTCGAGATCGACTACATCCGCGTGTGGCAGCGCGACGACCTGGCGACGCCGGGCGAAGGCCGCCAGAAGAACGCGGGCGGTCCCGACAGCCGCTGCCGCGACGGCGGCGCACGCCGTCCGTCCGCCGCGGCCGCGGCGCCCGCGGACCTGCCGAAGGCGAAGCCCCTGCCCCCGCCGGCGCCTTCCTGCGACGGACCGGTCGAGGTCTGTCCCCTGTACGAGGGCAGGGACGCGGCCTTCCTGCTCGCGTTCGACGATGCGTGCGTGAGCCATCTCGAGAAGGCGATTCCGCTTCTGGAGAAGTACCGCGTGCCCGGCACGTTCTATCTCATCACCGAGGCGGGCCAGTTCACGTGGAAGAAGGCGGAATGGGCGAAGGCCGCGAAGAGTCCCTTCGTGTTCCTCGGCAACCACACCTCGACGCACAAGGGCGTCAATGCGCCGGCGGAGCTGCACGGGCAGGCCGCCGCCGCGAACGAGGTCATCCATGCGCTTACACCCGACCAGCCGTGGCCGCGGCTCGTCTCCTTCGCCATCCCGGGCGGGGTGCCGTGGCGCGTCGATGCGACGGGGCTTAAGGAGATCCTCTCGGCCTACGACCTCGTGGAGCGTCCGGGCTTCCAGGGTCCGCCCTGGCAGTTCGGCAAGATCGAGGACGCCGAGGCCTATGTCGAGAAGACGCTGGCGCAGAAGACGATGGGCCACATCGACTTCCACGGCGTGGGCGGTGACTGGCATGTGACGGGGCTCGACTACTTCGAGCGCCTGCTGAGGAAGCTCGACGCCTGCCGCGACCGGATGTGGCTCTGCTCGGCGATCGACTGGCACAAGTACGTCACCGAGGCGAAGTACGCGCAGGTCAAGGCCGAGAAGAACGGCGAGGGCGTGTATGCGGTGTCGCTCGACCTCGCGCCGCTCGACGCGCGGCTCTACGACCATCCGCTCACCGTCCGCGTCGCCGGGAAGGCCCTCGTATCGCTCAGGCCGGGCGAGACGAAGACCGTCTCGGTGAAGTGAGGCGCGGCCGAATATGCTAAAATACGGGGCATGAACACCAAGACCGCCTTCCTGCCCGCGCTCCTCGGCGCCGCGCTCGCCGCGCGCGCCGACCTCGGCGACTACGCCCTGCCGATCGTCGGCACGGACAACACGATGGAGCTCTCGACCGGCAACCTCTACCCGTGCATCGCGCGTCCGTGGGGCGCGCATGCGTGGACGCCCCAGACGGGCGACAACGAGACGGGCTGGATCTACAGCTACGGCGACCGCAAGATCCGCGGCATCCGCCTCACGCACCAGCCGAGTCCGTGGATCGGCGACTACGGGCAGTTCTCCCTGATGCCGGCGAAGGGGCTCGACAAGTTCGACCACACGTCGCGCGCCTCGTGGTTCTCGCACAAGACCGAGTTCGCGCGTCCGCACCTCTACCGCGTGTACCTCGCCGACCACGACACCACGGTCGAGGTGGCGCCGACGTGCAACGCGGCGATCCTGCGCGCGACCTATCCCGAGACGGACGCCCCGCAGTTCGTCGTCGACGCGTTCCCGGACGGCGAGATCGTTGCGGCCGAAGGGTCGGTGATTGAGGGCGTCAGCCGCAGGGCGAAGGTCCGCTGGAACGAGAGGAAGCCGGCGAAGCGGCTCGAGAACTTCTTCCGCATCGAGTTCGACCACCCGTTCGCCGCGGTCGAGCGTCGGGGCGAGGTCGTGGCCGTACGCTTCGCGCCGCTCCCGCGCGGCGCGCAGGTCTGCGCGCGCGTGGGCGCCTCGTTCGTCTCGCCGGAGCAGGCCCGGCTGAACCTCCGCGAGGTCGCGGGCCGCACGCTCGACCAGGTCGCCGCCGAGGGTTCGGCGGACTGGAACGCTATCCTGTCGCGCGTCTACCTCTACGACGACGACCTCGACCGCCGCCGGATGTTCTACACGTGCCTCTACCGCGCGCTCCTCTTCCCGCGGCGCTTCTTCGACGTCGGACCGGACGGACGGCCCGTCCACCGCAGCCCCCACACGCTCGAGGTGAGGCCTGGGCGCTACTACTGCGACACGGGGTTCTGGGACACGTTCCGCGCGCTCTTCCCGCTCCTCAACCTCGTCTATCCGGAGATGAACCGCGAGATGACGGAGGGGCTCCTCAACTGCGCGACGGAGGGCGGCTGGCTGCCCGAGTGGTCGAGCCCCGGCTACCGCTTCTGCATGATCGGCAACAACTCCGCGAGCGTCGTGGCGGACGCGTTTCTGAGCGGCGCGGCCGCGGGCGTCGACACGAATGCGCTCTATGCGGCGATGGTCAAGGGCGCGAACGCGGTGCATCCCGAGATCCTCTCCGAGGGGCGTCTTGGGTTCGAGCACTACAACGCGAAAGGGTATGTGCCGCGCGACGTCGGCATCCGGGAGAGCACGGCGCGCACGCTGGAGTACGCCTACGACGACTGGTGCATCTGGCGGCTCGGCCAGCTGCTCGGACGCCCCGCCGAGGAGCTTGACGTCTACCGCGGGCGGGCCGAGAGCTGGCGGAACGTCTTCAACCCGTCCGTCGGGCTCATGTGCGGGCGCAACGCGGACGGCTCGTTCGATGCGGCGTTCAATCCGTACAAGTGGGGCGGCGACTTCACCGAGGGGAATGCGCTCCACTACACCTGGAGCGTCTTCCACGACATCGCCGGGCTGATGGAGGCGATGGGCGGGCGCGACGCGTTCGCCGCGCGGCTCGACTCAATCTTCGACGAGCCGCCGGTCTACGACGCCTCGTACTACAAGACTGTCATCCACGAGATCCGCGAGATGCAGGTCATGGGCTTCGGCCAGTACGCGCACGGCAACCAGCCGATCCAGCACATGCCCTACCTCTACGACTGGTGCGGGCAGCCCTGGAAGACGCAGAAGCACGTCAACGACATCGTCACGCGCCTGTACCGTCCCGCGCCCGACGGCTACTGCGGCGACGAGGACAACGGGCAGACCTCGGCCTGGTACGTCTGGAGCTGCCTCGGCTTCTATCCCGTCTGCCCCGGCAGCCAGGAGTACGCGCTCGGCGCGCCGCAGGTGTCGTGTGCCATCCTCTCGCTGGGTGGCAAGACGCTGACGATCCGCGCGAACGGCGTGGACGGCCGCCCGGTGCAGGACTTCACGGCGACGCCCTACGTGGAGAAGGCGACCCTGAACGGCGCCGCGCTCGAGCGCAACTACGTCACGCGCGCGGAGCTCCAGGCCGGCGGCGAACTCGTCTTCACGATGAGTCCGTTCCCGAACCGCTCCCGCGGCACGGGCCCGGACGCCGCACCGTACTCGCTCTCGGCGCCGCACTGATCGTTGCAATCGCTGTAGCGTCGCTGGCTGATCTCTGGAGTGTACCCGCGTGCGTCCCCGCACGCGGAGGAAGAAAGATGAAGGGTCAGAGCTCATTGATACAGTAAAATTGATACAGTAGCCGAGTTTTTGGTATAATGCCCACATGAGAAAGAACAGGGTTATCGAGCAGAACAGGTGCTATCACCTTGTCAGCCGGCTTGCGCACCGTGCGTTCTTCCTTGACGACGGGGAGAAGGACCGCGCGGTTGCGCTGATGCGCCGCGTTGAGGCAGGAGTACAAGCTAGCATGAGTTACTGTATCAATAGAGCTGTATCAATAAGCTCCGACCCTCTTGACCCGCGGACAGGTGTACGTAAACAACTTCACGAAGTCGAGCGGATACGGATGCTACGTCGAGCTTCGCTTCAACTATGTCAACAAATCGCTCGGCGACAACAGGCAATGCGCCAAGCGGTACTGGCGTGACATAATGATCATTCTGTGGTGCCGTCGTCTATACGGAGGAAGGGGCAGATCAGGATCAGCGCGGCGAATATGCCGAGGGCAAGGGAGAGGTTTGCCGTGCGGGCGACACATCCGACAGTCGGGGACACCATGAATCCTCCGAGGAAGCCCATGGCGCCGACAAACGTGAACGCCGACGCGGCGGACATCGACTTCGTCTTGTTCGCCCTTGAATACAGGATCGGCACGAGGGCGGAGATGCCGAACCCCGCGACAGCATATCCTGCGGTCGCCGTCAGGACAAGGCGAAGCCCCGAAATGCCGATGAATGGAGACGAAATCGCGGCGGTCAGACCGGCTGCCGCCATAAGCGAATAGGTTCGGAAGACTTTCCCAGGGCCAAATCGGCCAACAAGAGGATCTGCAGAAAACCGGCCAAGCACTGTCATGACGCCAACCGCACAGTAGCCCCATTTGATCTGCCCCGGAGGCGCTCCGAGTGCGTCGCCGTAGAAGACGCCGACCCAGTTGTTGACAGCGCCTTCGCAGGCTATTACGACGAGTGCGGCGAGTCCCACGGCAAGCAGCTGCGCGTCGGGAAGGCGCAGGCGTTCGCCTGCTTGCCGCGCCGGCATTTTCGCTTCTGCCGGAAGCCCGCGCATAAACGCGAGATGCGCGACGACGGAGATGGCGATGATTCCGGTGAGGCGCCATTCCGGCGGGATGCCAAGATGGGATGTCAAGACGGCGACGGCAGAGGCGACAAGGCACATGAGGCTGAATATCGCGTGGAAGGAGCCCATGACCGTCTGGCCCTCCGTTCGCTCGATGATTCCGGCCTGTGTGTTCGCCGATATGTTGAACAGGTTCCCGGTGGCCGCGAGGCACGCCGTCACCAGGCACCAGGACAGAATCGGCGTGCGCATGAGGAAGCACGCTGCGCCCGCGATTGCAGAGGCGATGTAGAGGTTTGTCGACAGAACGAGGTTTCTGCGGCTTCCGAGTCTCTTCATCAGCGCACGGGCGAAAATGAAGCTGACGAGGCATCCCACGGGACCCGAGAAGAGAAGCCATCCGAGCTGGGCCTCGTCGAGTCCGAGCAGAAGTTTCATGTCGTCGATGGAAGTTCCCCATGTCGCGCAGACGAGTCCCAGCACGGCGAAATGCGCGGCGACCGATCTGCGCTCTCTCGACCACGACTTTGCCGAAACCGCCATGTTGACCGTCCCTCGCTTCTAGTGGTTCGCCCGATAGTTGCGCATCGTGCAGCCGAAACGCCTGTGGAAAAGTTTTTTCAGATAGGCGTTGTTGCCGAATCCGCTCAGTTCGCCGATCTGCCCTATCGGCGTCAAAGTCTCCGAGAGCAGTTTACAGACTTTGGAGAGCCTCGCCGTCTGGATCGCATCGCAGATGGTCGAGCCCGTGACGGCTTTGAAGTTCTTCTGCAGGAGCCGTAGGGACGAGCCGGACGCCTTTGCGACGTCTTCAACCGATATGTCGGACGACGTGGCGTAGGTGCGGATGAACTCCTGGGCGCGGCTGACCATCCGTCCCGTTCCACGCGTGTCACTCGTGGACATGCGCTCTACGACGCCCTGCACGCCGAACGTCCTGCGCGGCAGCCGCCTCCGATTTCCCGTCAGCAGCTCGACGAGCATTTCCGCCGCGATGTATCCGCCGCGCGAGAAGTCTGGGACGACGCTCGAAAGCGTCGGAAGCGTCTGTCGGCAGATGAACTCCTCATCGTCGACGCCGATCACCATCGCCTGTTCCGGAATCAGAACCTGTGCCGCTGCGCAGGCGTCCAGCACGTCCTTCGCTCTGGCGTCGCACGCGGCGAATATGCCGCAGGGCTTGGGGAGCGCGCCGACCCAGTCGACGAGTGCGGCGAGTTCGCGGCGGTGGTTTGCACTCGCGGTGGGAGGCGACTTGAACTCCGAGAAGGAGCAGCCTGACGCCGCGGCAAGCCGGCGGAACGCCGAACCTCGCTCTACGCTCCATGCGTCGCACGTGCGCGTCCCCACGAAGGCGAAGTTGCCGAGGTGCTTGCCGGAGAATACCCTCGCTGCGGCCTCGGCGACCGCGATGTTGTCGCAGTAGACGCTGCCGTAGCGCATCGCCGCCGGTACCGCCGGCTCCGTGTTGACGAAAACGGCGGCGCGGCATCCAAGCCCCTCGACGGCGCGGAGCGTCGCCTCGTCCGCCGCGCCGAGAATGATGCCGTCGGGCTTCCAGACGCGGAACTCCTCGCGACGGTGGCGGGGCGTCCCGATTCCGTACAGCTGCACCCGCACGTCGGGGTGGATCGCCGCGTAGTGCAGTATTCCACCGGACATCTCGCGCGACGCTTTTTGCATCGCATAGAGATGGGCAAGCAGTCTCAACGGTCTGGATGTCATTTGAGGATAGTATACCATATCATCGGGAGCAATGCGAGGTGCTGTTCGTAAAAAGCGACATTTAATGCGCGTTTAGACATCGCGGAACGGCGGTGCATTTGCTATACTGTAGGTGTAGGTAAAACAAGAACAAGAAAGGAACGCCACATGAATGCCAAGACGATCGCCGTACTCTCGCTTGCGGCTGCGGGTTTCGCTTTCGCAGAGACGCCCGACAAGTTCGTGCGCTACGTCGAGTCCACCGGCTCGCAATACGTCGATACCGGCGTCACCGGCCGCTGGAACACCAGGGTCGAGGCGGAGCTCGAGTGGATGGAACTCGGCGACAAGACAGTTATTGGCTCCCGAATCGATTCGGGCAACACCCGGCTTTATTTTTGCCATTGCTACAACGGCACCGACACCCGCGGCTATGCTGTCGACGGCAATATGCTCACGGCACAGGGTGCATACGACACGGTGACGTGGAACAGCGGCTGGATCTGTCGCTGGACGAAGAACCGCATCTACGACTACACCGCCGCATTCTCCGCGACCAACGGCGAAGGCCAGGCCACCAACACAATCAAGGTCGATGGACTTGATGTCTGGAGCAAGGTGTCGGACGGACTTGACACTGGCCTCAACATCCACCTGTTCGCCTGCAACGTCGGCGGCACGGCCAACTACAATTCCAAGGCTCGCATCTACCGCTTGAAAATCTGGCAGGGGCCGAAGGACGGCGGCGACATGACGCTCCAGCGCGATCTCATTCCATGCATGAAGAATGGAAAAGCAGGACTCTACGATGCGGTTTCCGGCGACATCCTCTACGGCTCCGGCGCGGATCTCGTCTGCGACGAAGACAGCGAAACCCCCGACGAGTTCGTCGAATACGTCGAATCGACGTCCTACGGCTACATCGACACCGAAATCAACGCGCAGTCCGGCACGTCCGCGGAAATCGACCTCGCTACAAGTCCGACGGAGACATGCGCTTCTACCTTCTCTACTGCAACACGGGCGTGATGCGCACGGGCTACGGTGCGCTTTCCACGGGAAGCACCACCATCTATTCGGTGGGAAACCGCTATCTCGTGGAATCGTCCCTTTTGTCCGGCTCTCAGACGCTTGACAGAACCAACGTTGAGGAGGGAGGAGACAGCGTCAATCTCTATACTGGCACGGACTCTTCGGAAATCGATCTTGGTATGCCGCTCTACCTCTTCGGCTACAACAAGGACGGCGCGCCGGCCGATGTCGGGCAATACCGCCTCTACGGCTGCAAGATTTGGCAGGACGGCGTTCTCGTCCGCGACTTCAAGCCGTGCCTCAAGGACGGCGAGTTCTGCCTCTTCGACGATGTCTCGAAACGCATTTTCCACGCGAAGTGCGGCTTCCTCAACGGCCCGCTCAACACGATTGTGGTAGGCCGCAACGCCAAGATAAAGTTTGTGGAATACATCGAATCTTCCGGTTGGGAGACGCTCG
>CACZHC010000062.1 GCA_902780865.1 uncultured bacterium
CGAACTTGTCGAGCTGCAGTACGAGGTGATGAACCTCTCGTTCCAGCAGGAAGTAGTCGCAAAGGTCGCCGACAAGACGTCGAACGCGGTGCAGACGCTCGTGAAGAACCAGTAGCCAGGGGTCAGTGCTCAGGAGTCAGTAGGCAGGAGTCAGTAAATAGTGGTCAGAGAAATTATGATATCAAGAAAGGACGGCAAAATGAAGATCGCCATATCGGTCGTCGCCGCTGCGTTGCTGCTGGCGGGATGCGACAAGGAGACAACGCTTCACGCGGGCCTCCCGGAGCAGCAGGCCAACCTCGTGATGGCGGCGCTTCTCGACGCCGGAATCACCTGCAGCAAGGAAGCCGGCGAGGAAGGCACGTGGAACGTCATGGTGTCGGAGCAGAAGTTCGCTGCGGCGGTGAACCTCTTGGAACAGAAGGGCCTTCCGCGCCGTGCTCACATGGGCGTCGGCGAGGTGTTCAAGAAGACGGGCATGATATCTTCGCCGTCCGAGGAGCGCATACGCTTCATGGACGCGCTCGCACAGGACCTCGCTAAGACGATTTCAATGGTCGACGGAGTCGTAGATGCGCGTGTGCACGTGGTGCTGCCCGAGAACGACCCGTTCGCGCGAAATGCGCTTCCTTCCTCCGCCGCGGTCGCCATCCGCTCGCGTTGGGACGCCGACATAACCGACATAGTGCCGTCCGTAAAGGGGCTCGTGAAGAATGCGATCGAGGGGCTCGCCTACGAGAAGATAATGGTGACGATATTCAAGGATGCGCCGCCGAAGAAATAGGTTGAAGGGTTGAAAGTCTGATGTCAAACGACGAGAGACAGTTTCTGCTTACGGCCGCGTGGATGTTCATGCGGCATGGGCAGCCTTCGCGCGCACGGGCCGTGTGCGCCGCTCTTGTCGACGACAATCCGCGCGACGGCGTGGCGTCCGTTGCGCTCGCCGAGCTTATGCTCGACTCCGGTGAGGCGACGCGAGCCATCGAGACGCTTCGCGCGGCAGATGTGCCGCCAGAGCTCGCCCACGCCGCCGCGTTCCTAGAGGCGCGCGCGCTGAAGATGGCAGGGCGCGGACGCGAGGCGGAGAGCAGGTGGAGCAGGTACATCGAATCCAGGAAGGGGGTTGCGCGGCAATGGACGGCGTAATCACGATGGAAGATGCGCGCGCTCTTGTTGGCGAAGTGAAGCTCTGGCCGCGTGTCAGGGACTTCCTCTGGGATTTTGCGCCCCAAGTGCACGAGTCGTGGCTGGAGCCGAACCAGCTGTCGCTTAGGGACTCTCCCCGCGTCAAGCGCTACATTCTTGATTCGCTTGGCGTTGAGCCGTGCTTCCATACGTTCCCGAAGGAAGACGGCAGCCGCATATTGCTTCTCGACGGCGCAACTCTCGAATCGACCGCGAAGTGGCTTGGCGCGCTTGCCTGCGCGGAATCGCTTCGCCGCGTCACTTCTGGCGAGGTCGTGCGCGGACTCAAGTCGGCGCTCCGCGGCGTGTATCCAGAGGTGTTCGGATACACTGCGTACTTCGAAAGGGATTTAAGCGATCTAAGGGATGTAAAGGATGGAGAAGCCGGAGTCGATTTCAAACGCAGAGACGCAAAGGCGCAGAGTGCGCAGAGTGGCAAGCTGTCGGAATCTGTCATGAAGACCGGGTATGCCGTTCTGCTGTCTGCGCTGGCGTCGCTTCCCTCGTCTCTCGTCTCTCGTCTCAAGTTCAAGCTGTCCAAAAATCTCTGCGACTCTGCGTCTCTGCGTTTAAAACAGGAAACATGCGGCAGGGTGCTCGCCAAGCTTCTTAAACTCAAATTCCCGGAGGCGTACAAGCTATGCTGCTGATAAACAAGGGAGACTTCGTCCTGCAGTCCGACCGCCGCGTCGTAAAGGCCGCGGACGTTGCGACCATACGCTCGGCCGCCGAGATAGTCGCCGCGGCGGAGGCGCAGGCCGCGCAGATCCGCGAAGACGCGAAAGCCGCCTACGAAGAGGAGCGTAAGAAGGGCTACGACAAGGGCATTGCCGACGGCAAGACCGAGATTGCGATGCAGAAGCTCGATCTCGTGGACTCGTCCGTGGCGTTCATGGAGAACGTCGAGGAGAAGATGTCCGAGATTGTGATGAAGGCCCTGAAGTCGTGCGTCGCCGAAATCGGCGACCGCGAGATGGTCATTCAGATCGTCCGCAAGACGATGGCCGCGGTAATACGCACCCAGCGCCAGGTCACTCTCAAGGTCGCGCCCGAGCTCGTGGAGACTGTCCGCTCGCGCGTTTCAGAGCTTACCGCTACGTTCCCCACGATTGAGACTTTCGACGTCGTTGAGGATCCGCGACTCAAGGGCTCGGCATGCGTTCTCGAAACCGAGGCAGGCGTCGCCGACGCTTCGGTGGAGAGCCAGCTCGCCGCAATCGAACGGTCGCTCAAGAAGCACATCGCCAAGGAGCATTGATGTCTACGCCGTTCGACTATATCCCGGAGGTGCTAAACCGAGCCGTCGAGGACGCGCAGCCCATCGACGTCAAGGGCAAGGTCATCCAGGTAGTCGGCACTATAATCAAGGCGTCCGTTCCGGGCGTCAAGATCGGCGAAGTGTGTCTTCTGCGCAATCCGTGGGAGGATGTCGAGGTCCAGGCCGAGGTCGTGGGATTCACGCGCGACGCAGTTCTCCTGACGGCGCTTGGCACGATGATAGGCATTTCCGCTGAAACCGAAGTCATACCAACTCGGCACGTGCAGATGGTTCCTGTGGGGGAGCATCTCCTTGGCCGGGTTCTCGACGGCCTTGGTCGTCCCATGGATTCGGACAAGAAGGGGATTCTACGCCCAGACGGATACTATCCTGTATACGCAGAGCCGCCGTCTCCGCTTGAACGCAGGATAATTTCCAAGCCCATTTCGCTTGGCATTCGCGCAATCGACGGGCTTCTCACCTGCGGCGAGGGGCAGCGTATGGGGATATTCGCCGCGGCTGGCGGCGGCAAGTCGACTCTGCTCGCATCGATCATCCGCAATACCGAGGCGGACGTCACGGTCCTTGCCCTTATCGGCGAGCGCGGACGCGAGGTGAGGGAGTTCATCGAGAAGGACCTTGGCCCCGAGGGGCAGAAGAGGGCTGTGCTCGTCATATCGACGTCCGACCGTCCTGCCATGGAGCGTCTCAAGGCGGCATACGTTGCGACCTCTATTGCCGAGAGTTTCCGCGACAAGGGAAAGAGGGTTCTTCTTCTTATGGATTCCGTGACGCGCTTTGGTCGTGCGCAGCGAGAAATCGGCCTTGCCGCAGGAGAGCCGCCGACGAGACGCGGTTTTCCGCCGAGCGTCTTCTCCGAGCTCCCCAAGCTCATGGAGCGCGCGGGCAATTCCTCCAAGGGATCCATTACCGCGCTCTACACCGTTCTTGTCGAAGGCGACGACATGACCGAGCCGATAGCAGACGAAACGCGCTCCATTCTCGACGGGCACATCATCCTCTCTCGCAAGCTCGCGCAGCAGAACCACTATCCGGCGATCGACATACTTGCGTCGATCTCGCGCTGCCAGTCCGCCATCATTCCGAAAGACCACAAGGCCGCAGCTTCGAAACTCCGCTCGCTGCTCGCCAAGTACGCCGAGGTTGAGCTCTTGTTGAAGATCGGCGAGTACAAGAAGGGGACGGACCCAGAGACCGACGAGGCGGTTGCGAAGAACGGCGCCGTCAACGCGTTCCTGAAACAAGGGCTCGACGAAAAGCCCGCCTACGCCGACACCATAGAAAAACTAAAGGAAGCGGTATCTTAATATATGTCCTACTTCCTCCAGCCACTGCTGCGCATACGCGTAATGCGAGAAGACCGAGCCGCGGGCGAACTGACCGCCGCCCGTCGAGCCGTCGCAGAGGCGGAGCGCAAGCTTGAAGAGAGGAAGAGCGAACTTGCCGAGTACGAGAGAACGAAAGAGGAGAGGCGCGAACGCATATACGATGCGATAATCGGACGGCCCGTGAGCCGTGATCGCATAGACATTGCGAACGAAGGCGTGGCGAGAATCGACGAGGAGGGCGTTCTCAAGGCCGACAATGTCACGCGAGCCGAAGGGGAGCTTAAGGACCGCGAGGCGGCGGCCGAATCCGCGAGAGTGAATTTTGCAGTTGCAATGAAAAACAGGATGAAGATCGAGGAGCACAAGTCCGTCTGGATGGAGGATGAGGCCGACGAACAGGAGCGTCGTGCCGAAGGCGAACTCGAGGACTTCATCGTAAGGAAGCCGGAGATATGACAGTGGGATCCATACAATTTGATTCGATTTTTTCTGCCGCAGATTCTCTGCGTGTCGCGGACGCAAGCGGGCTTGCCCCGTTGTCGTTCAATCCGCCGTCGCCGGAATCGCTCGGGCGTTTCTTGGCGTCGATGTCTGACGACAAGCAGGAGGTAGGTTCGATTCGCCTTGCGATGGAGAGCATTGCGCAAAACATGTCGTTGCCACGCGAGGCTCCTGAGCCAGTTGTGGCGCCTGCTCCAGACTCGCGCCCTGCGGCAATCGTTGGAAAGCCAGTTGTCGAGTCGCCTGTCGTGCCCGTCGCGCCAACAACGCCAACCGCACCTGTAGCAACGCCAGTTGTTGAGTCGTCTGTCGCGCCTGTCGCCACGTCGCCTGTCGTTGAGGCGCCCGTTGCCGAAAAGCCAGTTGTTGCACTATCCACGCGCCCAGCGACAACTGCTGAGTTGTCCATCGCTAAGGCGCCAGTTGTCGAGCCGCCTGTCGTCAAGACGCAAGTTGTCGAGCCGCCTGTCGTTGAAAAGCGAATTGTGGAAGCGCCCATTGTGCCTGCAGCGCCTGTTACGCCAGTTGTCGAAACGCTTGTCGTTGAAAAGCCTGTTGCCGAAGTGTCAATCGCGCCCGCCGCGCCAGCAACACCAGCTGCGCCCGTCGCGCAAGTTGTCGAGACGCCTGTCGTCGAAAAGTCAGTTGTCGAAGTGCCTGTTGTAACAGCTGCGCCTGTCGCGCCAGTCGTCGAGACGCTTGTCGTTGAAAAGCCTGTCGCCGAAGCGTCCGTCGCGCCCGTCGCAACGCCAGCTGTTGAGTCGTCCGTCGCGCCTGTCGCGCCAGACTCTCGCCCTGCGACCATCGCCGAAGTGCCAGTGACGCCTGTCGCGCCAGCCGCGCGCCCTGCGACTATCGCCGCAGCTCCAGTGACGCCTGTCGTTGAGTCGCAAGTCGCGCCTGTCGCGCCTGATTCTCGCCCTGCGACAATCGCCACAGTTCAAGTGACGCCAGTCGCGCCTGTCGCAACGCCTGTTGTTGAGTCGCCTGCCGCGCCTGTCGCAGCGCCTGTCGTTGAGTCGCAAGTCGCGCCTGTCGCGCCAGACTCTCGCCCTGCGACAATCGCCGCAGCTCAAGTGACGCCTGCCGCGCCTGTCGCAACGCCAGCTGTTGAGCCGCAAGTCGCGCCTGTCGCGCCAGACTCTAGCCCTGCGACCGTCGCCACAGTTCAAGTGACGCCTGCCTCGCCTGTAGCAACGCCAGCTGTTGAGTCGCCTGTCGCGCCTGTCGCAACGCCTGTCGTTGAGTCGCCAGTAGCGCCTGCCGCGCCAGTTGCCAAGTCGTCAGTTGTTGAGTCGCCTGCCGCGCCTGTCGTTGAAGCGCCTGTTGCCAAATCTGAAGTTGCTTCGGCAAAGCCGGTTGTCGCCGGAAAACGCACTGCGGCTCCTGAAGAAGTCGTAGTCATCGACCTCTCGCAGGAATCCGCGCGTGCCGCAGCACCGCTCAGGGAAGCGCCTTTCGTGGCAGCTGCACAGCAGGAAATTGCCGCCTCGACCGCAAGCGCACGCACCGAGGCCATTGTCGAAGTCGTGAACAACGTAGCCGAGGCGATCGCCGACCAGATACTCGTGACGCCCTCGCTCGTGCGCGGCGAAGGCCAGATGATCGTGAGGTTGAAGCCAGAGGTCCTTGACGGATCGGAGATACGCCTTTCGTCTGAAAGCGGAACGCTCGCCGTCGAAATCGTCCCGTCGACGCCTAATGCCGCGAAACTCGCGATGGAAGCGATGCCGCGCCTCGAGACGGCGCTTGCAGAGCATGTCTCCACCTTCCGCCAGGTCTCGGTTTCAGTCAGGAAAGGAAAGGGCAATGAAGTCGTTTGAGATACTCTCCGCGCTCCCGCAGTGGTCCAAGCTTGCGGCCGAGGCAATAGTCGACTCGCCTGCGTTCGCGATGCCGTGCCGGCTTGGCGACGAAAGCACGACGCTCTCCCTCGGCGCGACGCCCCCTGCAGACGCCATCTCTCTTTCGGTGACGCTCGACGACGAAGCGCACATTCTCTCCCTCGGGCGCTCTCCGCGCTTCAAGGAGCTGGAAGCAGTCTGGGATAGCCGCGCCGACGTTCCAGAGCCAATTCTGCTTGCTCTTGTCGAGAAGGACGCAGGCGTAGTATTCCAGTTAGTTGAAAACGCCGTCCACAAGCAGCTCAAGCTCGTCGGGCTTGCGACGCCAGATAGTCCTGACGTGCGAACTCTTGTCGCGAAGGTTGATGACATAGTGTTTACGATTACCCGCACTCCTGCCGTCGTTTCCGCGATAGGCAATCTCAGGAATCTCGACCTCGCGCACGAGTCGATTCGCTCTACGCCGCTCCGAGCCGTTGCGGAATATGCCGCGTTTGCGCTTCCGCAGACGGATATCGACGGGCTTGAAGTTGGCGATGCGGTGCTTTTGCCGGAAATCGGCACTGTTCCGGCGGGGCTTATCGTCGACGGGCGCTTTACGGTTGGCGAGGGGGGCGTGTCGCGCTACGCCGCAGGGGGGCTTGTCCGTGTCGTCGACGCCGAGCCGAAGGAGATCACGCTTGGCGAGGTCTTCGACGCGGCAGATACGCCGCGCACCACCGACGCCAAGCCGTCTGGTCCTCTGAAGCTTCTTCTTGGCGCCAAGACCATTGCGATAGGCCATCTCGACCGACTTGGCGACCAGTCGGCATTCATCGTCGAATCCACCACCCCCTAACTCCTAACCACTAACTACTGACTCCTGACCCCTGACCCCTAACTCCTAACCCCTACTCGCCATGTTTCAAACAGATCCATTTACACTTATACTGGTTCTCGTAGGACTATCGCTCCTTCCGCTTGTGGCGATGGTGGCGACGAGCTACTTGAAGATAGTGGTCGTTATCTCGCTCATACGAAACGCGCTCGGCATCCAGTCCATTCCGCCGAACATGGTCGTAAACGCGCTTGCTGTGATTCTTACGTTCTACATCATGGCGCCGGTCGCGAGCGAGTCGTGGGGCATAATCGCCGAGACGCAGAAGGCAAGGAACGCCACAGTGGCGACCGCTACTGCCGGGCATGGGCAGGCGGGAGCTGAGCCGTCCGCGCCGGCGCAGCTTGACCTTTCTACGCTGGACATCGAAAAGGCGGCCGAGCCGTTCAGGGTGTTCCTCTCCCAGCATACGGCGCCGCGCGAGAGGGCTTTCTTCATAAATACCGCCGAGATGCTCTGGGGCAAGGAAGGCGAGCCGGCGGTGGTCGACCCTGAGAGTTTCGCAATTCTCTTGCCGGCGTTCTGCGTCTCTGAACTCACGAAGGCGTTTCAGATCGGCTTCCTCGTCTACCTGCCGTTCATCGCGATCGACATCATCGTCTCCAACATCCTGCTCGCGATGGGCATGATGATGGTCTCGCCGGTGACGATCTCCCTGCCGTTCAAGCTGCTCCTGTTCGTCATGGTCAACGGCTGGACGCTTCTCATCCAGGGGCTTGTGAAGGGATACATGATATGAGCCAGGCGCAGATACTTGATTACGCCAAGACATGCCTCATAATCGTGTTGCGCCTTTCGCTCATCCCGATCATAGTGGCGACGGTGATCGGCATCATCGTCTCGCTGCTCCAGGCGCTCACGCAGATACAGGAGCAGACGCTTGGCTTCGCGGTGAAGCTGATCGCGATCTCCCTCACGCTCCTCGCCTGCGCCTCTTGGCTTGGCTCCACTCTCCTTCTCTACACCCAGGACATCTTCACCCACTTCGCGCTGCTGCGGTAGACCATGCCCTATATTGAGTTCCATCGCTGGATTCTTGCGGCGGTTCTTGCCATGGCGAGAATCGGCGGGGCGTTTGCCATCTGTCCGGTGCTTGCGGACTCGATGATCCCGGGCGTCGCGAGAAGGGTGGCCGTGTTTGGCTTTGCGTGCCTTGTGATTCCATTCGTAAAGAACGAGATGCCGCCGGGCGAGCCGAATCTATGGATGTTCTCGATCCTCGCCTTCAAGGAGGCCATCATCGGGTTCCTGCTCGGGTTCTTTGCGTCGATTCCCTTCTGGGTCGCGGAGAACATAGGCAACTTCATAGACAACCAGCGTGGCGCGACGATGGGCGAGGTGTATTCGCCGCTTTCGGGTGCGCAGGTCTCGACAACCGGCATCTTCTTCACCCAGATAGTCTCGACCGTGTTTTTCGTCAGCGGCGCGGTGCTCCTCATGCTGGCGGCGCTCTACAAGAGCTACGCCATCTGGCCGGTGTTCGTCAACGGGATTTCATTCACGCCCGGCGCACCCTTGCAGATCCTTGGCACCGTGGACGACATGCTTAAAGTCACGGTAGTGATCTCGGCGCCAGTGATCATCGTGATGTTCCTCGCGACGATCGGACTCGGCCTCGTAAACCGCACGGCGCCCCAGCTCAACGTGTTCTTCCTCTCGATGCCCGTCAAGTCCGCGCTTGGCGTCGCGATGCTTATCGTCTATCTTCCGTTTATAATGGATATGCTGATGTACACCAAGGACACAGCAATCCTCTCGCCTGTCCGCAAGCTTCTTGGAGGATGACCGACCATGGCTGAATCCTCTGGCGAGAAGACTGAGATGCCCACTCAGAAGAAGCTGCGCGACGCGCGGCAGAAGGGACAGGTGTGCACGTCCAAGGACATCGTCTCGACGGCTATTCTCGTTGTCCTGTTCGTGCTTCTCGGCTGGATGGGCATTGCGCTTGTCGACGACGCCTCGATGCTTCTTGGCTACATAGGGAACCGCATGAGCGGCGATCCTTTCGCGGCCACCGGCCAGGCGATGGGGATGACGGCGTTCGTGATCTGCAAGCATTCCTTCATCTTCGTCCTCGTCGCGGCCGTCATCGGCATCGCCGCCAACACCGCCCAGATCGGCTTTCTCTTCACCTTCGAGCCGATAATACCGAAGATGGAGAAGCTCAATCCCGTCGAGGGCGCGAAGAAGATCTTCTGCATGAAGAACCTCTTCGAGTTCCTGAAGAACATCGTGAAGGTCTGCTTCCTCGGCTATCTCCTCTACAAGATCATCTGGGCGAGCGTCCCCGAACTTCTCACGATGTGCTACGGCACGATCGACGACATCTTCCCGTGCCTGAAGCTCATGCTGAAGCGCCTCGCCGTCTACACGGCCTTCGGCTACATAGTGATCGCCGTCGTCGACCGCATCTTCCAGGGACGCAACTTCACGAAGCAGATGATGATGACGAAGGACGAGGTAAAGCGCGAATACAAGGAGATGGAAGGATCGGCGGAAATCAAGCAGGCGCAGAGGCAGTTCCGCGACGAGATCCTGAACGGGCCCGATCCGCGGCAGGCCGTCTCGAAGGCAAACGTCGTCGTCACCAACCCGACGCGCCTCGCCGTGGGCATACGCTTCAAGGCAGAGGAGGCCCCGCTTCCGCGCATCTGCGCGCTCGGTTCGGGGCCAATCGCGAAGATAATCCGCGAAGAGGCGCTTGCCCTTGGAATTCCTATCATGGAGGATCGCCCACTTGCCCGCGCACTCTATGCCGAGGGCAGGATAGAGGAATTCATCCCCGACTCGCTTATCGAGCCGGTCGCGGAAGTCCTCAAGTGGGCCAAGCAGCTTCAGGACGCCAAAAAGGAAGAGGAAGAGCTCGACAGCGTGACGCTGGACGAACTGCCTCAAGTGGGGGGCGAGGCGGATACGGGAGAAACGACATAGTGGGAGAAGTTGTATGAAAGACATGGAAAAGCTCTACAGGACCATAGCCCCCAAGCTGACGAACTGGCTCGTCTCCTCGGGTAGCCAATACGCCGAGGCATGCGACATCGTGCAGAGCACCTTCCTCAAGATATGGAAGATGCGCGACGATGTGCGCGACGATGCCGACTCCGTCTCGGGCCTTGCCTTTACGATTGCCCGCAATCTCCGCAAGAACCTTGCGCGCGACAAGGCGCACTTGACTTTCGTCGGCGAGATACGCGATTCGGACGATGGGGTCGTGGGTGACGCGGAGACGTCGCCCATCGGCACAACGGAGCGTCTCGACACCTTGCCGCAGCATCGCGAGACTTCGCAGTCCGATACGGAATACCTTCGCAAGCGCCTTTTGGAGGCGTTTGCGAAGCTTCCGCCCATCCTTCGTGACGCGTATACGATGTTCCAAGTAGGCGAAATGTCCGTGCGAGACATCGCAAATCAGACAGGAGTGAGCGAAAATCTTGTAAAAGTGCGCATTTTCCGTGCAAAAGAGAAGTTGAAGACGATTCTTGCAGATTTACATGTAACCTTTTAGCGAGATATGTGTAGACAAGGCGAACACATGAAAGGAAATACGACAATGGAAATCAATCTTAACAACAATGGTCTTAACAACATCGGAGCAGGGCGCGAGGCGCTTAACGCGGCAGCCATCGGCGTCGGACACGAGGCGAAGGTCGGCTCGGGCGTCAAGCCTCAGGACGCGGTTACGATTACCAATGCGCCCCGCGGTGTTTCGTCGGCTGAGCCAGTCGTCGATGTTCCCGACTCGGCGCTTTCGAGGGATGACGCGCTCGGCAAGCTCGTGACGGCGGCATTCAACTTCCAGCCCCCGCCGATGCCGGCGTTTACCGACTGACCGTCTGACTGTCTTTGCGGATTATCGCAATAGACCCTGCTGTCAGCAGACGCACTTCACGTAGTCGTCGTATATCCTCCCGGCGTCGAGCTCGGATAGAAGCGAGGCGAAGTCGGGCGTTGACGCTTGAACTTTCTGCGCCGCCGCGATGAACGAACTTGGATCTTTCGCGTCGTAGACCGCGCCAGCGTTGTGCTTCTCGAGAATCGCGGCACATTCGCCGCGGAGCGACGTCACCATCCTGAGATTGTGCGCCGCATAGTCGCCGAGCTTGTAGGGAAGCCCGACGAACGTGTCGTCGGAAAGTGGAATGACGCCGATCGACGCGCTGTCCAGGAGCTTGTCGAGCTCGCCGCCTGAGAGATAGCCGTGGAAGCGGATCCGCGGCGAATGCGCCGCGAGCGTACGCCACTCGGCTTCGCGCTCGCCCGCCCCCGCGATGTCGAGCGTCGCGTTTTCGTTTTCGAGAATCGCCTTTATCGCCGCCGAGAGATCGTAGCCACGGCCGAAATTCCCTGCGTAGACGAACGAGAGCGGCGGCCGTTGCACGTTTGCGCCTTGCGCTTTGCTTGTGTCTATGCCATGGTAGAAGCGCACGTATTCGCGCGCGCCGTTCGCGCGCGCGATGTCGCCGTAGGCGTCGCATACGCCTGTTACGAGGTCTGCGCCGCGATACGCGCGCTTGGCGGCGCGGCGAAGGGGAAGCAGTGCAAGCGCGGAAAGGAACTTTAGTGGCGCGGGGAAGATGCGCTCGAAGGTTTCTGGCCATGCGTCCATAACGTCGACGACGATCTTCGCGCCGAACTCCTTCTTCATCGCAAGCGCGGCGTCGGCAGTCGATAGTGGAGGCATGGAGATTATTATGACGTCGGGCTTTCCTGATCCCTTCGCTTCGGCGCGGGCGTCGGCAAGCCAGTTCGCGGCGTATGCGCGGTGGCTCGCGATTCTCTTGAACGACACGTTGCCTGAATAGGGCGGCGTCTTTACTAGCTTGAGGTGGAAGGGCGCTTCGACTTTTGAGAGGACGCGCGGCGCCTTCTTCGCGTGGGAGAAGTCGCTTGTCCACAAGGTCACGTCGTGCCCGGCACGCGCGAACGCCTCGGCCATGAGCCAGTAGCGCTGCGGGCGGAAGCCCTCTGCGGGGAGGTTGTCGAAGGGGTTCTCTATCCAGACTGTCATCTGCGCGTATTATCCTAAAAAATGGCGCATGAAGTCAAGCGGTTGGCCGTTGATGTAGAAATGGCGCCCTCGCCATTGCATAAAAACACTAGTTAAAACCAGCTGCTTGCAAATGGCAAAAGTGTGGTATAATCTAGATCAATCCTGTGAATTCTGTCTAAAGAAAACACGATGAATGAAAACCACTAAGGAGAAAATGCCCATGAAAAGAACGGTTGTGAAATGCGCGGTGCTCGCTGGTTTGGCGCTTGGGGCTATTCTGCCGACGCGACTTTGCGCGGCGTCGGTGAAGATGCGCGTCGGCACATACAACATCAGGTGCACAACGCCGAAGGACAAGGACGATAGGTCTTGGAACGACAGAAGCAAGGATTTCTTCGCGCATCTCCGCAAGCTCGACCTGGATGTCTTCGGGCTCCAGGAAGTGACGGCAAGTCAGTACAAGGAGATCGAGAATGAGTTTTCGGACTACGCCATGGTCGGGCGGTCCCGCGAGGCAAAGGACCTTACTGGCGAGGCCGTTCCTGTCTGCTACAGGAAGAGCCGCTTCGACCTCGAGAAGTCCGGCACGTTCTGGCTTTCCGAGACGCCCGAGAAGCCCGGCAGCAAGTCGTGGGGGACGGCACTCCCCCGCATCTGCACATACGTTATCCTCAAGGACAAGAAGAGCGGCAAGCAGCTTTGCTTCGCCAACACCCATACCGACCATGTGAGCGAGGCGGCGCGCGAGAAGGGGATGCTTCTCGTCGTCAACAGGATGAAGGATTTCGGCAAGGGCGCGCCAATCGTCTTTGTCGGAGACCACAACTGCCGCGAGACGGACGCGCCCGCCAAGTTGGTGTCGCAGATTCTCAGGGACGCGATTTACATCACGAAGACGCCGCCGAAGGGCCCGTGGCGCACGTTCACCGGCTGGAACTGGCGCGACAGCGAAGTCTCGGCCGTCGATGCGATGAAGCTTCCCGCGAACGTGAGGAACGCGGACAAGGGGTCGCCCGATGCTGACAAGAATAGCAACGGCGGCTACGACTGGGTCGACTGCGGCGCGAAGATTGACTTCCTCTACGTCTCGCCTGACATTGCGGTGGACACATACGAGACCTTCGCGGATCCGCGCCCGGGGAAGAAGTGCTACCACAGCGACCACTTCCCGATTGTGTCCGACATCACGCTAGAGGATTAAATCCGCCTCCTGACACCCTAACCCCTGCGCGCGCGGTTTTGGTATAATACTCCGCCAAGGAGTCAAAGATGAACGTCGTATCTCTCGTAGGCAGGCCCAACACGGGCAAGAGCGCGCTTTTCAACCGCATCGCGAAGAAGCGCGTCGCCATCGTATTCGACCAG
>CACZHC010000063.1 GCA_902780865.1 uncultured bacterium
GCACGCGGTGCCGAGGCACACCTGGACGTTGTACTTGCCGGCCTTCTGCAGGCGGAAGAAGTTGTAGAACGTCACCACGCCGTAGATCTTCGCCAGCGGTACGTCGAGCATCTCGGAGATCTCGATCGCTATGTTGCGCGGGATGTACCCGTACGTCTGCTGCACGCGGTGCAGAACCATGATGAGGTTGCCCGGCTTGGACTTCCATTCTTCGACAAACGCCTTTAGTTCCGGCGTCATCGTTTCGAGTTTTTCGCTCATTCTTATTGTCCTTCTTTTATGCGAACTTAAAAAATTGTCCCCATTGGGGAAGATTATACCCTATCTGCCCATTGTTAGGCAAGGATAAGTTATGGCGGCAACGGCTTAGTCAGCGAAACTTAACCATTCCAAACGAATTGACATTCTCCGGTTTGACCCACATCCCCGCATTCGCCAAACGAATCGGACGAAGCGGCGGGTGGTCACGCCGCTCATCCTTGACCGGACAGAATACCCGCAGGCAGAACTCACACTCGACTTCGCGCTCGATACCGGGCGGAGCAACAAAATAGACGGGAATCCTCACCTTGGCGCCGCCTTCTATCGCCGAAAACCCGCTCGTCGGCTGCACGGTCTCGCAGACATGCATCCCGCCGCCCGCACTAAGCAGCACATCGATCCGCGACGGAAGAAGCAACTTGCCGAAGCCCGTGTTCTCGACTTCTATGACGGCAAGGGATTTCTTGCCTGGCTCAATCCGCTTCGGCAACCGCGCGTCGCGCACCACGAAGCGGTAGCCCATGTGGTCGTACATGAACTTGTGGAGGTCTACTCCGTCGTATTCGTGGAGATCGGGCATACCTTCGAAGCGGTAGACGTCGGAACTAAAGGTCTTCTTCGCGATAAATGCGCAGAGCGGATGCCTCCTGTCGCCGATGTTGCGAAGGTAGTTGAGATGCTGCGAGTACCAGTCCTTCACGATGTTCCACTTATTCGTATCGAAGAGGTCTCCGCTCTTCTCGCGGTTCTTTTCGAGCCAATCCATGCTCACGTAGGCGAGCTCACCGCCGTACGGGTTGTCGCGTCCAATCGAATCAAGGAGCTGGCATCCGAGCTCGCGCTTCCACTTGCCTGACCACGTGCCGTAGTCCCACCAGGTGCCGAGGTAGCCGTCGTTGTACATGCCGAAGCGCTTGAGGTCCTTGTCAAGAAACGGCAACATGGCGAGTATGCCAGTTGTGTTTGTTTCCGCGTAGGCGTCGATGTAGTTGGCCGTACGCACAAGGAGGGATATGCGGTCCCCGAGGTTCTCGCAATACGTCTTGAGGATGCGGTTCATGTACTCTTTCTTGCAGTAGTCGGAGGAGTGCATCTCAGCCCACGGCCCCGCGATGCCGGCCTCGACGCCTACAATCACATCGTCGTAGTCAGCCATGATCTTCGAGAGGTCGCGGACATGCCCCAGCACAACTTCAAAGTCGGACGGCTCGCATCCCTGGCTGTCGCTCCACGTGTAGCCAAGGCGAACGATGAGCGAGCCGCCGTTCTGGCGCGTCTCCTCGAGATAGCGCCCGACATCCGCCTTCATCACGTCTGTGAGCGGAATATCCGCGCCGCCAACGCGGTTTGTCGGCACGGAATGCTTGCCCTGGACGCGGCCACCGGAGAACTTGCTAAGCTCCCACAGCGACGAGTTGTACGCCTTAGCGCCCTTCCACTTCGGGAGTCCCTCTGGCTTGAACACCGTCCAGCCGCCCGCAGCATATCCGCGCGCGGGGCCATTGAAGGTGTCTGTGCCGTCCACATACTGGATGTCCGGCTTGAAGAAGTCCTTTGGGTTGGGTGCCGCGTCGGCCTGCGACTGACACCCAACCTGCGACGCGCATGCCACCGAGAGAAGCGCCGCTGCAATCAATCTGCTCATTGTCGTTTTCCTTTCACTATTCCTCGTTGCAGAGCCAACGGCGATCTTGCCGCTTGGATAACCGAGTTATTCAAGCATTATGCCGCGGAACTTCGCGATATCCTCTTCCGTAAAACCAAGTGAAAGAACATACTTCTCCAGACGCTCGCTCACCGTGTCGGCAGGAAAGTTCTTCTTGAAGCCGTTTACAAGCTTGTCATAGCGCTGCTCGTGGCAGAAGTCCACGCCGTGCGAACAGAATGCAGTCGTCTCCCAGTCTCGGGCAAGACGGTCTTCGTCCGCGCCGAGGAGTCCGCAGAGAATGTACGCCGCCGACCCAGTCCGGTCCGCGCCGGCTATGCAGTGGAAGTCGATCGGGTAGTTTTTTTCGTCGAGGAACACGCGGAATACCTTCGCGAATGCTTCTTTGCCCCCGCTGCCCTGCATACCGCCATAGGCGCTTGAGGAAAAATGGAACCACTTGACTGTAGGGCCAAGCGGCGAGCCGGTCATGCCGAAGCATTCCCTGTCGGACCTGAGGTCGATGTCCGTCTTGATCCCGAATCGCGTTCTTATGTACTCCCCGTTTTCTCCCTCAACGCGGCTCCTGCCTGTCTTCAATCCCTTCTCGACTTTCGGGCTGCCGCCCGCCTTTACCGCCTTCTTCGCCCTGTGGACGCGGGAAGAGAGGAAATTCGCAACTGGTTCACCTGGATGCCGGTTTGCCCAGTCAACGTATTCCTCGTCCTTGAGGTCCATCGTCTTTGGATCGGCCTGCCAGGCGAGCAACTGGTCAAGTCGCTTCTTAGCCACTTCGGCGGCCTCCTTCAATTCCTTGTCCTTGCCCATCTCCCGCAGCTCGTCGACCGAGTAGTACGCCATAGAAGCGTTGTTGTTGAGTCCAGCCGAACGAAACACCATCCCCTGCCGAACGCGTTTGCCGTCGAGACCAATCCATCCGCCGATGTCGCGCACGTTCGGCACGCCAGGGAATCGAACAAGACGCGGCGCCCGGTCCTCGGTCTTGAACTTGCCGCCGCCTGTCGCGCCGCCGCCGGAAACGGTCCACGTGTACTCGGCTGCAATTTCGAGATTGTCGATATTGGCCGAGGCGCCCTTTACGGTCTGATCAACGACAGTTGTCCCGCGCTTCGCGTCCTTGACCGTCACCTTGTACTCGTCGACACCGTCTATCGGCTTCCAAGCGAGTCGGACGGTTTTTGGCCAGTATGTCGCGCGCGCCTTCTTTTCGCCGGGCACTTGCTCCGCCGGATGGCCTATCTCGTTTTTGCGGAATTTCGCATCCACGAACTTCTCGCGGCGCAAATCGTTCGGCATGTCCAAATACGCCTTCTGTGCATCCGTGAGAAGCGGCACGACCGCACCCTCGGCCGGTTCAATCGTCTCGATCTCCGCCGCATTCGCCCAAGCGCCGAGCATCGTGCCCGCCGCGACCGCAATCATGATTCTATATGTCATAGTGAACTTGCCTTTGTTTGTCGGCATTATACCATTTACGCATCTCCCTGGACAAGAGGGAATTCACACTGCACGGCGCCGCATTACCTCAATAAAATCCTGAACGATCTGGCTCCACCATCTGAGCCGATAATGCCGAAGAAATCGTGAGCCTCGCTTGATCCGGCAAACGAAAGTTCGGATATTCGCGATGGTTTTACGACCGACGGAAGCCACTTGTGTCCATCCCCGTCATGAAGCACCGTTCCATACCGTCGACGAAGGAAACCGTCGCCTCATGCATCGCGGCTTGAAGCGTCGCCGCCGCAAGCAAGGCCACGACGCTCTGCAGAACTCTCATCGTCTACCTGTCGCAGCAACGACTACCTTAGAATGACCTGCAGTCCAATGCCCTTCTTCATTACGAGAATTTCGTTTGCATCGTCGCCGTCGATGGCAAGGCGCTTGACGCACCATCCTGCCTTTACGGCGGGATTTGGCGAGGACTTTGCAATCTTGCCGACGACAATCTTGTCACCGGCCGCAAACTCCAGCCCCTCGGTCATCGGCTCCATCGACAGCCTTCCGCCATGGCTTTGGTATTCGCCGACATTCACCATGTCGTTCGTAACGACAACGCCGTTCTCTGTCCACACGCGGATATTGAAATCAGCCGCGAGGTCGAGCGTGCCGAAGGTGGCGGTGGCCGCCGTCGCGACATCCGTCAGGTTGGTGAGCGCGACGTTGCCCGCGACAACCGTTCCGGCCCAGTTCGCGCCATCGGCGAAGAAGAGCGCCGTTTCGGCGTCGCCGTCAACTTTGTTGACTCTGATTGAGCCCGTCGCGGTGTTCGCGCCGTTCACCATCGTGACAGTGAACGGATAAGCGGGGACGCCGTTAGTGACGGTGACATTGCCTGTACCAGTGAACGGCTTGTCCGTAATCTTAACATGGCGGTCCCAGTTGTAGCTACCGGTTCCGATTCCGTCAATTGAAGCAATGGCGAGGTCGCCGTCAAGACGCACCGAGGCGAAGCCAAGCAGAAGATCGGAACGAGTAGCACGAGCTGCAAGTTTAGTCACGCCGAGCACGCCACCATCGGAGACGAACACCCCGCGCTGCCAGCCACTGGAATTGTATGTGACGGCGTAGATGCCGCCGGTGCTGACGGTGACAGAGTCCACATCCGTCTGACTGTCGATGGCGAAACTACCGTCGTTCGTCGCGAAGTCTATGTAGCAGCCATCCTCGAGCACGATTGTCGCGGCATCCTGAATGGCCATCGGGAACCAGTGCCCAATGCAACTGCTGTTACGCCGCAGCCACGAGCCGTTCCTAAGCGTCAAATGCGCTGCGCCCGAGGCATAAAAATAACCGGAGACATCCATGTGCGTCCCGTCGACAACAACATCAACCGAAATGTTCGTCGGATTGTTGCGGCAGAACTCCCAGTTGCCGTAATCGGCCCATCCAATGACAGTCCTGGTGACATTGCGCAACGTAAGCGTTCCGACCGGAATAACCGTGCCGCCACTACTTGGGAATACGAACGAAATAGACCCCTTCTCAATACCATAGGAATCGTGGCCGTCGGTGTAGTTCGAGTGGAAGTCAAAGACACCGCCGTCTGCCGTAAAGGCGAGGTAGCTCGTCTCGCCGTTCTCGGCATATCCAAACACCGGCGACGCATCGTCGTTGGACGCTTTCGTGATTGTTCCGTAGAGACGGAAATCGACATTCTTGAACTTCATGTCGGAGGCGACAGAAAGCGTCGCGTTCGTGGCGATTTCGATTACAGGCAGAGCAACAGGCGAGACGCTCGTGTCGTATGATGTCGTCAGCATGGCGTTAAGCACGGCCGAGACCGCAGGCTGCGTAGCATTGTCGCCAAACACGACTTTGGATGTCGCGTCTACAGTGAGCGGCGGCAAGGCGACGTCTGCAAGCACCTTCAGCGTCGCGCCATTGCGAACGGAGATGGATGCAAACGCCGGAAACGCCGCCGCGTCGGATATCGTCGCAACTGTCGAGGCTCCGACGACCTTTACATCCTGATTCGTCGGCACGGATCCGTTCGCCCAACCGTCCGCCGCGCAAAGGTCGGTAAACTCGTCCGACTCGAACACAAAGTCCGTCACGACAGGGGCAAGGACAAGATCCACCACAGTGTCATCGCCGTCAACGGCCCTTGTGGAGATTTTCCACGCCGCGCTGGCGGCAGACGGAACCGCCGAAGCCGCCGGAACGCGCGCAATCGTCCACTCGTCATTCGCCTCCGCCTCGGAGCCATCCATCACGACTATCAACGCCTTTCCGCCGTTGTCGACGAATCCAGCCCCCGTAAGCGTATAGTGGTCGCAGGTTCCGTCGCCCCAGATGCGCCATGTGAAATCGCTGGCGAGGTCAATGCCGCCAAAGGTCATCGTATCGGCAGCGGTGACAGTGTGGGTAATGGACGCCTTGCCGTTCCAGACGACTGTTCCGGCCCATGTCGTGTTGGTTTCTATGGCGAGCGCCGCGTTCTTGGCGGGATCGGCAGAAAGAGTTCCGGTTGCCGAGGCGACTTTTGACTGATATTTCAAAGTGCGCGTGGTGCTGCGCGGCGAAGTAAAGAAGAGGGATCCAGATCCTGTGTAGTTCTTGGTCGTGTTCACCGTCGCAGAATCGATGTTGTTTTCTATCGTCAGGGTCGCCGCGCTGTTGAGGTTGACGGACTTGAATCCACCGAAGGGTTGGCTGCGGTTGTAGCTTTGATGGGAGATTGGATGCTTCGACGCGCCAAAAACCTCGACGACCGCCTTCGAGTTGCCGGCGGAGTGGTACATCTCGATTTCCGCGCTGTCGAGCGTCAACATCACATGTCCATCGACATCGGGCGAGAAATTCGCCTCGCCGTTTCCGACAGAGCCGCTGTTGTTGGATGCATCGCCGAAGAACGACTTCGTGCCGGGACCGAGGTAGATGCTCGCCGCACCATTCACGTAGAACATGCACTTTTCGTTCTGGCCGCGAGCACGGTAGAGGGAGCCGCCGTTGACGAACCTCAAGGCGGCACCTCCAGACACATAGTAGTTGCCGCGCTTAGGATAGTTCAGCGTCGTGTTGTCGAAGGTGAACGTGATTGATGTCGCCGTCGGGTTGTTGACGCCGAACTGGAAGCCGTGGTCGTCATCGTGCAAGAACGTCGCTCCGGTGAACGAGACAGTTCCAAGCGGCGTCACCGTTCCGCCGCTCGCCGGGCAGAAGAAACGGATGTCGCCAGATTGCGTTGAGAGAGTGCCGCCGTTGACCGTGAGACCGAATGAGGAAGAGTCGCCAGCCGCCGCGTAGCCGAGAACAAGATCGCCGGCCGAGGTCGTGGCGAGGGTGCCCGAGACGGAAAGAGAGCAGTCGGGGAATGTTGTTGCACCGGGAACATTCAGCGTCGCGTCGGAGGCGACCGTGACGGATGGCCGGTTCGCGCCGGAGGGCGAAATCGTCGGAACGGAGCCGATGGTGACGATGCCGGATGAAATCGTCAGCGCGGCGGAGTCGGCCAGGGTGAGAGACGGAATCGTGCCGCCGTTCGCGATGGTGAGCGAGGCGCCGTCCATGATCGTCATGCCGGCAAACGGCGGGAGGTCGGTTGTCGCCGGGGAAACGCCCGCACCCTTAATTGTGACGACCTTGTTGCTCGGTACCACGCCACCCGCCCAGCCAGCCGGGTCGTTGAGATCGGTCACGGTAGTAGAGTCAAAGACATAAGCTGAAGAGACGACAAGATCGTTTCCATTGACGGTCACGGCAAAGCCATCCGGAAGGGTTGCGTCAAGACCCGACTTGGCGAGCGCAAGGACATCCGCATTTGCACAAGAGAAGATGGTCGAACCGACAATCGGCGTGGCAATGCCGGAAACGAAGCCTCCGTTACTAAGAAGAGAGGCGTCCCAGTTCGTGAGCGTCACCCCCACTGCGCCAATCTTCACCTTGCCACCAGACGCAAACGTGACGTCGGAAATGTCATACGATCCGGCGGATGCAAGAGCGAGGGAGCCCTCCAAAACCGTGAACGCGTCTGGAAGCGTCATACCGTTTGTGAACACGAAGTCGCCTACGCCCGTCTTTGCGACCGCAACGCCCGTGCCGAACGTTATCCCCGAGAAGTCAATCGACCCGCCGTCTCCGATTTCGAGTGTGACGGATGCATTGTCAGCAATTGACGCATCGGTGTTGACGAAGGAGACCGCACCCGTCACGACGAGCGTTCCTCCGTCGTACCACGAGAACTTCAGCGTGCCTGTAGGCGTCCGCGAAAAGCCCGAGCCCAAACGCATCACACCGCCGCTACGGAGACGGAAGTCGATATATTTGGAGGCGGAGTCGAGACCCCCGCTTGACCAACTGACGCCCTTCGGCGCGTCCATCGTACCATATATTTCATAAAATGAGTTCTGGGCAGACCCCCCATAAACCGAGAACGATCCACTTGAAGGAGCAAAGAGAAAACTGCCGCCGGAATTCACGGTCACCTCTGTCTTGTACAACTGGTAGTCCCCGGTTATTCCGTAGGTGCAACCGTCGTTCACTGTGACCACGTGCGCACCACCATCCCAGATGGCGGGGATGTATTTGCCCTCCACAAAAATGTTGCCCCCGTCAGACATGACCAGCTGGCCGTTGTGGGTAGTGAGGTCGTTCGATATGCGCAGTGTGCCATTCCTTACGTAAAGCGGCTTTGGTGAATGATCCCAGTCCGCAGAAAAACCCCATTTTCCCACCGAATAGTCCCCGCCACCCATATCGAGATAGATAGGCGACAATGTGTAGAGGCTGTCGCTTGTGCCAGGATATGCGATTGCTGCCGTGCCATCGGGGCCGCCTACGAGCCAGTTGCCCGGATCACTGAAACTCGCATAATCGCTCGTACCTTTAAAATAGTACGTCTCTCCCTTCGCACACATCGCAAACATAGACAGCAGCGGGAGGAGATATATTGATGTTTTTCGCACCCCTCCCCAATTACGGCAAGATTGTTGCATTGACGTCTGCCTCACGGAAGATGCGGTTGTTGGCTTCATGTTTTCACCTCGCTACTGTGGTTTCATCAAAAGAAAGAGCATGCCCGACACGGAAATGCCATATGCTTTACATTATTGTACCACTTTCAGCCAAACCGCGCAAGGACGAACCGCGACAGGACGAATCGAGACATCCTCTCGCAGGCGCGAGAAAGTCGCAGTCTACCTGATAGCTACGATGCGAAGCTCGACATGCGGGCCACCGTAATCAGAGGTTTCGACAGTGAATATGACATCGCTGGCACCAGCAGAACGGCGGCGCAGCTCCTCGACAAGATCGCCGCGACCCCACCAGACGGAGCGCATGCCGTTGACCGTAAGCGCAAGGTGGCGCCCTTCCGCGCCAAGCGGACGGATGTCGCGCAGGACTGCGCTCTTCATGCCGAACACCGGCTCTGGATTCCCCTCGCCAAACGGCTCAAGCCGCGTGATCCACTCCGCAAGCTCGATGGTCAGGTCGTCAGGAAACACCCAGGCGTCCACTCCATCGCCATGCTCTTCGCTGCCCGCTACGACAGAAAGCCCCGCACACACTTCTGCAAACCGTTCGCGGAAAGCATCGACCATCCCGTCCTTTACGGAAAACCCGGCTGCCGCGGCATGGCCGCCAAATCGGTTAAGGAATTCGCCCGACGCCGCGAGCGCGTCGCGGACATTGATGCCGTCTGGCGCGCGCGCAGAGCCATGTCCGCCGACGACTACGCAGACGGGAACCTTAGTATCCATCCTCTCCATCACGCGAGCGGCGACGATTCCTGCGACTCCCTGGTGCCCGTCTGGGAGGTCGATAACCTGGGCGGCGGCAGAAGGCACAATCTTGGCAATAGCGTCCTCAAGCATCTTCTGCTCGATGTTCTTGCGCTCGTCGTTCCGCCCGTTGACTATGCGCGCCGCCTCTCCCGCCTCGTCCTGATCGTCCGCAAGGACGAGCCGTAGCGCCTCGACCCCCGACGCCATGCGCCCGGCGGCGTTTATGCGCGGGCCGAGCAGAAAGCCGAAATCCTTCGACGTGTGGCGAACGACGCCGCGGCGCGATGCTTTTGAAAACAGGGCCCTAAGTCCCACGGGCGCAAGTGTGTCGAAGCGGTTCAACGCCTCTGCGACAAGAATCCTGTTCTGGCCGAGAAGCGGCATTACGTCCGTGACGGTCGCGAGCCCCGCAAGGACGAGAAGCGGCCCGCCAAGCGATGGCCCGGAATACAGCCCCAGGGCTCTAGCCTTAGTCACAAGCTCGTTTGCAAGAAGAAACGCCACTCCTGCCCCGCAGAGGTTTTCGAAGATCTCAGGATGCGAAACCTTGGGGTTTACGACTATGCAGTCGGGCAGCGTCTCGCCGGGGAGATGGTGGTCGGTGACAACGACTTCGACGCCCTTCTCCTTCAGGAGCGCTACGTTCTCGACTGAGTTTATGCCGTTGTCGACCGTCACGACGAGACCGACACCGGGGTTCTCCTTGAGCATTCGCGCGACCGAGGCCTCGGACATGCCGTAGCCCTCGCTTAGCCGCTCTGGGAGAAACGCCGAGACGTCGGCGCCGAGCGCCGAAAGCGTCCTGACGAGAATCGCAGTCGCGCAGACGCCGTCGCAGTCGTAGTCGCCGAATATGACGATCTTGCGCCTGGCGCGGACGGCGGCGAGTATCGCCTCGGCCGCCGCGTCGACGTTTGGCAGCTCGCAGGGCGGCGCGAGGTCTCGAAGCGACGGGCAGAGGAACTCGTCTACGCCATCGGCAGATATGCCGCGGCTCTCGAGAAGCCTCGCTATTAGTTCGGGAACGCCTCCGCCCATGTCAACCGCCGAGCGCTACTTGACCTCGAAGCACCACTTGTGCGTGTCCTTGACGAGACCGTACTGGATGCCCTGAACGCGGTCGTAGAGCTTCTGCAAGGTCGGGTGGACGACGTTCGGGTCGCTCACCTTGATGACTTCCTTGCCGCGCGTAATCTCCCAGACAGGCGTGATGACGACGGCCGTTCCAAGCGCGGCGACGGCCTTGAGCTTCTTCACCTCCGTGTAGGGAATGGGACGCACCTCGACTTTGATGCCGAGATCCTTCGCGCACTGGCGAAGCGACATGTTCGTGACGGACGGGAGAACCGAACAGGAATCGGGCGTTACGTAGGCTCCATCCTTCGTGATGCCCGCGAAATTGGAGGTCGCGAACTCCTCGATGTACTTGTGCGTCTTCGCGTCGAGATAGAGCTCGACGGGCCAGCCCTCCTTCTTCGCCTTCTCGTGCGCGAAGATGCCCGCGGCGTAGTTGCCGCCGACCTTGACGTCGCCCATGCCATGGGGAGCCGCGCGGTCCCACTGGTCAAAGATGACGGCGCGGACAGGCTTCAAGCCGCCCTTGTAGTACGCGCCGACCGGCATGACCATGATCATGAAAGTGTATTCCTTCGCGGGGGCGACGCCGATCTGGGGGCCTGTCCCGATGAGGAGCGGGCGAAGATACATCGAGCCGCCCGTGCCGAACGGAGGAACGTACTCGGCGTTCTTCTTGACGACGGCCTTGCAGCACTCGATGAAGGTGTCGACAGGAATGGGCGGCATGCAGGTGCGCTCGGCCGTCCTGTACATGCGCTTCGCGTTCTCGTCGGGGCGAAAGATCGCGATCTTGCCGTCCTTCTGCCTGAACGCCTTGATGCCCTCGAAGCACTCCTGCCCGTAGTGGAGGCACGCGGCGCCGATGTGCATGTTGATCCACGGCTCCTTTACGAACTTCGGCTTTGACCATTTGCCGTCCTTCCACGTCATGCGGAGGTGGCAGTTGACATTGGAGAACCCAAAACCGAGGGTCTCCCACTTAATTCCCTTCTTTGGTGATTTCATATAGACTACTCCTTGAGTATAGTTGAAAGGTTGAAAAGTTGAAAAGTTGAAAGGTTGGAAGGTTGTCGAAGACTACTTCTTTTGGAACAGCGGAGCGGCGATCTCGTAGAGTTCCTGGTCTTTTTGAAGCTTTTCAAATATTCTCTTCGCGTCGAGGCGGTAGCCGGCGATGAAGCTCTGCTGCGAGGCGGTCCTGCGGCCCGTGCGATGCTGTATCTTCGCAAGCTCGATCCACATGTCCGCGCTCGCGTTCGGCGCGGCCTTGAGGAACTTCTGCAGCACCTTCTCGGCGTCCGCGTCCATGTGCGCGGCGAGGAATATCTGGGCGAGCACCTGAAGCTCCGACGGATTCGCCGCGCTATCAGCGATTGGACGGACGATCTGCGCCGCCTCCACCGTGCGACCTATCTGGAAGAGCGAGTTCGCGAGCGTCATGCGTTCGACCGGCGTGAGCGTCCCGGCGCGGCGCTTCGGCTCAAGCGCGTCGATCTGCGCGAGGAGCGAACGCAACGACTCCACGTAGCCGCGCAGGTTCGCCGTGCGCTTGTTGTTCGGGTCGAGGTAGTCGGTGTAGTCCATCAGCTCCAGCACGGCATCCCAGCGGCGCGACGGCAGCAGGATCTCCTGCGCATAGCGGAACGACGCCTCGGGCGAGGCGGGATAGAGGAGACACGCCTCGCGGTATGCCTGCGACGCATCGGCGTGGCGACCCTGCTTCGAGTAGAGGCCCGCGATCGCCGCGCGGAGCTTCGAGAACGACTTCTGCCCCGCGAAGTCGCGGCGGAACATCGGGTCGGAGAGGAGCCGGCGAACGTACCAGTCCCAGAAGTCCCTGTCCTTCGCTGTCGTCTTCGGGTCGTAGGGAGTCCTCTCGGCGTTGAGCTTCATGATGAGGCCGTGCGGCGAGAGATACGGGTACATCCACGGAATTACGTACGACTCCTCGACGTAGAAGCTGTGGCGAAGGCGGTCGTGGTCCCACATCATCTTAGTCAGGATTCCGTTGATCTCCATGACGCCGAGCGCACCCGTGACCTGGACGCGGCCGTTCTCTATCTTGAGGTCGCCGTTGGCGGGCCTCACTCCGCGCTGCACTTCGTCTACGTAGACGTTGAACGCCTCGGCCGAGTCGTCGTTCGACGGAATCCATATCTCGTCGCCATACAGGTCGCGCTCAACCGACATGTACGTTCCGTCCGCAAGCGCGTTCTGCGTGATGAGGTAGACGTCGGGACGGAAGTCAGCCGAGTAGATCATGTAGGTCGGCACGAACCTCCCCGGATCCGTTCCGCCGAAGAAGATCGAGAACGGGTCCATCTCCGGCGGCCAGTCGGGATCCGGAAGCGGCTCTTCGTCGGCGACTATCTGCTCCTTTATCGCCTTCGCGCCGTCAAGCTGGTACGCGCCGAACTGCCAGCCGAAGGTATGTCCGTTCTGCTCGCTGCCGCCGAGCTTGAAGGCGATCTCGTTGACGCCGAGGCGGTAGTTGCCGCAGTAGTTGTCGATGAGCGGGTAGGCGAACGAAACGACGATCATCAGCGCAGCCACTACAAACGCAATCGGCTTTACGCGCGCGGCGAGCAGCTCGTCCTTCTTCGAGATGAGGGAAAGTCCGAACGCTGCAGCGAACACGAGGCCGTAGCCGATCCAGAGCGCGAGCATCGCGTGCGACGAGATGAACTTCACCTTCTGGATGAAGCCGTCCTGCAGGTCGCCCTTCACGTTCGCGAGAAGAATCAGGAGAAGCGACATCATGAGGAAGCACGCAAATGCCGGTATCATCCACTGCCAGAACGCCTTGCGGTTCTCCTTCTTGACGATCCAGTGGCCCGCCGCAAACGGAACAAGCGCGAACGGTATCAAAAGGTCGGTGAACTGGACGCGCACGTCGTCGAAATAGTTAACCATCTGTTTGCCCATGAAGGCAAGGAATTCACGAACGGAATCGAAGTTCGGGATTCCAATCGCCTCGTACTGGCCGCGCTGGATCGCGTGCTTGAAGCCCTCCCAAGTGCGAGGATACCCCCAGTTCATCGGCGGGTTGCGGAGGTCCGAGAC
>CACZHC010000064.1 GCA_902780865.1 uncultured bacterium
CCACGCAAAGATAAGCGCGGCGCGCGCGGAGGCAATCAAGTTCGAGCTTGAGCGCGAGCGCGCGCACAAAAGCCCGATCAGCTGCTGGTCGAACTTCGGGACGCTCTCAACCGTAGCCGTCGCGCAGTCCGCGCCCGCTGCAGTCGAGCAGAAGTCGATCACCATCGTCAACTCGAACGTGACGATCAACCAGTAGCGGAAAAGGAGTCACGCCTTATGACAAATCCGCGGCGGATTCGCCGCGGATTGTAGCCATTTCGCATTAAGGCAATGGAAGTGTCGGCTGATTTGACAAGACCTCCACCCGTCCCGTCGGCGTCAGGTAATAGGTGTCGGGGCGAGGGATGGGGATGTCGTCACGTGACGAATCGGCACTTCGGAACATCAGCCACGGACGCGCCCACTTACGCTTCAGGGTCTGGGTAGACAACCACCGCGCCCTTCTCGCAGAAGTCGCGACAGACACCGCCCCACACCTTCTTCGGGCAAACCAGCGTCAGCCGCGCGTCAGCGTCCGATGGATTCAGCAGTTCGCGAGGGTCAATGTTCGCCGTGACGAGAACTGGAAATATGTCGTCATCCGGCGGATTGACCGCCACGCACCAGAAGTCCTCACAGCCGATGTCATTACCGGACTTCTCCACGAGCGCACGGATGAACTGCGTCGAATTCGTGCAGACCGCCGGATCGATCCATTCGGCTCCTGCCTTCTTGGCTTCTTCATTCTCGGCCATCATCCCCGACAACTCTCTTGCGCGAAAGGACATGACGTTCAACCGAGAGATTCGCATGACATTGCGGGCTTGATAATCCGAGAAGATGCAACCACCTATGCCGCCAAGAATGACTAAAAGCATGAAAAGCGCACAGCCAGCAGGACGCGGCGAATCGTCGCCAGACATCTCATTGAACCATCGGGACGCAGAGGGGCTCCAAAGCAGGACAATGGGGGCGACCAGCAGAAGCACGACCAGTCCCGTAACAACAGCACCCCCAAGCGACACAGAAGCGCATAGCGACGCAATCGCACACAGCAGAAAGAGCGACAAGATAACCGTGTGCGGGACAAGGAACCATCCGCGCCGTCCGCGCCGCAGCGACAAGGCCATTCCAAGCGACAGCAGAAGCGGGAAAGAGCCGCACAAAAACAATGGCCAGATTTCGCCATCGTGGTCCACCGCGACGACGGCTGAAATAACCAGCACAAGAATCAGCAGCACGGCCAGCGCGACATACACCCAGCCGAGCACCTCTACGATTTTCACGGGTATGGGTTTATTCATCGATCATTCCCTTCCAGCATCACGGCACGAACGCCGACGGCGGAACGACGGCAATCGCGGAATTGTCGTCTCTCTGCGGCCTCAGTCGCCGTGGAAGGGATTGCCCGAGGTGGGACCGAGGGCGCGGAGATAGACGAAGAACCCGAAGTTCCAGTCGTGGTCGTAGCGCGAGCCGTCCACGCGCGTGAAGTCGTTCTCGTAGGAGACGCTGAAGCGGAAGCCGAGGCAGTCGGTGCGGAAGTCTATCCACGCGCCGATTTCGTCGAACTCGCCCTCGCGGCAGTCCCAGCGGACGTAGGGGCTCCACGCGATGGCGTCGCACAGCTCGTGCTCGAAGCCCACCTCGAGGAATCGGAACTTCGCCCAGTTAAAGTCCTCGTTCCGCATCGTCTCGCGGTCGTAGGCGGTCGACGAATAGTCCCAGCGGCGGTGGCTGCGCCCGGAGTAGGTCACGCGGTAGCTGAACGAGTCCGCGAGGCGGTGCGACCACTTGAGGTCGCCGTAGGCGAGTTCGTCGTTCTCGGTGTCGTACTCGATTCGCGTAGAGAGCATCGTGTCCTTTGACGGGCGCCAGCGCGCGCGGATGCCCGGCACGAATATCGGGGCGTCCTTGCCGTAGTTCGGATCCTCGAGGTCCTTCACGAGGCGGTGGTACTTGTCGCCCGCCGTGTAGGACGTGTCGTTGAACTGGATCGCGCAGTATACGTCAAAGTCGAGGATCATTCGCGAAAGTCCGTTTTCCTCGGTCTTGCGCAGCGCGTTGCGGATGCCGGGCGTCACGCCGTACCAGGAATACGGCAGGTTGCGCGAGCGGCCGGCGAACTGATCGAGCCAGTCGCTGCTCGAGTCGATGCTGTCAAAGCGGTAGAGCCGCTCGCCCTTCTTGACGCCGGAGACGTTGGCCTCCTGGGCGAGCATGTCGAAATACGGCTCCACGACGTGCGTAATCCCGTTGTCGAAGTCGGCGGTGCCGCGCGCGGCGAAAGTCACGCCGCCCTCGACGATCGCGCGCCAGGCGTCGTTGTCCGTCGATCCCGCGCGCATGTCGGGGGCGGCCACGTAGCCGGTGTCGCTCCAGTACGTGCCCCTAAGGCCGAAGCGCGGGACGACCGAGAGGACGTCGGCGAACTTCATCGGCAGAGTGAGGCGGTGGTAAGTGTCAAGGCGGAATGCGTTGTAGTTGGCCCACGGACCGGGCGAGAAGCGATACTGCGTCGGCGTGTCGCGGCTGCCGTACTTCGCGTAGTCGCGGTCGAGGTAGCCGACTCTCGTCTGGGACTCGTAGTTGACGGGGAGCGACCAGACCGGCATCGGGTTGATGTCAAAGTAGAACTCGGGGAGCCGCGCGACTCCTGGATAGAAGTCGTTCAGCGGACCCGCAACGCTCACGCCGACGGAAGCCGCGCTCTCGGTGTGCTCCCATGCGAACTCGTTGGCGAGGTGGGTGGCGAAGGTGTTGCCGTCGCCCATCATCGTCTTCCTCAGGAAGTCGTGGTGAAAGTGCGAGTCGCTGTAGTACACCGCCTTGACCCAGACCGCGTCGCGCTCGGTCGGCTCGGCGCGATGCTCGAAGCTGAGACCGTAGCGGTCGCGATCCACATCGTTGCCCCAGTGGCTGTAGTGCCACTCTTTCGTGTCATTCCAGTGGCGGTCGTAGCGGCTCGCGTCGTCGTCCCACGCATAGTAGACCTTGAACTTGCCCTGGCCCCAGTCGCCGAGACTCCACCTGACGGACTGGCCGACCGCGACGCCGTTCTTCGCGCGGAGGTCGAAGCGCGTGCTGCCCGCGAGCCCGTAGGAGCCCTCGGCCATTCCGCCGCAGATGCCGTAGACGTACTTAGTGAGAAGCGTCGCACCCCACCGCGAGGTGTAGCCGGGCATTACGCGCCAACCGTAGTCGGTGTCCATCGGATAGTACCAGTAGGGAAGCCACATCACGGGAATGTCCCACATCCTGAGCCACGCGTTGCGAAGAAGGACGTAGTGCCCCTCGCTGAAACGCACCTCGCCCGACACCTTCCAGTGGAGATGGTCCCAGTCGTTGGTGCACGTGGTGAGGTGGGTCGGGTCCGCGAACTTGAACTCGCCTTCGGCGTCGCGTGTCACCGACTCGGATCTAAGCACAACCGGCGCGGAGACGGCCTGCACGTGGCCCGAGGCCGCGAGCGCGCCCGTGACGTTGTCGGCGGCGACCCTGTCGGCCGTGATCTTCACTTCGCCGGCCGGCTTTCCGAAAAGCGATGCGGCTGAAAGCGCCGCGGCTATGAGGGCATAGGTCTTCATGTCTGAGAGTATAGCACTTGTGAGGTGGCCGCGTCCAGTATGGAAAACGCCTCGGGATGGCGGTGGAGCTCCGAGACGAAGGTGAGCCGCGTGTTGAACTGCTTCTGCATCTGCGCGAGAATGTCGGCGTCCTCGGTGCGGAGTCGCTGCATCACCTGCGGCGCGATTACGATCTTCGGCTCGAACGGCTTCTTGTCGGCCTCTGCCTTGCGGAGAAGCGAGACGAGCTTGCGCTGGAGCTCTATCGAGACGGACATCGGCGACTTGACGAGCCCGTGGCCCGAGCAGTAGGGGCACTTCGACGTGAGCATGGAGAGAATAGAGCGGTCCTGGCGCTGGCGCGACATCTCGAGGAGCCCGAGCTCGGAGATCTCGAGGACGTTCGTGCGGGCACGGTCGCGCTTCAGCGCGTCCTTGAGCGCGCGGTACACTTGCTTCTGGTGCTTCCGCGACTTCATATCGATGAGATCGAGCACGACGAGCCCGCCGATGTTCCTGAGCCGGAGCTGGCGCGCGACCTCCTCGACGGCCTCGAGGTTCACCTCGAGGATCGCCTCCTCCTGGCTGCCCTTGCCCTTGTGGTGGCCGGTGTTGACGTCGACCGCGATGAGCGCCTCGGTCTCGTCGATGACGAGGTACCCGCCCGACTTGAGCGGCACCTGGCGCGAGAACGCCTCGGCAAGCTGGCGCTCGAGCCCGTAGTGCTCGAAGACATTCGTGACGCCGTCGTAGCGGCGGATCTTCCCCTTGGCGCGGCGCGAAATCCGACCCGTCACCTCGCGCATCGACTCGTAGCTCGCCTCGTCGTCGATCACGATTGCGTCCACGTCCTCGGTGAGCCAGTCGCGGACGACGCGTTCGCAAAGGTCTGGCTCCTGGAAGATGCAGCACGGCGTCCTGAGGCGCTTCGTGTTCGCCTGCATCTCGCTCCAGACGGAGAGCAGGTTCCTGAGATCGCGCGCGAACGCGCGGGAGCTCGCGCCCGCGCCGACGGTGCGGACTACGAGGCCGACGTTCTCGGGAAGCGGAAGCTTGTCGAGTATCTTCTTGAGGCGCAGGCGCTCCTTCGCGTCGCCGATCTTCTTCGAGACGCCGCGGATGCGCGTTCCCGGCATCATGACGAGATAGCGCCCTGGGATCGAGAGGTTCGCGGTGACGCGCGGCCCCTTAGTCGAGATCGGCCCCTTCGTGACCTGGACAATGATTTCGCTCCCGGGAGGGAAGCGCTTCGCTATTTCGGCATCCGAGAGGCGGTTCGACTTCCTGCCGCCCTTCTGCCCCTTCTTCGGTTCGTCGTCTTCGTCGAGAAGCGCGTCCGCGTCGGGCGTCATGTCCCAGTAATGCAGGAACGCGTTCTTCTTGAGCCCGATGTCGACGAACGCCGCCTGGAGATCGTTCTCGAGGTTCTGGACGCGCCCCTTGAATATGCTCCCCACGAGGCGCTCGGCCTCCGGATGCTCGACCATGAACTCCTCGAGGCGGCCGTTTTCAAGGACCGCGACGCGGGTTTCGAGCTTTTCCACGTTTACTATTATCTCGCGCTTCAGCTTTGAGCGCTTTAGCCATCCGAACAGGTTCATCTGTCGTTCTCCCTTCCGTGTAATGATACGCTTTGGACGATGCCGAGGCCGGCCATGACCGTCACGAGGAACGTCCGCCCTGCCGATATGAACGGCAGCGGCAGCCCCGTGATCGGAACAAGCCCTATCGACATCGCTATGTTTATGAAAACGTGCGCGAACACAAGGGTCGAGACGCCGATCGAAACCAGCCGTCCCCTTCCGTCCGCGGCGACATACGCCGTCCACACGCACGGAACGAGAAGCGTTCCGAAAAGCGCGAGCAGCGCGACCGATCCGACGAACCCCGCTTCCTCCGCGTACACGCAGAAGATGAAGTCGTTCATCGAAATTGACTGCGGCAGGTACTTTAGGTGGTTCGTCTCGCCCTTGCGGAACCCCTTGCCGGCGAAACCGCCTGAGCCGATAGATATCATCGCCTGCCTCAAAGTATATCCCGCGGCGTGAGGGTCCTCGTCCGGGAAGAGGAATATCTTCACGCGCTTCACCTGGTGCGGCCTCAAGGGGACGAACTTCATTATCGCCGCCCTGCGGGCCTCCGTGACTCCCGGCCTCTCCGCCTCGTAGACCGCGGCGAGCACTGCCGACGCGACGATTGCCGCGATGCATGCCGCAGTCAAGAGCCCGCGCCGCCAGACGCGCGCGACGAAGAGCATCACGAGCGTCGCGGGGAGAAGCACAAGCATCGTGCCGAGATCCGGCTCGAGAAGTATTAGCAGCGCCGGAACGCCGATCACCGCCGCCGCGACGAGGAAGCCGGGGAACTTCCGCAGCCACGGCCTCGCGTTCGCCGCGCCGTATATCCACGCGAGCGCCGCGATTACGCAGAGCTTCGCCACTTCGCTCGGCTGGAAGAACCAAAGCCAGCGACGTCCGCCGTAGGTCGAGGTGCCGACGAGAAGGACGGCGACGAGAAGGACTAGCGAGAAAAGATAGGCGGGCGCGGCGAGCAAGTTAAGGTAGCGTCGGTAGTCAAAGAAGGAAAGCGCGAGATAGATGGCGAGACCAAACGCCGCCGTCGAGAGGTTGGTCTTCCACATCGAGTGGAACACCGCCTCCGTCCTGGCGTTGCCGGCCGAATATATCGCGGCGGTGCCGAGCGCCACGAGCGCCAGCATTGCCGCGAACATCAGCCAGTTGAACCTCTTCAGTTTATCCAGCATCACCTGCTACCTGTAAAGTTCGAGTTTCGAGTTGGAGTTCGAGAGTGGAATTGTTCCTTTCTCCAACTCCAACTCTGGACTCCAACTTCTCCACCTCTCCAAATATCGCCTTAAGCACTGCATTCACCTTCGGCGCGGTAGTCCCGCCGCCCGACTCGCCGTTCTCGATCACCATCGCGATCGCCACCGTCGGTTTCTCCGCCGGCGCGTAGGCGATGAACCATGTGTTCTTGCGCCTCGTCACGCCAAGCCCCACTTCTGCCGTTCCCGTCTTGCCCGCGACGGCGACCGCGACCCCCTCGCCCGCGCGATACCCGGTACCGCCGTCCACCACCATCCTCATGCCTTCCCTGATGACGGCGAGCTCCTGCGCGGAAAACGGAAGCAGCATGCACTCGACTGGCGAGTCTGCGTTAAGACGGGGCCTCGCAAGGAAGCCCGTCCCGATCGCGCCCGCGAGACGCGCCATCTGAAGAGGCGTAACGAGCAGCTGTCCCTGCCCGATCGAGGCGTGCGCAAGATCGCTCGCATACCACGGCAGGTCGTAGTGGCTTCGCTTGTATTCGGCGGAGGGCACTACGCCCGCGGAGTCCTGCGGGAAGTCAATCCCAGTCTTCGCACCGAGCCCCATCGCGCGCGCGGCGAAGAAAAGCGCATTCGTGCCGATGTCACAGCCGAGGTTGCTGAAATACGTATTGCAGCTTTCCTTGATCGCGTGCCTCATGTCTATCGGGCCGTGTCCCCAGCGGCGCGCGCAGTGGAGCTTCATCCCGCCAAGCTCGAAGACGCCGGTGCAGTCGTATGTCGCCTCCGGCGGGACGCCGGCCCTGAGCCCCGCAAGCGCGGTCACCGGCTTGAAAGTGGATCCAGGGGCATACGTCTCGAAGCAGGCGCGATTGCGGTAGTCGTTCCTCGGATTCCTGAAGAGCCGGTCGTTCATCTCCGGCGTCAGCTGCGGGACAAGGAGGTTCAGGTCGTAAGAAGGCGCGCTCGCAAGCGCAAGCACCGCGCCGTTGCGCGGATCGACGACGGCGCAGGCGCCGCGCTCGCCGCGGAGCTGGCGCTCGACCGCGCGCTGCACGGCGACGTCTATGGAAAGGCGAAGGTCGGGGCCGCGTCGCGCCTCTCTGACGACAGTTTCGTCGACAGCAAAGCCACGCGCGTCGACCGTGACCTGGAGCTCGCCCGAAGAGCCGCGCAGATAGCTGTCGTAGAACGCCTCAAGCCCCTCGCGTCCGCACATCTCCTTGTCGCGGAAGTTGAACTTCTCTCCGCCCGCCGACTCCGTCTCGCGGCGGCCGACGAAGCCGATCACGTGAGCTGCGAGGCGGCCTTGGGGATATGTCCGCTCCTCGGTCTCGATGCACGAAAACCCAGGGAACTCCATCGCATGCTCCGCAAAGCGCGCTATCGCCTCGTCGTCCACGTCGCGCCACACGACGAGCGGTCGCGCGAGCTTCTGGCGGATATGGCGCGCTATCATGTTCGTCGTGAGGGCGGAGGGCATGTCAATGGTCGCCGCAACGGCGTCCACGGCGTTCGAGATCGCGAGCACCGTGTCGTTCCACGAGCGGCGCTGGAAGCCCTCGGGGTTCACGACAATTGACACCGATGCGCGATTGTCGGCAAGAACGGTTCCGTCGCGCGCGAGGATGCGACCGCGGGGCCCTGCGGTCAGCACGCTGCGTATCGCCTGCCTTGCGCCGTCGTAGGAATGTTTCGCCGCGTCGACGAGCTGCACCTGCGCGAGACGAAAGCCAAGCGCAACAAGCCCGGCGACGAAGATGACGCCGACGGCGAGGACGGAGAGGTCGCTTGCGATGGACGCTTCGTCACGCATCGGCACCCGCCTTTCTCCAGAGTCGCGGAAGGACGACGAACGCAAGCGAGAGGAAAATCGCGCCGACAGGCACAGAGAGAAGGATTCTCCCCAGAGCGCCAGCGCCATCCGCGACGAGCGCAAGCCATACCTGGTACGAGGGATACGCGACGGCGATCCAGACAATCGGCTCGCGGAAGAACCTTATCGCCACGGCTATGGCGGCGAAGAAGACAATCGCGGAACCGGGGGGCAGCGAGCAGACCGCCTCCTCGAAGGCGCCCGCGGCAACTGCCGCCATGATCCATATCGGCATCCGCGTCTCGACAGCGAAAAAGACGGCGAGCGACAGGAGTATCGGAAGCCCGAGCGAGCCGATCGACGGCAGCATGTCCTCCAGCGCCCCTCCAAGGACGATGGCGACGACGATGAAGGCGAACTGGACTAAGTTACCTTTCACGGCGGATGAAGACGTCCCTCAGCGTCGCAAAGTCGACAGCCGGCAGCACTTCACCCTCTCGTCTCGGCGAATCAGAGTCGTTTCTGACTTCGAGCAAAGTGCCAACGGCGATCCCCTTGGGGTATACCCCTCCGAGACCCGACGTGTAAACCGGACTGCGCGGCGGGACCTCCGCCGCAGACAAAATGTGCTTAAGGACAAGCCGCTCCTCGGTGCCGCCAGCGAGCGTTCCGCGCAAGGCCCCGCCACCGGGGAGCGACACCTCGCAGCCGACGCCGACAGAAGGATCGGTGACAAGACGGATTTCCGACGTATGGGGCGTCACGGACTCGACGCGCCCTACAAGCCCTTCGGGAACGACGACTACAGCTCCCTCGCAGACGCCCGAGAGCGAACCCTTGTCCACCCTGAGGGTCCGGCGCGGACCATACGACCCGCTGGAGGCGAGAACCTCGGCGGCAAGCCACGCCTCCGGGTTTCGCTCAGTGTATCCAAGGACGTGCCTCAAGCGCGCGTTCTCGGCCTCGAGCCGCGCGGCCTCGTCGCGCGCAAGGGCAAGCGCGGCGACCTCGCGCCTTAGGGCCTCGTTCTCCGCGCTTGCCGCCGCCCCGCGGCAAGCGCCCTTCACGCGAGACCATACCTTGCCGGAAAACGCACGGCAGGCGCGCTCGACAGGGAACACCGCCTCGAGCGCCGTCCCGCGAGAAAAGACGACGACCGCAGTCGCCACCGCCCCGAGGGCGATGAGCACGTATGCTCCGGTCGTTCTGGCTTTCATTCTGGCAAGTCCTCACCTAAACGCGGACTTGCCGAAGACTCTACGCACGCTTGTTCTTCGCGAGGAAATCGAGCTCGTTCATCACGACGCCCGTGCCCTCCGCGACAGCCGAGAGCGGATCGTCCGCCACCGTGACGGGAAGCCCCGTCTGCTGCGCGAGAAGCTTGTCGAGGCCGCGAAGCTGCGAGCTACCGCCCGACAGCACAAGGCCCCTGTCAACAAGGTCGGCCGCGAGTTCCGGTTCGCACTTGTCCAGCGTGGTCCTCACTGCGTCCACGATCTGGCTGACCGGCTCCTTCAGGGCTCCCCTGATTTCCTCGGAGGTTATCGTCAAAGTCTTCGGCAACCCCGCCACTATGTCCCGTCCCTTGATTTCGAGCGTCTTCTCATCTCCAGTCGGGAAGGCGCTCCCTATCTCGATCTTTATCATCTCTGCCATGCGCTCACCAATCAGCAGGTTGTAGACCCGCTGGATGTACTTGATGATGCACTCGTCCATCGCGTCGCCGCCCGCCTGGCGTGCGGAGTAGCTGTGGACTATGCCGGCAAGCGAGATGATCGCCACCTCGCAAGTGCCGCCGCCGATATCGACGATCATCGAGCCCGCCGGCTCGCTGACGGGAAGCCCGACGCCGATCGCCGCGGCCATCGGCTCCTCGATCAGGAAGACTTCGCCCGCGCCAGCCGCGTGCGCGGCGTCTTCGACCGCGCGCTTCTCGACCTCGGTGATTCCCGACGGAACCGCAATGACCATGCGCGGCTTCGCGTACTTCGACCAGAAGCGCTTCGGGCAGACCTTGTTGATAAAGTAGGCAAGCATCGCCTCGGTGATGTCGAAGTCGGCTATGACGCCTGACTTCATCGGACGAATCGCGATGATGTTTCCAGGCGTGCGTCCCAACATGCGCTTGGCCTCCTCGCCTACCGCGAGGACGCGCTTCGAGCCGGCCTGGATCGCTACGACCGAGGGCTCGCGAAGGACGACTCCGTGGTCCTTGGCGTACACGAGCGAGTTCGCCGTGCCAAGGTCGATGCCGATGTCAGTCGAGAAGAAAGACTTTAGCTTTGGTATGCGGAACATTTCGTAGTCCTAATTATCCTATTGTGATGGATATTTTATGCAATTTTCGTCCGCGCGTCAACCGAAAAATGCCTTGTAAAGCGCCCTGACGGCATTGTCGCGGTCCTGCTTCCTGACGGCGATCATGAACGAGACCTCGGACGAACCCTGGTTCACCATGGAAAGCGAGATTCCGACCGACGCAAGCGCGAGGCAGGCTTTCGCGAGCATGCCGGGCGTGTAGCACATGCCTTCGCCCACCACCATGAGCGTCGTGATGTCGCGCTCGACGGTGACGAAATCGGGCTCAAGCTCGCGGCGGATCGTCGAAACGACGCGACGCTCGATCTCCTTCGGGAGGTACTGCTCCTTGATGACGATGCACTGGGAGTCGACGCCCGAGGGCATATGCTCGTAGGGGACGTGTTCGGTCTCGAGAATCTGGAGAAGCCGCCTGCCGAAGCCGATCTCGCGGTTCATCAGGTACTTTTCGACGACGATGTTGCAGAAGCCGTCCGCGCTCGCGATGCCGACGACCGTGCCGGGGACGACGCGGCGCGACTGCTGGATCATCGTGCCGGGCTCGCCCGGGTGGTTCGTGTTGCGGATGTTGATCGGGATTCGCGCACGGACCGCCGGGATGACGGCGTCGTCGGCGAAGACGCCGAAGCCCGCGTAGGCAAGCTCGCGCATCTCGCGGTAGGTCATCGTGGGGATGCCCTCCTTCACGTCGGGAACGATGCGGGGATCTACCGGGTAGACCGAGTCGACGTCGGTGAAGTTCTCGTAGACGTCGGCGCACACGGCCGCTGCGAGGATAGAGCCCGTAATGTCGGAACCGCCGCGCGGGAACGTCGCGACCTTGCCGTCCTTCGTGTAGCCGAAGAAGCCGGGGTAGATCACGATTCCCTCGAAGTTGGAGAACGCGCGAGAGAGCGTCGAGTAGCTGTCGGGATCGAGCGTCGCGTCGCCGAAGTCGCCCTTCAGCACCATTCCAGTGTCCTTGGGGCTCGCATACCGCGCCTTCCTTCCGCGTGCCGCGAACGCGACTGCAACGAGCTTCGCGTTGTTGTCCTCGCCAGCGGCCTTGACGAGATCGAGAAACTCCTCGGGGCGGAGATCCTTGACCTGGGCGACGCGCGACCTCAAATCGCGCGTGATATCGGATATGATGTCCTCGCCGAGCTTGAGCTCGTCGGCTATGAGAGCGTAGCGCTCGACGACCGCGCCAAGCTGGCGGTCGACGTTTTCGCCTGCGAGCGCGGCCTTCGCGAGCGCGATGAGAAGATCGGTGACCTTCGTATCGCCCTTGTCGCGCTTCCCGGGGGCTGAGACGACAACGATGCGTCGCGCGGGATCCGCGAGGACGATGTCAATTACCTTGTTTAACTGCGTCGCATCCGCAAGGGAGCTGCCGCCAAATTTACAGACTTTCATTTATAGCACCCTTAGCTTTACGGGGTCTTCACCGATTACGCCCGACGCCTTGATTTCGGCAAGCGCCGCATCGAGATCGGCCGAGCGCGCCTTGCTGGTCATCGCGACGACGGGAACCGGGAGATTGCCCTCCGTCGAGCCCTTCTGAGAGAGCGCCGAGATGGAGACACCGTGGCGACCGAGCGCGGAAGCGACGACGCCCATCGCGCCGGGCCTGTCCGCGAGCATGAAGCGGAGGTAGAACTTTGAGGCGATCTCGCCTGCCGCGCGAAGGCGAACCTTGCCCTCGCCGTAGTTCGGTACGCCCCTCGTGTAGCGCGTCTCGTCGTAGGCGAGATTGCGCGCGATGTCGCCGATGTCGCCGACGACAGTCGAGGCCGTGGGCGCACGACCAGCGCCGCGCCCGTAGTACATCGTGTAGTCCGACATGTCGCCCTTGACGTATGCGGCGTTGAACGCGTCGTTCACGTTGGCGAGCATGTGCGAAAAGGGAATCAGCGTCGGATGCACTCCGACCTCGACTTCGTCGCCGTCTTTTGCGACGCAGGCGAGGAGCTTGATGCGGTAGCCGAGGTCTGCGGCGTACTTGACGTCCGCGCCAGCGAGGTTGCGGATGCCCTCGACCTGGACCTGGTCAAGGGTCGGCTGGAAACCATACGCAAGAGCCGCGAGGATGCACGCCTTGTGGGCCGTGTCGAAACCGTCGACGTCAAGCGAAGGATTGGCCTCGGCGTAGCCGAGCTTCTGCGCGTCCTTGAGGACGACATCGAAGGGAAGCCCCTCGTTCTCCATCCTTGTGAGGATGTAGTTGCAGGTGCCGTTGAGTATGCCGTGGATCGACTCGATCTCGTTGCCCGCGAGACCTTCGCGAAGGACGCGGATGATCGGGATGCCGCCACCAACCGACGCGCCAAAGTAGATGTCGACGTCGTTCTTTGCCGCCGTCTCGAAAATCTCGCGGCCGTGCTCGGCGAGAAGCTTCTTGTTCGCTGTGACGACGCACTTGCCGTTGTTGAGCGCTTCAAGGACGAACGTCTTTGCGATGCCAGTGCCGCCGATTGTCTCGACGATGATGTCGATTCCGGGATCGGCGAGAACGCCTTTGGCGTCTGTCGTGAGGATGTCGCTCGGAACATTGATGCCGCGGTCCGTCGTGATGTCGAGGTCCGCGATCTTCCTGAGGACGATGTCGACGCCAAGGCGCTTCGCCATGACGTCACGATGCTTCAGAAGCCCGTCTGCGACTCCCGCGCCGACGGTTCCGAAGCCAAGAATTCCTACTCCTATCTGCTTCATCTCTGTATCTGGCCCTTTTTCTTTGTCTGTCCCTACGTCCCCCCGGATATCAAAACGGCATGTCCTCGGTAGAGGAGCCGTCCGCGTTGAGGACCTCGATCTTGAGGCCGGTGAGGTCGGTGAAATACTTGACCTGGCCCTGGGGATTCGTCCACTCGCGGCCGTCGATGGCAAAGCGAATCTTGGCGCGCTGACCCTCGCGCACCGTGTCGAGCATGGAGGCGGCGTCCTTCTTGAAGGTGAACGCGATGTGGTTGGGCCACTTCGACTCGGTCCCAACATCATCTGTCATCACGACATCGCGCTTAGTGAATCCGCTCGCAAATGTCTGGAGCTGAAGCACCTTCTCGACAAC
>CACZHC010000065.1 GCA_902780865.1 uncultured bacterium
ACGATCAGGCCCGTTTCGTCGAGCGTGTTGCCGGTCGAGGAGACGGACGCGAGGCCGCCGCGCAGGTCGAGCGTCGTTCCGGTCGGAACCTCGAGGATTGCGTTCTCGCCGAAGACGATGCCGTCCACGACCCAGGTCTGGCCGGCGGGGATGCGCGTGAGCTGGTTGGGCTTGGGGCGGTATCCGTACTGGCCGTACTTGCCGGAGCGGTCTCGCAGGTAGAGGACGCCGTTGGGCTTCTGCGGTGTGCGGACGAGGACCGTGCCGACGCCGCCGACGTGACTGTAAGACGTGTTGCCGGCCCACGCCGTGACGTTCGCGTCCGGAAACGAGGAGAATTCGCCGGCCGTGAGGAGAATCGAGACACGGCCACCCGCGGCGGTCCACGAGTTCGACCCACGTTTCTCGTTTTCGCAGTTGGCGGAGACCTTGCCCGAACCGGAAAGCGTAGCCGTCTTGAGGTAGATCGCGCCGCCCGAGCCGGCCGCCGTGTTGCCGAACTTGTCGTTGGCCATGATGCCGTTCGCGTCGATCGTGCCGTCGAGCGTCGTGGCACCCGTCACCTCGATCCAGATCGCGCCGCCGGCCCGACAGGTGAAGACGCCGTAGTCGTTCGCGCTGGAGCCGACTTCGTACGGCTCCGTCAGACTGCCCCACGCAGGGGCGCCGTCGTAGCTGCCTCCGTAGGCGCCAGCGGCGTCGGTACGGTAGTCGTAGGAGCCCTTCGCGCGAGCGGTGATCTTCGCGCCGGACGCGACCGTCAGGTTGCCGCCGACGTCGATGCGCAGGCGATACTGGTCGACTTTGTAGGTTGCCGTGTGTTCCCGGTGCGTGACCGAACCGGAGCGGATCGCCATGTCGCCGGTGACCGTGAGGACGGTGAACGCGCCCTTCTCCGGGAAGACGGTGTCCACCGTGACCGTGCCGCTGTAGCCGTTCGTCTGCGTCCATGAAGCGACGGTCGCAGATGCGGCAGAATCCCATTCGCAGTTCGCATTCGAGAAGTTCCCGTCGAAGATCACGTTCTCGTTCGCGAGCGGCGCGTGCCCTGCGGACCAGTTCGCGGCGGTCGAGGCGAGATAGGCTCCGTCCGTCGCGGTTCCGCCGATCCAGTAGTTCTGCCCCGCCGGCGTCGTGAAGTTCTCGATCGTCACGGAGACCGCCGCGGGGGCGGTGTAGTGGCCGGCGGCGAGGGAGACGGACATCGCCGTGTCGGCGGCCGTCGCGACGTCGACGAGCGGATGGACGGCGATGGTCGCGGACGCCTGCCCGGCGGGGATTGTGACGGAGCCTGCGTCGTCGACATAGTTGGTTCCGGCGACGGCGGTGCCGTCCGCGAAAGCGTAGTTCACGACGAGCGGGAGCGGGTCGGCGCCGGCGCGGGCCACGGTCAGCGCCGCGGGTACGAGGCCGAGTTCGCTCGCGTCGGAGGCTTTCGTCAGGGACAGCGTCCCGCCGTAGATCGTGCCGAGGGAAAGTTCGCCCGTCTCGCCGCCCTGGTTTTTGGCCACGAGGAGCACCTCGTAGGTCGTGTCGTCGGTCGGCGCGGCGAACGTGCCCGCGACCGTGTCGCCGTTGTCGAAGGCGGCGATGGCGTTCGTCGTGGCGGTCGTGCCGTTCGAGAGGACGTAGGAGACATTCGCCGCGCTGTTGGTCAGGAACGCAGAGGCGGTGTAGGTTCCGTTCGCGAACGAAAGCGATCCGTCCCGCAGTTTCGGTGCGGTCGCCGAACTCCAGACAGCGACGTCGGACAGCTTCGTGCCGGCGGCGATTTCGTCGAAGCGGACGCGGCCTGTGCCCGTCTGGTAGGGGCCGTCGAGATACATGGTCTGGATGGCCGATCCGGTGATGGACGAAGCGTCGAGGTCCTGGGCCGTCCAGGTGAAGCTTTCGTCGTAGTCGGCGACAGGCGCCGCGTAGGCGCAGGCCTTTCCGGTGTCGTAGTCGATGCCGAGGATGCAGATGTAGGCGGTATTGTCCGCGATGCTCTCGATCAGCGTCGCGTAGCTTGAACCGACCCGGACGCGCAGCTGGACATGCTGGCCGTCCGTCGCGTTGCCGACAAAATAGACCCGGAAGCCTTCGCTCGCGAGCGTCGATCCGTTGTCGTATTTGTTCTCTGCGGCGTGGGCGGACAGGCCCGTTCCGGAGTACTTCGTCCCTGTCTTGAACACATTGTAAGCGTTCTGCTCCATCAGCATCACGCAACGGTACCAGAGCGTGCCGGTCGTCGGCATCGTCGAAACGATCGCGCGGTTTTTCGCCCGGTTCTCGCCTGGCGAGCCGCCATCCTGCCAACCCGCGCTGCCGCCGCGTGCCGTGAACTGGTCGCCCGTCCCGCCAGTAAAAGCAGCAGGAAGAGAAAGTCCGTTGTTCGGGAACGTGTAGACGGCGGCCGACGAATCGCTCCACGGATTTGACGCGGACAAACCCGTTGTCCATGCCACGCTCTTGGCGTTGTTGCTTTGCAGTTTGCATTTGTCCGCGGCGGTGGAGTACGCGGCGCGGTTCTGCCCGTCGGTCGCGGTGGCAAACCCGTCGTAGAGTAGCAGCTCCGCCTGCGATGTAGCGCAAGCGAGAAGTGTCGCCACAAGCGGAACCACTCCGCGCGCAAAACGCGATTTAAGAATCGAACCGGAACCTTCGATATGTTTCATTGCCATCCCCCTTGATGCATCGTTTCGTTTCTGGCGATATTCTACCATTTTGGGCAAACATCGTCTACACCCTGAACCATCGTTCGGCGACATTCTAACAAAACGAGGTAGGGATAGGAATATACAAAAGTATATTCACTTCCCAAGCCGGAACTTGGAGGAAAGAAGCGAGAAAATTCGGTCGGGGTGCGACTCCCAAAGCGGCGGCTGCCCGTTTAGTCCGTAAATGCAGTCGTCTGCGAGTTTTTCCCACTTCTCGTTCAGCTCCGGGCCAAGAATCTTTGCGATGGATTCGATCTTGGCGACCATCGCCACCGCGCAGGCAAGGTCGCCAGCGGCAGAAAGCCAAGGCCCGTCCGCGCCCTTTTCCTCTACAAAACGCCGCGCCGCGAGAAGCGCGACTTCCTTCATCACCGCCTCGGCCTTGCTGGCGCGCGACGAATCCGCAAGCCGAATCACCTCGAGCGAGGCGTTCATCTGCAGAAACGAATACCCGGGCATCTGCCACTTCCGCTCCTGCTCGGAAAGCTTCGACACGCCCCAAGACTGCTCTATCGCCTCGTCGACGAATTTCTCATACGCCTCGCGGTAGCGTTCGTTGCCAGTCGTCTTCCACGCCGCAGCGTACACCATCGGTAACCGCGCCGCCTCGTGCGGCTGCACATTCCACATCTTGAGGACTCCCCTCGCGTCCTGCCTCCCGTCCGCGTCAAGCGCGTTCCATCCGTTCGCCTCGGTGACGTTTGCAATCATCCTGTCGGCAAGCGCGGCAAATGCGCCGCGGATTGCGTCCTTCTCATCGCGTGACGCCATCCCGCTCTCGTAGTAACGATAGAGTCCGTGTACGAAGTGGGTGATCTGGTCGCGCGAAGAGCCCCTGTTCACCGTTGCGCCGTCGCGCGACACGCCGCGGCACACATAGCCGGGGATCTTCGTGCCAAGCGAGAGAAGTGCCCTTGCGACGCCCTTCGCGCGCTCCGCGTCGTATTTGTCGACGAGCGCTGAAAGCGCGAGCCCAGCGATAATCGCGCAATCTTCTGTATCGTCCTCTCCCGCACCGAGGAAAAGCCCCGTCGCCTCGGAGCGGAACGTCGATGCGTGCGCCCAGGTCGCGGCGAAAGTGTCGAACTGGTACGGGATGCGGCAGCGAACGACCTCGTTGCCGTCGAACACGTTGTATTTCGGCAGGCGCGGCTCGTCATCCATTATCTTCGCGAGCTTCGGATACCTTCCCGCCCACGGCTCGGAGCGGTAGCCGAGATCATCGGCCTTCTTCACGAGGTTCCAGCTCGGATCGTCCGGATTGTTCCAGTGCTGCGTCCAGGTGACCCCGCGGTCGTCGAGGTGGATCGCGATGTCGCAGTCTACCATCTTGTTCCCGACGACGACGTTCTCTCGTCCGCCGCCGAGCATCACGGCGCAGCCCGCGCGCTCGAAGACGTTGCTTGCTACCGTATCGCCGCAGTCGCAGTCGTCAAGGTACACACCCATCGTGAAGACGTCGCGGCTCTTGCCGTTCGAGACCGTGCGCCCGAGGTCGTGGATATAGTTTCCGACGACCTTGTTGCCCTGGCTAGTCCAGTCGCGCCCAGTGTAAAGCGCACCCGCGTCGCCCGTCTCCTTCACGACGTCGAAGATGTCGTTCCCCTCGATCAGATGCTCGTTGCCGCCGTAGATGATCGCCGAATGGGGCGCGTCGTGGATGCGACAGCCGACGACCTCGTTGCCGCAGCCGTGCATCGCGACGCCAGGCGCGTATACGCGCTGCAGGAGGGCGAAGCGCGAGATGTCGCACCCGACGACGCGGTTGCCGCCCTTCGCGAGAGTGCGCCTGTTGCCGCCGTTAAGCGCGACGCCCCTCCGCCCGACATTGCGTACGACGCAGTTTGAGATGACGACCCCTTCGCAGTCCCCGGCGATGTCGATGCCGTCTCTGGCAACGCATTCAATCGTGCAATCCGCTACGAGAACGTCGCGGCAGTCGCGGAGCACGAGTCCCGCGCCGCCGCCAAACGCGATCGTCTTCCCTCGCACGACCTCGCCGCGCCGGTGTTCGAGAAGCAAGACCGGCTCGTCGCCCCAGGCGATCGTCACCGGATTGGACGCGATATCGCCCCCGGGCGGGATAAAGAAAAGCGTGCTTCCCTCGACAAGCCATTCGCCCTCGGTGTCGAGGAAGCTTTTGTGCCCTACGGCGTAGAACCGGCGCTTCTTCTGGCCCCAGCTCGTCTTGCCGATGCCGAACACGTGCCTGTCCTTGAACCGCGCGACGCCGTTCGAGACGGACGCGACGCGCAGTATCTCGAAAGCCCAGTCGTGCGTCCAGTAGCCTGCGAGCGAATAGCCGGAATCTGGCAGGCCCGTGACAGTCACGTTGTCCTCTCCTTCGAAAGTGAACCACGAGCCATCCTCGGGTTCGCGTGCAAGCGTCATCGGAGCGCTTCCGAAGTATAAAGACGGGTGGCGAGGGACATTCGTCCAACCGCCGCTATGGTATTCACCGGGAGTGACGCTGATGCCAATCCCAGAGAGGTCGCACGACCAGACGCCATCCTCTCCTTTGACAAACGAATCGGCGGGGAGAATCGCGGAAGCCGCCAGAAGAAATGTTGCTATCATGGTTTCATTATACCAAAACCGCGCGACGGCAATCTATACAATAGTATAGAGACCGCGATGCTCCTCTTTGATATAATAAGACCACCACAAGAGGACTACAATGAACAACAAGCTTGCCAACTTCGCACCACTCCTGTTCCTTGCCTTCGCCTCGCGCGCCGCCGTTCCATACGGCGCCGCGCCGCAGCAGACCGGCGATCTTCTGCTGCCGTCCGGCGAAATCACCGCCGCGACGCCGAAAATCCTCTTGATACACGGCGGCGGATGGACTTCCGAAAAATACCTTCGCGGCACGCTCTCCGACGAAGCCGCGCTTTTCCGCGACGCCGGCTTCGCAGTCTACAACATCGACTACCGCCTCGCGCCCGCAGCCGCCTGGCCGATGATCGGAGACGACTGCCTTGCGGCAGCGAGGAAACTCGTCTCGTGCGAGGGGATGCCGGAACTTGCCGCCGCCGCGGAAAAGCCAATCGCCGTGCTCGGCGTCTCGGCAGGCGGGCATCTCGCGCTCATGACGGGGCTCAGGCTCCCGCGCAAAGACGTGCTTGGCGTAATCTCCGTTTCAGGCATCGCAGACCCGGAGCAGGATTCAAAAGACCACCCCGCCCGCTATGAGGCGCTCTTCGCGGGTGGGCCGATAGACCCCAAGGCGTTTCCCGAAGCGCACCTCTCGCCCAACGCGCCGCCGATCCTCTTCACCCACTGCTGGAACGATACGGTCGTCCCGATCGTCTCTCCAATCAAGCTCGCTCGCGCGATGACCGACCGCAAGCTCCACGCCGAGACATACTTCTACGACTTCGAGCGGACGAACCAAGGGCACGCGATCTGGGACGTCTCCAACAATAAACGTCACGTGCTCTATCCCGACATCCACGAGCGATGCCTCAAGTTCCTGCGCGACGTGCGCGGGCTACCGCAACCGCTTCCATCCTCCGCAAACCCCAAGTTCCTCGGCAAGCTCCGCGACATATCCGCCGCGGAAGTAAAAGACAGCGGCGTCTCGATTGGCTTCGAGTGTCTCGACCGCGACCTCTTCGACCCCGAGCCATGCTACGACCGCATCGCCTCGATCGGCGTGAAGAACGCCCGAGTCCAGACCGGCTGGTGGAAATGCGAAAAGGAGAAAGGCGTCTACGACTGGACCTGGCTCGACGGCATAGTCGGCAACCTCGAAAAGCGCGGAATCAAGGTGTGGCTCAACGTCGGCTTCGGCAACAAGCTATACATGACAAACACCTTCGGAGAGGCGTCGGTCGGCTTCGTGCCGATACACTACGGGCCCGAGTGCGAACAGGCGTGGAAGAACTACTGCCGTGCGCTCGCCGAGCACTACAAGGGGCGTGTGGACCGCTTCGAGATATGGAACGAAGTGAACGGAAAGAGCTTCTGGCGTCCGAAGGAGCCGAACGCGACGGAGTACGCACGTCTCGTCGCGATCACGGCCAAGGCAATCCGCGAGGCGCAGCCAGACGCGAAGTGCGGCGGATGCGTGATGAGCTTCCCGACGCCGTTCCTCGACGAGTTCAAACGTGCAGGCGGCCTCGCCCATCTGGACTTCTTCTCGTTCCACCCCTACGACCCGCGCCCCGAGTCGGGCTGGCCGGATCGCGTAAAGTGGCTGCGCCCCTTCTTCCACGGAGCAGGACGCGGCGGGAAAGACGTCGAGATCTGGCAGGGAGAGAGCGGCTTCGCATCGTGGGCGCCTAAGAAATACTGGCAGCCGCGCATCATCCGCGAAAGCGAGCGCGCGCAGGCCGTATGGCTCCTGCGCCGCTATGTACTGGACTTCTCGTTAGGAATCCCGTTCTCCTCGTATTTCCAGACCGCCGACATGATGAAAAAAGGCTACCAGATGGGGAACTCGGAGCAGAGCGCGTTCAAGGTCGCTCGACAGGGCGTGCTTAACGGACTCACCTACACGCCGAAACCGGCATACCGCGCCCTCGCAAGCATCGCCGCGGTTTTCCGCGACGGGGTCAGGCCGGATGCCAGGGCCGTCTTCTCAGCAACACGCGAAACCGACCCCTCTGACAAGACGCCGCCGGACGGCGCGACGATCCGCTGCCTCGCCTTCACTCGAGGCCCAGCGCCGCTTTACGTCTACTACATGTCGACCGACCCGCAACGCGCGTGGAGCGACAAGACCGCCCGTACGACGCTTCGAATCGAGGCAAACGACAACACGTCCGCCATCCGCTCGCCGGTCCTCGTAAACCTGCTCACGGGAGACGTCTTCGAGATTTCACTCCGCACCGATCCCGCCAAAAGCGCGATCTTCGTAGACAACCTTCCGCTCTCCGACGCGCCGATGCTAGTCTGCGACCGCTCCGCGATAGAGCTCGGTCGCTGACCCGTCAGAACGCGAAGTCAAGCTGCCAGCGAATAAAGTAGCCGGGCTTGTCGGTGTCGTAATAGTCGCCGGGATTGAACAACTCGGCTATGACATGCCCGTAGACCTCGAAGCGCTCGCCCTTGTCCTTGGCGGGCGTCCAGATAGGGAACGTGTAGAGGGCGCGGGAGAAAAGCCCCTTGAATCGGCCGTTGCCACCGCCGACACCGTCGCGATCTGCCGCAAACACCGGTCCAGTGGAGACTATGACCTTGTGGCGAGGCGCGAACTCCACGCCGCCCCAAAGCTTGAGGTAGTGCTGGTTTGACCACCAGCCGACACCGTTGTGCGTTCCATATAGGTACATCTCCGACTCGATCGCGTCGCGCCCCCACATCGGGTCCCACTTGCCGCTCATGTAACGGTAGTAGGCACCGCAGGTGGGCTTCCAGCCATCGCGCGAGCTCTTCCAGTTGATTCCGGCGAAACCGCTCCACTCGCCGCACCTCTGGTACATCAAGTCGAAATCGGCTTTGACCGTCTCGGAAAGCCGCGGCTGGACGCGCGCGCCGATGAGATCCGTGCGGCGGCTTCTCTGGGGGCTCTGCGTCTCGCGCAGGCGCTTGGTAACGGCGAACACCTGGTATTCAAGCCAATCCACGGGCTTCTGCCCCCACACGACGCCCGCGCCCCAGTCGTCCTGATTGCCCGAGCCGTCGGGGAAGCGCGACGAGAGCGAGGAGAGGCGATGGCGATCGTCGCCGATGCGGAAGTCGCTCGCCGAGTCGAAGTTGTAGAGCCCAAAGACGTCGAGCGTCGAGGTTTCGGTCACGTGGAACCTGACGGACGCCATGTCTGTGTAGAGCGTACGCGACCCGTCGCCCGGAGTGCCGTCGACGAAAATGCGGTCAAGCCCGCAGAGTCCGCGCAGGTTCTGGCGGCCGACCTTGAGATCGAGAAAGCCGTCAAAGACACCCACGCCCTCGACGTAGAGATTGTCGAGGACGATCTCGCCCGGCCACGCGGTCGTGCGGTTTGCGGGGCGGCTGTTCCAGCGGAACTCGTCGGCGATACGGCCGTAGAGAGTCCAGGCGCCGGCCGAGCCAGCGTCGCCCTTAAGTTCTGCCCACACGCGCGGACGGAAGCGGATGTGGTTGCGATAGCCCGATTCGCGGAAACGAAACGCGCGGAAGCCGCCGTACGGGTTGCCCGGAACATGGTCCATTATCTCCTGGCGGATGCGCAGGTCGGCGCCGGCATTAAAGCTAAGCCCCGAGTCGTCTGATTCCTGAACAACGGCTTCAGGTGCAGTCGCTGCCGGGATGGCGACTTCCGAAGCAGTAGGTTCAGAAGCAGTGGCTTTCGGGGCAGCGGACTCTTCTTGATCGGCCGCCGCACAGTGAGAGAAAAGCGCGAGCGCGGCGCTCGCAACGCAAATGCCGCGGAAGGGAATCGTCATGCGGGGTGTACCTTTCTTACTTGACGGGTTCGAGGCGTTCCTTGCCGCCCATGTAGGGGCGAAGCACCTCGGGAATCGTCACCGAGCCGTCGGCGTTCAGGTGCTGCTCGAGGAGCGCGACAACGAGGCGCGGCAGGGCGACGCCAGAGCCGTTCAGCGTGTGGACGAGCTTCGTCTTGCCGTCCGCGTCCTTGAAGCGGCAGTTGAGGCGCCGCGCCTGGTAATCGGTGAAGCAGCTGCACGAGCTGACTTCAAGCCACTGCTGCTCGCCGGGAGCCCAAAGCTCAAGGTCGTAGCACTTCGCGGCCGAGAAGCCCATGTCGCCCGAGGAAAGCATGATCACACGGAAGGCGAGGCCGAGACCGGTCAGGACTTCCTCAGCTTCCTTCACGAGCGTTTCAAGTTGCAGGAACGAGACGGAAGGATGCACGAAGTTCACCATCTCGACCTTGTCGAACTGGTGGACGCGCAGCATGCCGCGCGTCATCTTGCCGGCAGACCCCGCCTCGCGACGGAAGCACGGCGTGTAGGCCGTGAGCTTGACCGGGCTCTCGGGGGTGATCTTCGGGAGGTTCACGCCGTCGAAGATGTCGTCGCGGTAGTAGTTCGTGACAGGCACCTCGGCCGTCGGAATCAGCCAGAAGTCGTCTATCTGGCAGTGGTAGAGGTCTTCCGCGAACTTCGGAAGCTGGCCAGTGCCGGTCATAGAATCGCTGTTCACGACGAACGGCGGCAGCATCTCGGTATATCCCTGCTTCTGGCAGTGGAGGTCGAGCATGTACTGGATGAGCGCGCGCTGGAGCTTCGCGCCCTGGCCGAGAATCACGGGGAAGCCCGTGCCCGTGAGCTTCACGCCGCGCGGGAAGTCGAAGATTCCGAGCTTTTCGCCGATCTCGATGTGCGTCGGGATCTTGAAGTCGGGGTCCTTCCACTCGCCGACCATGCGGACGACCTTGTTCGTCGAGCTGTCGGGGCCGGTCGGGATCTCTGGGGCGGGGATGTTCGGGATCATCAGAAGCGTCTCGCGGAGATCGTGGTCGACCTGCGCGAGCTCCTTGTCAATCTCGGCTATGCGGTCGCCGACCTTGCGCATCTCGTCCTTCGCGGCCGCGATGTCTCCGCCGGAAGCCGCGATCTTGCCGATTTCCTTCGAGGCGGCGTTGCGCTTCGCCTTCAGCGTCTCGGTCTCGGCGATGAGCGCGCGGCGCTTCGCGTCGAGGTCCTTCGCCTTTTGCAGTTTCTCTATCTCGACTCCGCGGCGGCCAAGCTCGGCCGCAGTCGCGTCGAATTCATCCCTCAGCTTCTTGATGTCGATCATTTTTTCGTTCCTTCGGCGGCCTCCCGCCGCTTTAGGTGAGAATTATACCATAAATCCCCCGCCATGTAGCATCGAAACAATCATTGTCGAAACGGTTGCACTCTTGTCCCTCGCGACTACCCGCGACTCGACTTCGGCGTCCCGCTCGACGTCGGCATCGGCGTCGGCCTATCCTGGCTCGCCGCGCACTATCGCGCGGGGGCGACGGTCTGAAGCCCCTCCGTCAGGGACGGCTTGGCGGCCGGAAACTTCGCGCAAAGGGATCTGGTCTCGTCCGACAGAGGAATCGACCATTCGGACAAGACAGCCGCCATGTCGGCCTCAACCGTCGCCGAAAGTTCGCGGGCGAAGGTATTCCAGATGTCCGCATCCGCACGCGGATGCTTCGCCCCCGGGAGGCGATAGCGGGCAAATGTCTTCTTGTAGGCATCCCAGCCGTACGCCTCCTTGATACGCAGATACATCTCAAGCGCAAGGAAGTAGTCGTTCTTCCAGTCCTGGAACCTTCGGCCGCGCTTCACCCATTCCGCCACGCGGCGGCGAGCCTTCTCCGCGCCGCACGGATAGCGTGCGTCGCGCAGATCCGCGCCGACGACCGTCTCAAGCGCGTACATCGTGAAGATGTTCACCGTCACCTCCACCGTCCCCTCGGGCGTCCAGTCGCGACTCTGGTGATTGTGCCCTATCTCGTGGTAGACGCCCCAACAGTCCCCGGCCTTGAGGCGCGCCTGGTCGATTGCCCAGTCGAAGTGCGCCGCATTGATGTGGCTCATGAGCGGATAGCCACTGTGCAGCCAGCCAGCCGTCAGCTGGACGTCGGCGCAGATGCGTTCGGGCGAACGGCGCGTCTCCCAGCCCGCGAGCTCCTGGTCGGCCTTCAGCACCCTGTCCCAGAACGAGGCGATCCACTGCGGATCGGCGACGCGCCGCAGGCCGACCGTCTCCGCGGTGACGATGAAGTCCTCGCCCTCGATCTCACCCCAGGGCGCGCCCGTCTCGGCGCATTGCCGCGCGAACTCCGCGTTCGTGTCGCGCCCGAGCCTGAACCACGGCGCCATGATGCCGCCGTCAAGCTCAACCGTGCTCGAGCCTTCGCGGCCGTCCGGCACGACGACATAGACGAGTCCGCCGAACGGGGAGGCGAACGTCGTCTCGGTCTTCACAAGCGGCAGCGTCACGGTGACGAGCGGGAAGCGCTTCCATTCGGCCAGTCCGGAAAGGTCGTCGGCCGTCGAGCCGACGCGGACCTTCAGCCCGAGTTTCGCGGCCGCCGCGTCGATTCGGACCGTGAGCGCCTGCCCCGCCGGCGCGTAGACGCCGGTCGAGTGCCAGCGCGGCACCGCGAGGTCAACCGGAACCGTGCGCGTGACGGACGGCGTCCCCGGGCGGGTAAGGCCCGGATAGACCGATGCCGCGGGATCGGCCGGCCAGACCTTCTCCGGGCAGGCGAGCCAGGCGTTTTTGCGCAAAAGGACGGCAAGCCGGGCAAGGGGCGATTCGGCGTCGAGCGGCCGCTCGGGCGAGGGCTGGGCGTTCGCCTCGGGACGGGCGGCGAGGGCGGAAAGGCGCGCATGCAGATCGGGACGCACGCCGGAAGGCAGTCCGTTCGCCAGCTCGGAGAGCGTCTTCACGACCTGCCGCCTCACGGTCTTGTCGCCGAACGCGCCGCGTTCGGCGCGCGCGAGGGCGTCGTCAACGGTCGTACCCGCGCAAAGCGCCGCGAAGTCCGTCGTAAAGCCGCCCGCCGGCATGCGGTTGACGCCCGTGCTGCCCATGATCGCACCCAACGCCCCCGTGAGGCGGTTGTCGGCGAACGACTCGGCGAAACAGGCGTTGGGGTTGGAATACATGTACCCCCAGCCGAGGGATCCGTGAACGAGCCCGCCGCCCTTCTCCACGAACGCGAGAACCGCGGGGATCTCCTCGCGCCGGATGCCATTGAGCGCCAGTACGTCATAGGCGTCCAGTCCGACTAGGCCGGCGAGGCGCGTGACATTCGTGCAGCCGAGCGCCGTGAACGTCCGGGCAACCGCCGGATCGCGCAGCACGGCGATGCGCGGCGCGGGCTTGTCCTTCGCGGTCCACGAGACCGCGTTCTGCAGCAGGCGCTTCGTGTCCTTCTGGAAGTCCGCCTGCGAGAGAAAGTTCGGATGCGCCAGCAAAACCGCGCGGCCCCGCCCGTAGAACGCAGCCACCGCGGTGAACGCCGTCGTACCGTCGTAGTTGCGGCATTCCGCAAGCGGGATGATGTCGTCGCCGATGAGGATGTAGCCGCCGGGAATACCCCCGCCCGGCGCATCAATCGCCGACACCCCTTCGACAAGCGCGGACCGCGCCGCCGCGCGGTCCGCCTCGGATGCCGCCCACACGCCGGTCGCCAGTGCAGCCGCCACCCACATGCATAACGACCGTCTCATCTTCGGAATGCCGTTCTAGCGCAAGTAAACGGACATGCCCGCCGCCGGCGGGACCAAGTAGCCCTCG
>CACZHC010000066.1 GCA_902780865.1 uncultured bacterium
GCCCAGCAAGCACAGCAGAAAGGCAACAGAAAACACAGACGCGGACTCGCGCCAAGACCATTTCGCGACCTTCTTCTCGCCTGCGCCACGCGTTGACAAGAAGCGAACTGCCGCGGAAAGAACAATGAACGCAAATGCCAAACCCCAGATTTCGGGCGAGGAAAACGTCTTTACGATTGCTTCAAAACCAGTCGACTCGTACATATCCGGGCCCAATCCGTCTCTGCAAATCCAGGCAAACGGAATCGCCATTGCCAGCAAAATACCGGCAATCCACCTTATGCAATCCAAAACCGCAATCAGTATTTTCATTAAAGACAGGCTGACGGCTACTGCGCTCTGACAATCTCCTGCGCCGCGCGACGAGCCTCGGCTCGCGAAGTCGTGCGCCGCGAAGGCGCGGAAAGACCCTTTGCCGCAAGTGCGGCGCGCTTGGCCGCACGCGACGCAAGCCACTCATCCCAGGTAATCCTGAAGACCTCTTTCTCGGACGAATCAGCCACGCTCCACCTCCTTGCGCAGCGCACGCTCAAGCAAATCGGGAGTCGCCTCAATATCGGCTACAACAGCTTTAACATCAAGTTCCATATCGAGCATTGTATCAAAAATCACCCTTCTTTTGCGCGGGCGATCTTGCGAATTTCACTTCACCGCCTGTCCGCCATTGCTGACGGCATCACGGTAATTCTTGTCCACATCGGATTCCAGTAGCTTTTCAATCCGTTCAACGATTTCCCTCGTGCTTGACACGCGAAGCTGCATAGATTCCGGGGAATGGAGGATGCTCGTGCCCTCGGGCAGTTTCACACCGTTCGCCTCGACCCAATGCGTCCAGTCGCGCACCGGCAAACCCACTCCGGTGTAGGTTCTGGTGATCCAGTCGTCTGGATAGTCACCTGCCTCCATGGGCCTCACAACGACTACTCCGTCTTCAATGTTCCATTTGCAGTCGACTGCCTCGCATACGAGCCTCAAGGCATCGTAAGAGGATATGTCCGACGCCTCTATCTTCGGAACCACCAGGGATTCAACCGCTACAGGCTCTTCCCCATCTTCCAACAACAAGTCGCCCCTTTTGATCATGAACGCAAAGCCAGCATCCGATGCCTCGCTCCGCGTCGCCTCTGCCAAAAACGACAAAGCATCACCCAACGTGTTCGGCGGAGCAAACGCAATCTTCGGAAGCCGAAGCGCCTTCATCCGCGCAATCACCTTCTCGCCGTTTCGGCGTTCCTGCTCGTCTACCTGGCGTTTCTGCATATACAGCTTCTTCCTCAAAGCGCACAAATCGCCATTCAGCCGCACGAGGGAGTCATGTACCGCCCTCGAATCAGCCGCCACGCGAGAAAAATCGTTGCTCACGCCGGACTCAACCAGGTTCTTACGGTAGGCGACACTTTCTTCCATTTCGTGAAACAGGCACTTCACCTCATCCGTCAGCTTCTCGGCAAGCGCTACCTGATTCTTCATCGTCTGCAGTCTTTGTTCCTGCGGAAGATCCAACTCATACATGTTGACCTCAAAGGCCCACGCGCACGCGTTCGGGCATGCCAAAAGCGCAACGATTGCCATTACTGCAACTTTCGCCACCCCGACATTTTTCCGCACCGTACGGCGTGTCTCAGTATGCGAAACAACAGTTTTAACACCAAGTTCCATGTCAGGTATTGTATCAAAAATCACCCGTCATTGTCGCAGGCGATTTTCAATATCAAAGCATCCGTCCGTCGATGCGGCGGATGGAACGGTAGCGTTCGCCGCGCAGTCCGCCGTAGCGGGCATCCGGCTTCGGAATCTTGCCGTCAAACGCACCATTCGCGCCGACGGTGTGGATAGTGCCCTGCTCCACATCGTAGCCGAGCGGCCTGCTCGCGTCAAACGGATCGCGCGGCACTTCGGCAAGAAACTCAGGAACGAGCGCATCCAAAGTTGGGGGCGGCGAACCATGCTTCCGACGATAGCGTGCGGCAGCAACGGCCACCCGATACGAGTCATTATAAAATGACTGCATTCCGTAATAACGCCACATTGCAACCATGTTATACGAGGCAAGTTCATAAGACCCAACGCAGTTCTGGCGCAACGGATGGAATTGCTTGTCACACGCCTTTTCAGTTTCGGCAAGACGCGTTCGCGTCTCCACCGTATAGGGCAAAGCAATGACAATCGGCTTGGCCTCACGCCAAGCAAATGCCCACTCGGCAAGCGAGCGGTTCGGCTGGAATGCGTAACGGCCATAGCCAGGGAACGACTTCACGGCCCATTTCAAGCCGTCCGAGAACTTCTCTGCCCACTTGCAATCACACCAATCCGACGGAATTTCGAAATACCGATCCGGGAAATACTGCTCAAACGTCAAGCCTCGGTCGCGTGCCAGAGTGTTGCGCACGCGCCATATAAGATAGGCCGAATCCTTTTCAAGCGCTTCAAGCCGCATCTGCCCCCACCGCGCACACGCCACGTCGATCCGCACACAAATGTCGTCCGCAAGGTCATCCTTCACCACCGCCTTTACCAGCTCATCGACTACGAGCGAATTGGGTGACCTTATAGAGAGTATGCAAGTCGGACTTTCGATCTTGTAGGAAAGACGCGCGAACATCTCGCCATAGCGCAGCAACTCCTCTACGGCCTCGGCCGAACACCCGTTCTCACGCAAGCGACGAGCACGCAAAGCCACCAATGCGCCATACATCCATGCCCTATCCTCGAATGACCAAAGAATGCTGTAGACCGGCGTCTCGTACGACTCTGGGAACATGAAACGCAGTTCGAGTCCGGCGGGATACTGCGCGCGCGGACGCGTAACGGCGACATCAAGCGCAGCGAAGAGCGCGGCGTTCGTCGTGAGAATCCGATCGACGAGCTCCCTCGCCTCCTGCTCGGTCAGGACAACGGAGTTCGTAGCATCCAGATTAAGCTTGTGGTTCCAGTCATCCTTTCTGTAGGAGTTGATCAAAGCACTGTCGCGGTTCGTAAGCGCCAAGCAGTTCGTAGCATCCATCAGAACCGGCACCATGTTCTCGGACGGTTCGATCGGCGGCGGCGCAGGCGGCAGCAGATCGCTCACATCTGGCGGATCAATGTCGCGCCCTGCGATATAAAAAAACGCACTAAGCCCTGCCAGCGCCAAAACAAGCCCAAGGCAGCCGAACACGACCACCTTAAAAGCCACGCGCAGCACGCGCCGAACCATCGAAGCCATAGACATTCTCGCTTATTTTGATTTCTTGTTTATGAAAGTATTATACCAAAACTCCGCCGCGGCAGATACACCGCGAAGCGTATAGAGTCAGTTAGAGGCGAATAGCGTCGCGAAGCGCAGAGGCCGGAGAGCCGACTGGCGCGCGAGAGCATGTTTGCGGGCCCGACATGATTTTGACTACCAGCGTAAAGGGCGCGCGTGAAATATCCGCCGGGCGAAGCCCGCTTGCGAAGCAAGTCGCTAGAGCGGTGCGCGCGCGTCAAAATCATGTCGGTGGGGTGCCCGCGCTATGCGGGGTGCGAGCAGGTCGGGCGTAGGCCTCGCCATCGGGCGGCATGGCGACGCAAAAAGCCACCTCACAACTCAACTTAGAATCCGGGGAGGTTGAGCTGCCCGGAGACGCAGACTTTGCGGCCTTTGCTGAGCGTGCTGTCGGAAGTGTCGTAGACCACGAACTTTATCCCCTCGAAGCGCTTCGAAAGCTCCGAGCGGATGTAGTCAGAAACACACTTCACATTACCCTTGTCATCGTCAGAAAAGCCAATGGAGACAGCGCGATCCGAAGTACCGTTGCGGCGCAGCATATGGAAGATGTGCTCCACGAAATCGCGTATCGCAAACTCCTTCGCAAGCTCCGGCTTCGCCGCAGTCGGCGCGACCGCAAGCTTCTCCTGATAGATCGGGTCTGCGCGCATGCGCTCCTTGAAGCCAGCGTACGTAACTGCGGAATAGCGGCACATGCCGAGATAATAGTCAAGCTCCTCCGCATCGGTACCAAACTCGCCGTCGCCAACGCCGTCGATCCACTGGCGGTAGCCGCGAAGGTTCGACATCATCGTCTCGCGCTCCTCTTCGGTCAGGACATACTTGATGAACACCCTGACCGCCCGCTCTATCGTCTCCGGCGCGTGTCCGCGGGCTGTCACGATTGCGAATATCCGACCCTCTATCAGCGTCTTCTTGAACGTGTAGAAGCTCGGCGACGGCTTTTCGCCGTGCTCGATCTTCTCAAGCGCGGCAATCGTGTCCTCGATGAAGTTTTCCTGAACGCGTCGGCCCACACTCCGCCGGGAGCGCGGTAGTGCTCTTCGTCTCCGCGCACGAGCGCAAACGTAGCGGTCGAGACTTCCACGGGCTTCCACGGATCGTCGACGCTGTCGCGATGTTCCATCTTGATGCGCGTCGGCATGTGGAGAATGTTGTCGTCCCAGTCGAAGATGTAGTACTTGAAGTCACGATTCGCGACCTCTTCGTTGATGTATGGAATCTGGCGCGTCATCGACTAACCACTTTCCCGGTAAAGTCAAAGCCCTCGACCTTCGCGATCTTGACGTTGACGAACTCGCCGATACGCAAGTCCTCCGTCCGGTCGCCTCGGAGAGGCGCCCCTACCAACTTGTCGCCACGATCAATATAGGTCACTCCGTCGACATCGGGCGCCTGCGACTCCATGCGGGCGACGCCAGGCGCCACGACAAGCGCACGGAACGTCTCGCCGACAAGCCGCTTAGAGCGCACCTTCCATATCGACTTCGCGAGATCCATCACCGCCTTCTCTCGGGCGAGCGCAACCGCTCGCGACGGACGCCCGCCAAGTAGCGCGCCCTTAGTGCCCTTCTCCGGCGAATACGCGAAGCAGCCGAGGTGGTCGAACTGCATGCGCCGCAAGTCGGCCATGAGCTTCCTGAAACGCGCCTCGGTCTCGCCGGGGAAGCCAGTCATTATCGTCGTCCTCAGCGTAATTCCGGGGACGACATCGCGCAGGAACTCGGCCGCCGCGAGCGAATCGGCTATCGCGGCCTTGCGGTTCATCTTCTCGAGGACTTCAGGAACAGTGTGCTGGAGCGGCACGTCGATGTAGCGGACGGCGTGTTTCGACGTGAGCATCCAGACGAGAAAATCCTCTGATATCTCGCTCGGATAACTGTAGAGGACGCGCACCCAGAAGTCGCCAGGAATCTTGTCGAGCGCCCAAAGGAGATCGGGAAGCGACTTCTTTCCCTCGCGCCAAAGCATCGGGTCTTGCGCGATGACGTTCAGCTCGCGGCAACCGGTCGCGACGAGCGAACGCGCCTCCTTGAGTATCGACCTGAGCGGGCGCGAGCGGTACTTGCCGCGGATTAGCGGGATCGCGCAGTACGAGCAGCGGTGGGCACACCCTTCCGCGATCTTTAGGTACGCGAACGCCTTGCCAGTGAGCCTGAGCGCGGGCATTTTCGGCTCGATCCAGTCCTTCGGCACGCCCCCCCATACGTCAACGCCGGGGAACGCGCCCTTGAGCTCTGGGTAGCGCTGCGGATAGCACCCCGCGACAACGACCTTGCCGTAGCGACCCAACTTCTTGAGCTCGACGGCTCTCAGTATCTCGGCCTCCGCCTCCTCACGCGCCGACGCGATGAAAGAGCAGGTATTGACGATCACTACGTCGGCGCAGTCGGGGTCTGGCGAAAGAGTCCAGCCATCCTTGAGAAGATTGCCGGCCATGACCTGCAAGTCGACTGCGTTCTTGGCGCAGCCGAGCGAGACCAGTGCAAGTGTTCCTCTCTTTTTTTTCATCGCAGTAGATTATATCAAACCTTCAGGATTTCTGCCGCATCGAAACGGTCTGTCTGCCACGGAAAGGCACCAAGTGCGGCAAGTGCCTCGCCAGCGAGAAAGAGCGAACCGCAAATCAGCACATCAACCGCCCCATCCTTGGTGACAGACCCCGTTTTTCTGGGGACAGACCCCAATTTTTCCAGCGCTAAATGTATAGAATCGCATGAAATCGCCGAAATCCCCGCAGATTCCATTTTTCGCGCAAGCTCCGCAGGGTCAAGCGAGCGTGGATTGTTCGTGCGGACAGCTATCCCTTTTTTGACGAGTGGTGCGAGAATCCGCAACGTTTCGTCGACATCTTTGTCGCCGCAGAAGCCAGCGACGAGCGTGGGGACAGACCCCGCGAAAGGTGCATATTTACGGAGTGAGGCGGCAAGGGCGCGGGCCGCTGGGGGGTTGTGGGCCCCGTCAATGATGAAGCGCCCGACCCTCTGAAACCTCCCCGGCCAGACAACATCAGAAAGCCCATCACGCGAGCCCTTCTTGAGGACTTTCAATGCGGCAAGGGCGGTGACGGCGTTTTCGCGATTGAACGCGCCCTCAAGGGAAAAGCCATCTGGAATCTCCGATTCGTCCGCCATGTCTGGCGCATAGAAGAACGGCGCACCAACCTCGCTTGCGCGAGCTTTCACGACTGCAATGACCGCAGGGTCGTTCTTCCCAAGGACAACAGGAACGCCCTTCTTTATTATCCCCGCCTTCTCCGCGGCAATCTTCTCGACGGTGTCACCAAGCCAGTCGCAATGGTCAAGCCCGATCTTCGTTATGACGCAGATCTCAGGCACGCAGATGTTCGTCGCGTCAAGCCGACCGCCAAGCCCCGTCTCGAGAACAGCGTAGTCGCAACCCGCCTCCGCATAGACGAGAAAGGCGACGGCCGTGAGAGCCTCGAAAAACGTCAGGTCGGCGAGATTTGATATTGTTTGATTGTCTGATTGTTTTATTGCCGCAGCGACGCGGGAGGACGCCGACTCCAGCATTTCATCAGATATCGGCTTCCCGCCAAGAAAGAACCGCTCGTTGATGCGGACGAGATGGGGAGACGTGTAGCGGCCGATTCTGAGCCCCCCAGCGCGAAGCGCCGCGTCCATGATGGCGCACACCGCCCCCTTCCCGTTCGTCCCCGCGACGTGTATCGCCCTGAATTTCAGCTGCGGATCGCCAAGCGCGGCACATACGCCGCGGATCGCGTCAAGCCCAGGGCGCATGCCAAACCGGCGCCTTGCGGCGAGCATCTCAAGAAACTCCAAGGACTTGCGCCGCTGCCGAGAATCGCTCATCGTGCGATCAGAAAAACCACTTTGCCACGGCAAGAAGGCCCTGCTTCCACGGAACGCGATGCGAGACGCCAGACTTGCCCTGGAACTCGGAAAGATGCTCGACGTACCAGTCGTAGTTGCGGATAAGCGCCTGCTTGTTGGAATGCTGGGGCTTGAAGTCGAGTATCTTCTCGGCCTTCTCGATCGAGACGAACGAGTCGGTGGAGGCCGTCTCGTAGACCCACGGATAAAGAGGCGAGAGGTGGAGTTTTTCAAGGATGCGAAGTATGAAGACGATCGGCTTCACGGGGGTGCCGCGAATCTTCTTACCGTGCCCCGCGTGATCGAGGACCGCCTGGTAGTCCTCCTTCATCGTCGTGAACTCCTTCGCACCGATGTTGAACTCGGTTGCGACCTTGTCCTTCGGATAGGTCATCGCGTTCCAGATCGCATGGTCGAGGTCGTCGACGTCCATCAGCTGATAGCGGTTGTTGCCGCTGCCGATCATCGGGAAGCCGTGGCCGGTGTACGCCCAGTCGTAGAAGAGGGCGAAAACGCCAAGACGCTCTGGGCCGATGAAACTCTTCGGGCGGATGATCGAGACGCAGTACCCTTCCTTGATCGCCGCGCGGCAGATCTCCTCGGCGTCGATCTTGGCCTGGCCGTAGGGCCCGACGCCGATCAGGGGATCGGTCTCGTAGATCGGGTGCTTCTTCGGAACGCCGTAGACGGCGGTAGATGAAATCTGCACCATCCTGTCGCAGCCGAACTTGCGACATGCGGCGAGGACGTTGCGGCAGCCGTCAACCTCGGTCGTGAAGATGTCATTTTCGGAGTAGAGCGGAAGCGCAGCGGCGCAGTGAACGACAATATCGCAGCCCTCGACGCACTTCTCTACCGCCGGAACGTCGCGCACGTCGCCAAGAGTGAACTTGAGCCACGGTTCGGACTTCTCAGGATAGTCGAAGTCGGCTATGTCGAGGACACGAATTTCCTCCACACCCTTGGTGCGGAGGAAACGAATGAGATTGATGCCGAGAAAGCCCGAACCGCCTGTGACGAGGACCTTCATCGCGCACCTCACTTCGCCTCAGGCGCAGCAGGCGCCGCTGGCGCGGGTGCCGCCGGGGCGGCAGGCGCGGGCGCAACAGGAGCGGCGGGAGCAGGAGCAGCCGGCGCAGGTGCCGCAGGCGCCTCTGGCGCAGCAGGCACGTCGGGCACAGCAGGGAGCTCGGGCGCCGTGGGGAGCGCAGGCGCGGTCTCGGCCGCTGGCTCCGCCTCACGCGCCATCAGGCTACGAGAGTGGACGGTCGAGGTAAGACGCGCAAGAACAAGCGTGTTGAGAAGGAAGATCGCGCCAAGGATCGCCGTAGTGCGAATGAGGACGTTGCCAGCGTCAGCGCCGAGAGACGCCTCGAGCATTCCACCGCCGAACGCGCCGCCGAGGCCGCCTTCTTTCGGCTTCTGAAGCATGACGACCATCGCCAGAAGGATACAGACAAGAACCTCTACCACATAGAGGAAACCGATGAGAATAGGCATTTTGCTTTCCTTTCGTTAATGAGGTAATATTATACCTCATTTTTGGGCTTCTCGTCAATGGCGGGCAGTCTACAGCCGAGCGACTCGCCTGCGACCCCGAAGCCGTTGCGCGGCGAGACCTTTATCAGCAGGTCGCCCTTCGACTTGAGAAGGTCGGCGTCAACGAGAAACACCAGCGGCGTGTTCGCCACCTTACTTTCCGGCGCCCTGTGGTAGCCCTCGGCAAACGCGACCTTTCTGTCTATTCCGCCGTCCTTGCCGGAAATCTCGACGGCGTAGTCTACAACCCTACCGGAACCCGGACGATTCGCGACGGGGATGGTCACTTCGAGAACACGGCGCTCCTCGGACTTCACGTTGCCGCCGCCTCGGTTCTTTCCGGTCGTAATGCGGGCGGCAAGCGCGGCGCCTGAGGGGAACTGCGGGGCAACGCTTCCGCCAATACGAGACTCAAACGTGAACGGCATCGGGTCTTTCGCAGGAAGCGGCACTACCCAGTCCTCCGCAAGCTTGCTCATGCTCTCGAAATCGCGACGCGCGAACACTATGCAGTCGTCGTAGACGCGGACGAGAAGTCCCTGGTGCCCGTCCCTAGTATACAGACGAGTCATGATCTTCTTGGCATTGTCGACAGAGGCCTTCTCGCCGCTGTTGTCGTTCTCGCGCCAATACGGATAGCTGTCGCCACATTCGCCGCCTGTATAGCTAAGCGAACCTGCGTCGATTGCGGTGAACGTGCCTTGCCAGATTGCACGCTCGATCGTGAGCGATGCATGAGAATGGCCCGTTATCGCAATTGCGTTGCGGTATTGCGACAGCGTCTCGGTCAAGCGGCCGTCGTCGCGACCCCAGAGATGCGGGCCGTGGCAAGTGTTCTTCGGCGGCGGATGCTGGAGGTAGAAGAACGGCTTAGAGGGATCTATCGTCTTGCCGTTCTCTTTGAACCATTCGGGCGTCTGGGGAACGCCGACCTCCCCCCTGCCCCTGCAGTAGTCCGCAATCCAATGGCCGCCGATGAACGTATACCCCTTCACTTCCTTGCGCCATACAGGTGAATATTCCTCGCCAAACGCCTTCTTCCACGCCGCCGCGAGGTCTTTGCGAATCGTATGCGATTCGAAGTCATCGCCAAAAATCTTCTTACCGGCACCGCCGCCGTACTTGAAGCCCTCCCAGTCGTGGTTGCCGTAGACGAAAAGCCGCTCGACATGCCGCCCGTCAGGGGCTTTGTCATCCGGGAATACGGAGCGCCATACCCTTCCGACTTCTTCAAGTTCCTCTATAAAGCCGCAGTCTGCAAGGTCGCCGCTTATCGTGACGCCGTCAACTCCCTGGTCGCGGAACCACTCCAACGTCTCGCGGAACTTCTCCGTGCCAGAAAAGGTGTTCTCGCCGTCCTTGCGGGAGAGACGAATGTGGATGTCGCTTATGGTGCCGATCACGAGATTCGGACCAGTGCGCTTCGAAAGCATGTGGCAGCCGCCAAAGCCGCCTGCGAACATTCCCCAACCGAAGAGGCCCATCGCCCCTTTCGCGAAATCACGTCTATTGATCTGAACCATTTGAATTTCTCCTTTTCCAGAATTATACCAAAAAACAGATTCACCTGCCATCTCGGTCGGAACGACCGCCCCTAACGGAAAGGACGAACCGCGCACCAGATGGGACGACAGGCGAGAAGACTACGTCGCCTCCATGGAGACGCGCTATGCGGCGGGATATCGCGAGGCCGAGCCCTGCGCCGCCAGATTCCGACGCGCGCGCCGGATCGACGCGGTGGAAGCGCTCAAATACCCGTTCCGCGTGCTCCGGCGGTATGCCGATGCCATGGTCTTCTACCGCAATGGCAAATCCGCGCGCCGTGCGCGAAACGGAAACGGCGACATCTGGCGAGCCCGAGTGACGTATCGCGTTCGAGACGAGATTGCCAATCGCCTCGCCTATCAGCCGCGCGTCGACCTTCGCGACACAGGGCGCTTCTGGAGCGGCGAAAGACAAGGTGATCCCAGCGGCTTCTGCACGAGGGCGCATCAAATCGACGCTCTCCTTCGCGAGGTCGACAAGATCGGTCTCGGCAAGGTCAAGCGCCTCGCCTTCGCGCTCGAGCCGCGCGAGGTCGAGAATCTGCTGGACGAGGGCGTTGAGCCGCGTCGACTCCTTTGTGATCATCGAAAGAAGCGGCTTCTGCGCTTCGGAGGCGTCGCCATCTGAAAGCATCTCCGTCGCGCCGAGTATGCCGGTGAGCGGAGTCTTGATTTCGTGCGAAACATCGGCCACAAACTCGCGGCGAAACTTCTCCGTCCGCGCGAGCTCGCGTATCCTGGCACGCTGGCGGTAGAGAGCGAAAAACACAAAGAACATTCCTGCGATTCCGACGAGAGCCGCAAGGACAAGACTTGCCTTTGCGCGACGGTACGGCGCGAGGACGCGGTCGAGCGGAAGGCCTAGCATCACCTCGAAGGCCCCGGCGTCCTCAATCGTTCCGTAGATGTAGTCGCTGTCGCGCCAGACATCGGTGAAGCCGCCGAGAGAGTCGAAGACAAGCCCGCCCTTGGGCTTGCCGAAGATGCTGAGCCGCACGCCGTCCGCCGCACACTGGCGGTTGAACGCATGGACAGCGGCGAAGTCTCCTGTGCGAAGCGGTTCCTCAAGCGTCGAGACGGCCACCTTGGTCCGTGAGAAGAGGTCGCTTCCAGCCCACTCGAGCACAGACGCGCGGAAGGCCGACATCTCGCGCGCGAAGATGACGGTCACGCCGACGAAGCCGATGGCCGCGAGAACGGCTGGAAGCCACGCTCTAAACCTTGATTCGATAGCCCACCCCCCTTATCGTCTCGATGTGGTCGCCCCAGCGCCCAAGCTTCTGCCTTAGCTTCGCCACCTGGACGTCAACGGTGCGCTCGTCAGGCGGCCGCGCGAATACGCGCCCCCTGTGCGCGACGAGGCGAACGAGCAAGTCGAACTCGCCCGGCGTCAGGTCAAGCGCCTTCCCGCGTAGCGTGGCAATGCGAGAGCCCTCGTCGATCTTAAGCCCGTCGAAGTCCATCCCCTCGGTAACGGGAAGCCCCCTTCTCAAAACCGCCTTAACGCGCGCAAGCAACACCTTCCTGTCGAACGGCTTCGTTACATAGTCGTCCGCGCCGGCATCGAGGCCGCGCACGATGTCTTCGCTCGCGGTACGCGCCGTCAGCATGACGATGCGCGTCGCCGCAAGCGCCGGCGTCTCGCGAATCCTTCTCGCAATCGAGAAACCGTCGAGCCCCGGGAGCATCACGTCGAGAAGGACGAGGTCGGGCTTGTCGCGCACCACCATCTTGAGCCCTTCGTCGCCGCGCGGCGACGACGCAACGTCGCCGTACCCCGCGCCAAGAAGCGCCATTTCAAGAAGCGCGCGAATTGTCGCGTCGTCCTCTACGATTCGTATCTTTGCAATCTCTCCCATGTCCTAAAGCGCAGCGAGAATCTTCCTCGACCATTCGCGCGCCTTGTCGAACTGCGCGATGGAATAGCTTTCGTTCGGGGAATGAATGTGGTCTTCCGCCTGTCCCCAGCCAACGATGAGGGGCGCAGCGCCCGAGGCCTCGCGCAAAACCGAGAGAACCGGGATCGACGCGCCGCACCACTGGAACGCAGGGCCGCGCGCATCCATCTCCGTAAGGGCATCGGCCGCAAGCCGGAAGAGCGGCGAGGCAAGCGGAAGCCGGAACGCGGCCATCCCTTCGACGACATCCTCGAACGCGAGTTTCATCCCCTTCGGGCACCTGTCCTCGAGATGCGCGCGCACCGCGGCAAATGCGCCGCGCGGCGACTGCCCCGGAACGAGGCGCATCGATATCTTCGCAAAAGCGGATGAAGGTATTATGGTCTTAGACCCAGGACCACCATAGCCGGAATGGATGCCGTTTACCTCGATCGTCGGCTCGAAGGAGTTGCGCTGGACGAGCGTCTTGCCTGTCTGTCCGCCGCACGGATCGCAACCGATGTCTTCGGCAAGCGTCTCGTCTGAAGGCCCGAACATCTCGGCCGTGGAAAGCTCGTCGTGCGTCGGGTTCTCGATTCCGTCGCGGAACCCGGCGACTGCAATCGACCCGTCCGGGAGATGGAGACTCGCCATGAGTTCCGCAATGCCCTGGGCGGGATTTGGCGAAATGCCGCCGTATTCTCCGGAATGGAGATCGCGGTTAGGGCCAGAAAGACGCACGGTAAAATGCGACATTCCGCGAAGCCCTGCGATGATCGCGGGTCTCAAATCAGGAGCGGCGGACGTATCGCAGACGAGCAGCACGTCTGCGGCGAGTCGACGGCGCAGCGATGGAGCGAGATCGGAAAGCGACTTGCTGCCCGACTCCTCCTGGCCATCGAGGACAATCTTGATGTTGATCTTGCGGCCGCCTGACGCGAGATAGTCGCGGAGGCCGCAGAGCAGCGCAAAAGTCTGGCCCTTGTCGTCGTTTGCGCCGCGGCAGTAAACGCGACCGTCAACGACCGTCGGCTCGAAAGGCGGCGTGCGCCACTCCTCGAGGGGATCCGGCGGCTGCACGTCGTAGTGACCGTAGACAAGCACGGTCGAAGAGCCCTCGTCGCCTGGACGTTCGGCGTAAAGAACAGGAGGTGGAAGCGACCCTTCCGATGCAGGAGAACCCTCGCCAGGGTAGAGCATTTCGGCAGTGAAGCCAAGCTTCATCAGCCATTTGCGGAGCCACGACGCGCAGGCGACGCACTCCTTCAGGCGCGACGGATCGGAGCCCACGGACTCGTACTTCAGAAGCTCGCACCACTCACCGAGAACAGACTCTTCCATTGTTCCATAGCCCTTTCTTGAACCTACATCACTCCTACAAGCCACGCAAGGACGAGAAGCACAAGAATCGCAGCCGCGGCAATTGCAGCCGTCGACGTCAGCTTTCTCATGCGCTTGCGCCTCTTGAGGCGGTCGACGAAATCCTGTATCTCCACGTCCTGCGTCTCGAACGCAAGCGGATCACCGTCTGCCACGGCGGTGTTTGCCCCCTTCTCCAGAAGCGCGCGCATGCTGACGACAGTCGGCGCGGAATCTGCGCGGCGGCCGTATTTCACGCCGGGAGTCGGAGTGTCCTTGGGACGGTAGCCGATCTTCCTGAATTCCTCGATGAGCGCCGCGGGCGTAGCGATGCGCCTGTCGCGTTCTTTTACGCACATGCGCCTGATGATAATCGCGAGCTCGGGCTTCACTTCGGGATTCATGTCGCGTATGTCCGGGAACGGCTCGTTCGAGAGAGTCTGAACGAGTATCTGCGGCGCGTTGGGGCCGTCGTAGGGAACGCGCCCCGCGATCATCTCGAAAAGCACGACGCCGAGGGAGTATATGTCCGCACGCACGTCTACAGCCGAAGCGTCGACCGCCTGCTCGGGCGCGACGTATGCGGGAGTGCCGAACACGCTTTCCGCCTCGGTGCAGAGCGAGTCGCGAAGCCCGTCGGCCTTTGCAATGCCGAGGTCTACGAGCTTCACGGTGCCGTCGGGCTGGATCATTATGTTCTCGGGCTTTATGTCGCGATGGACGACGTGGTATTCCTGCGCGGCATCGAGCGCAGACGCAACCTGCAGCACGACCTCGACGGCGCGGTCTGGGGCGAAGCGCCCCGCAAAAGCGAGCGCCTGCCTGAGGTCCCCGCCGGAGACGTAGTCCATCACGATGTAGTAAAGATCGCGCGACTCGTCGTAGCCGCAGTCGTGTACGGCGACGAGGTTGGGGTGGCGGATGCGCGTCGCAATCTTCGCCTCTCGCAGAAACCTCTTCACGTAGTCGGCGTTTTCCTTCGCAACCCCCGGGAACAGCGCCTTCAGGGCGTAGATCGTGTCGAGAACCTCGTGCCGCACGAGATATACCGCGCCGAGCGAGCCGTTGCCGAGAAGACGCTCCACTACGTAGCCGCGGAATCTGTCGCCTACGCGGAATATCTCCTCCTTGCCGAAATTCACTTCGCGCCTCCGATCTTCACGACGATCGCCGAGTAGTTGTCGCGCGCACCTGCGGCAAGGACGAGGGCGCATATCCGGTCAAGGATGTCCTTGGCCCCGCCGCCCGCCGACACGGCATCGGCAAGCGCAGATGGCGTTATGGAACCGTGGACGCCGTCAGAACAAAGTAGCAGCACGTCGCCGTCAACTACGTCGACCTTGTGCCAGTCGACCTTGAGCCGTTCCTGTCCTACTCCAACCGCACGGGTAAGGACGTGGGAAAGAGCAAGATACCGAATGTCCGCAAGCGGCTTCGCGCCCTGCGCGGGGCGATGCGACAGGAGCTCCTCGGCCATCGTATGATCCCGCGTGAGCTGCTGCAGCTTTCCGGCGCGCATGCGGTAGACGCGGCTGTCGCCTACGTTGCCGACGGCGGCAATGCGCTTGCCGTCGCTGACGAGCACGGCAGCGGTGGAACCCATGTGACGGTATCCGGCGGTGGCGGAGATAGCGCGAATCTCCCCGTCTGCGCGATGGATCGCATCGTCCACCAGCCTCACGCGGTCTGCAAAGCTTGCATAGTCATGCAACACGGCCGAGACATTGCGGCAGACGACTTCGCTCGCCTCGCCGCCGGCCTCGCCGCCTCCCATCCCATCTGCAACGCAGAAGACGAGCGCCTTGGGATCCGCGACAAAATGGTCCTGGTTCTCCTTGCGGACAAGCCCGCATTCGCTTGCAGAAGCGACGTCGACCTTGAATTTGCGCTCAACAAGTCCGAACAGCATGGCGTCTACCCTCCTCCCCTCACCGCCCTGAAGATCGCAAGGACAAGCGCTTCGAGCGCAAGGGCCATCGCGGTCGCCGCATACAGAACGCCCCTGTCGCGATACCACGGGAGCTTGGCCTGAACTGCCGCGCCTGGCGCATAGTCCTCGCTGGTATCCACAAGCTGCACTATCCGCATAAGCACGAGCGCCGCGGAAGCCGGCCGATCGTCTGGATCCGGAAGAGTCATGTCGGAGACGAGCTTCGCAAGCGCGGAGGGAACATCGGGCCGCAGTTCGCGGACATTGGGAAACGAATAGCCCTCTATCGCCTTCGCAAGGGTGTTCATCGCATTTTCGCCGGCGTTAGGCCTGCGCCCCGCGAGAAGTTCATATAGCATCACGCCGAAGGAATAGATGTCGGCCCTGATGTCGACGTCATGGGAGTCGATCATCTGCTCGGGAGCCATGTAGGCGGGCGTCCCGATTACGGCAGCCGCACGCGTCGCATGGACATCGTCGCCCTGCTCGAAACGCGATATGCCGAAATCCGCGAGCTTTGCGATGCCATCGGCCGTGAAGAGGACATTGTCGGGCTTTATGTCGCGATGCACCATTCCGTTGCGCTCGATGTGGACGAGCGCATGCGCGACGTCGCGCGCAATCGAAACCGCCCGCTCGATCGGGAGGCCTTTCTTTGCGGTGGCGATGAGCTCCCTAAGCGAACCGCCGGGGAGATACTCCATTACATGATAGTAAAGCCCGGTCGCAGAGTCGCGCCCCGCGTCCCAAACCTCGACAAGATTCGGATGCCGCGCCTTGAGCGCAAACGCAGCTTCGTTCCTGAAGCGTTCCTCGAACCGTCCTTCATCGGAAGCGTCGGACGGAGCGAGCACCTTGAGCGCGCAACGGACGCCCTTCGGATTCTCCGCAAGGAACACAACGCCCATGCCGCCCGAGCCAAGCCGCTTAACAATTCGCAGGTTCCCGAAGACACCTCCCGGAACAAGCGTCTCTCGCCAGTTCCCGTCCATGCGAGAATTATACCAAAAAACGCGGCTTTACGCAGTCTTCATCTGCGGGAAGAGAACGACGTCGCGAATCGAGTCTGTTCCGGTAAGGAACATGACGAGGCGATCGACGCCGAAGCCGAGGCCGCCCGTCGGGGGCATGCCGCACTCCAAAGCCGAGATAAAGTCCTCGTCGATCTTCTCCGTGTCCTCGCCCGCCTGGTTCTCGAGCGCCTTGCGCTGCTCCAGGGGGTCGTTCTGCTCGGTGTACCCAGGGCAAAGCTCGCGACCGGCGACGACGAACTCGAAGACGTCGACGAGCGAGGGGTCATCCTTGCACGCCTTGGCAAGCGGAACGAACTCGTGCGGGATCCTGGTAACGAAAGTCGGCTGCATGAGGTTACGCTCGATGAGCTTGTCGTAGACCTCGTGCGTGAGCTCGAGCTCGCGAGTGATTCCGTCGAGCTCGAGGTTTGTGTCAGTCTCGCGGCCCTTCGCCTTGGCCTTCTCGAGCTGCGCCGCGAAGTCGAGCTCGAACCAGTCGTCGCCCATGAGCTCCTTGACGAGGTCCTTGTAGGCGACGCGGCGGTAGGGCGGATTGAAGTCGATGATCTCCTTCTTCTCGCCGTACTCGACCTTGCGCGTCCCGATGACCTTGTCGCAGAGGCTTCCATGATCGCCTCCATCGACGTGCGGTCGCCATACGCCTCGTAGATTTCGCACACGGTGAACTCGGGGTTGTGCGTGCGGTCGATGCCCTCGTTGCGGAAATCCTTGCCAAGCTCGAACACCTTGTTCATGCCGCCGACGAGAAGACGCTTGAGGTAAAGCTCAGGCGCGATGCGCATGACGCAGTCCTTGTCGAGCGCGTTGAAGTGAGAGAAGAACGGCTTTGCGGCCGCGCCGCCCGCCTGGTCCTGGAGAATCGGGGTCTCGACCTCGACAAAGCCCTTGTCCCAGAGGTACTTCCTGATTTCCATGATGAGCCGCGAGCGCGTGAAAAAGCGCTGGCGCGACTCGTCGTTCGTCATGAGGTCGACATAGCGGCGGCGATAGCACTCTTCCTGGTCGGCGAGTCCGTGGAACTTCTCCGGCGGCTGCTCGAGCGCCTTCGCGAGCATCGTCCACTCCTTGACGACAACGGACTTCTCGCCCTTCTGGGTCGTGAAGAAAACGCCTTCGGCGCCGATGATGTCGCCGAGGTTGAGCTGCTTGAACGCCGCAAACGCCGTCTCGGATAGCTCGTCGCGCTTGAAGATGAGCTGGAAGCGGTCGGTACCGTCGTTCATGGTACAGAAGTTCATCTTGCCCATGCGGCGGATCATGAGAAGACGCCCCGCGACGCGAACCGGCTTCCCCTCCTCAAAAGTCTCCCTGGCGACCTTGAGGTCGACGTGGTCGTACTTGCACCCATAGGGCTCGTAACCCATTTCCTTCAGCGTCCGCATCGAGGCGAGCCGCTGCTCGCGGTATTCGTTTGTATCTGCCATGTCTCGCCTCACTCGCCGAACGTGCAGTCGAGCGCGTCGGAGATCATGTCAACCGCCTCTTCAAGATCGGACTCCTTGAGGACGAGCGGAGGGAGGAACCTGACGACGTGCGGTCCCGCTGTGAGCGCGAGAAGGCCCTGTGCCTGAAGTGCCTCGACGACTTCCTTCGCGTCCGCGTCGACGACGAGGCCGAGCATAAGCCCCTTGCCGCGAACCTCGAGAATCTTGTCGTACTTGTCGACGAAGCCCTGAAGCGCCTCGCGCAGAAGATTGCCTATCTCGGTCGCCTTTGCGAGAAGCCCCTCGCTCTCGATCACGTCGATCACGGCGAGCGCAGCGGCCGCGGCGACGGGATTGCCGCCGAAGGTCGACGCGTGGCTCGGCGCGGCGAGGACGTCGGCGAACTTCGCGTTCGAGACAAGCGCGCCCATCGGAAGGCCGCCTGCAAGCGCCTTGGCGCAAGTGAAGAGATCGGGCTTGACGTCGTATCCCTGCCATGCGAACCACGTTCCGGTGCGGCCCATGCCGGCCTGCACTTCATCGACGATCATGATAAGGTTCTTCTCGTCGCAGAGAGCGCGAACGCCCTTTAGAAAATCCTCGGTCGCGGGCGTCACTCCGCCCTCGCCCTGGACGGCCTCGAGCATCACGGCGACGGTCTTGTCGTTGACCGCGGCCTTCACTGACTCGATGTCGTTGTAGTCTGCGTACGCGAAGCCGACGGGCAGCGGGTCGAACCCTTCCTGGCACCACGCCTGCGCGGTCGCGGCGACGGTCGCGAGCGTACGGCCGTGGAAGCCCTGCCTGAACGTGACGACCTCGTAGCGGCCGCCGTTCGCGGAACCCCACTTGCGGGCGAGCTTGATCGCAGCCTCGTTCGCCTCGGCGCCCGAGTTGCAGAAGAACACCTTGCCGCCAAGCCCCGAGAGCTCGACGAGCTTCGCGGCGAGACGCGTGGCGGGCTCGTTTGCGAAGAGGTTGGAGCTGTGCGTCATCGCGGCGGCCTGTTCCTGGATCGCCTTGACGACCTTGGGGTTGGAATAGCCGACAGACTGCACGCCGATGCCGCTCGTGAAGTCGTAGAACGGACGGTTGTCAACGTCCCTGACGGTAACGCCCTTGCCGCTCGCGAGGACGACCGAAGGCGAGTATGTCGGCATCAGAGACGCCTTGTAGATGTCGAGGATTTCCTGTGTCTTGTTGCTCATTCCGTTATCTCCGTTCCCACGCCTTCACGCGTGAATATTTCCAAAAGCAGCGAATGCGCCATGCGCCCGTCGACGAGGTGCACTTTCTT
>CACZHC010000067.1 GCA_902780865.1 uncultured bacterium
GCTTGTCCAACATTTCGACGAGGCGATTCCGCGCGAAATCGTGTCGACGCGAGACCTCGTCAAATGGCTTCGCGTGGCGACGGACGAGGAGAAGTCGCGTTTCCGCCTCGACAAGCGGCAGTGGCTCCCGAAGGTCGACGTCTCGTCCGCGGCTTTTCCCGACTCGATACGCATAGGCGGCGTAAAGCTTGCGCTGTCCTATCGCCACACGCCGGACGATCCGGAGCGCGACGGCATAACGTGCACAGTCAGGAAGTCCGACGCGGCGGTGCTGAAGCTCTGGAGCGCCGACTGGCTCGTGCCAGGGGCGCTTCCTGAAAAACTCGCGTTCCTTCTCGGTGTCCTTCCGTCTTCGCTGCGGCGCGTCGTCGCGCCAATCTCCGATACGGTGGCAATAATAGCACCACTTCTCTCGCCTGGGGAAAAGCCGCTCGTCGACGCCGTGCGCGAAGTCCTTAAAGTCCACAACGGCATCGCGATTCCCGCGACAGCGTGGGAGAACGTTAAGTATCCGCCACACCTGCTCGTCCGCTACCGCATCAAGGACGAGGACGGAAGAATCGTCGTGGAGACGCGCGATCTCGACGCAGCCCTTGCCGCCGCAGGCGTCGGCGGACGAAGCGCAAGCGCATCGTCGCCGCAGGACGACGAGAAACACTTCAGCTGGGATTTTGGAACTCTCGACGAAAGGCAAACTGCTTCGTCTGCGGGATGGACGCTCACGCACTATCCCGCACTTTCAGACGAAGTCGACGGCGTGAGGATCAAGCTCTTCAAGTCGGCGGACGACGCCGCGCGCGCGCACGAAGCCGGCGTAGTCCGGCTCTTCTTCCTGCGGCTCACGCAGCATGCGCGCCCTTCCTTCGCGACGAACCGCCTGCCCCTTTCGGCGGGGCTCTACCTCGGCACGATTGGCTACGAGCGGTCGCGCATCGCAGACGACCTTCTCTGGGCGGCGATACGCAAGGGCGCAGTCGAAGGCCTCGCGCCAATATGGTCCAAGGAAGACTTCGAGACGCGCCTCAGGGAGCGGCGCGGCGCAATTGACGCGGCAAGAGCGGAACTGTCGGCCCTTTTCTCGTCCATTCTCGAGTCGGCCGCGGAGTGTGCGGAGCGGCTTGAGACGGCCGCGCCAGCCGAAGACATCTACGACGCGGTGGAAACGCAGCTTGCGTGGCTCGTGTTCCCCGGGTTTCTCAAGGCCGTTCCGCCAGAGCGGCTGAAGCACTACGACCGCTACCTTCGCGGCGTTCGCGTCCGCATCGACCGCGCAAGGTCCAATCCGTCAGGAGACAGGGCGAAGGAATCGCGCGTCGCGCCTTACTGGGAGCAATACCGCGAGGCGATTCTCGGCAAAGGGCCGAAGATTGCAAACCGCGACGCGCTCGCGGAGTACCGCTGGATGGTAGAGGAATTCCGCGTCTCCGTCTTCGCGCCAGAGGTACGCGCGGCGATTCCGGTAAGCGAAAAGCGCCTCGACGCGAAATGGGCCGAGGCGCTTGGCGAGTGACGGTCTACCGCGCAAAGCGTTACGACAGGAGGGAAGCGAGATCGTCGGCGGTGAGGCGCTCCATTACCGCCTCGTCGGTCGTCGAGACTGTCGCGGAAATCACCGCCTGCTTGCGTCGCTGAAGCGCAAGCACCTTCTCCTCGATAGAGCCAGACGCGATCATCTTCATGACGTACACCGTCTTCTTCTGCCCGATTCGGTGGGCGCGGTCCGTCGCCTGGTCCTCTACCGCCGGGTTCCACCACGGGTCGTAGTGCATCACCATGTCTGCGCCGGTGAGGTTGAGCCCCGTGCCGCCGGCCATAAGAGAGATGAGGAACACCGGTATCTCGGGCGAGCGGTTGAAGCGGTTGCACTCCCCAAGGCGGTCTTTCGTCGAGCCGTCGAGATAGCAGAACGGAACGCCGCGTTCCTTGAGCTCCTCGGCTATCGTCCCAAGCATCTTCACGAACTGCGAGAAGACGAGTATCTTGTGCCCGCCCTCTATCGCGCTCTCGAGCTGCTCCAGGAACGCCTCGAGCTTCGCGCGGGAGGCGATCTGACGCAGCTTCATCAGCATCGCGAGGATCTCGAACTTCGATTTCGCGAGGCCCTTTGCTCGTATCGCGTCGCCCGCCTGTCGCCTTGTCTTCGCAAGCGCCTCGTTGTATTCGCGCTGCGAGTCCTCGGACATTGGGCAGTAGGATACCTTTACAATCTTGTCGGGAAGATCCTTCGCGACAGTCTTCTTGAGACGACGCATGATGAAAGGATGCAGCTTGCGCTTTAGCCGCGCCTGCGCCTCCTCTCCCGCCGCACCGCCGTCGGCGATCGGCTCCTCGAAATTCGCCTTGAACGTCTCGTAGTCGCCGAGGTAGTCGGGCATTAGGAAGTCGAAGATCGACCAGACGTCCGCAACCGAGTTCTCGACAGGCGTGCCGGTGAGAACGAGACGCCGCTCTGACTCAAGCATCTTCACCGCCTTCGCGTTTTTCGTCTGCCTGTTCTTGATGTGCTGTGCCTCGTCAAGCACGACGGCGGAAAACTTGTGCCCGAGATACGCGTCCTCGAAGTCGCGCTGGAGAAGCGCGTAGGAAGTGACTACGACATCTGACGAGTCGATGAGCCCAAAGGTGTCAGCGCGGTCCGGGCCAGACACGACGAGGATTTTCAGCCACGGCGTGAATTTCTTCGCCTCCGCTTCCCAGTTCCTGACAAGCGAAGTCGGACATACAATGAGCGACGGCATCTTCCCCGTTCCACGTTCCCCATTCCCCGTTCCCCGTTCCCCGTTCCCCGATTCCCTCGGTAACGAGAGCCATGTCAAAGTCTGGAGCGTTTTGCCAAGGCCCATCTCGTCAGCGAGAAGACCAGATAGCCCCGCGTTCTCGAGAAAGCGCATCCAGTATACGCCCTGCTTCTGATATGGCCTCAAGACATTGTCGAGAGGGCCGAGCGCGACTGGCTCGAACTTCGCACTGGAGTCGCGGTTTCTCGCCGCCGCAGTCTCGCGCCAGCGTCTCGCGGCGGAATCGTCGAGGTCAATGCAGTCGAGGAGATCGAGCGACGCCTTTACGTATGGCGCGTGGACGGAATCGACGCGGAACCATCCAGCCGCCGCGCCGTTCTGCGACGGCGCGCAGTCGCGGAACACGCCGTGCATCGATTCAATCGCGGAGTTGTCGAGAAGGACTACCGCGCCGTCCTTCATGATGTAGCCGTCGCCGCGATTCAGCGCAGCCTGTATCTCGACAGGCGACACCTCGTGGCCCATCGCGTCAAAAGTATAGGAAACGTCGAACGCGCCGTTCGGAGCGTCACGCACCGTGACGACAGGCACGACGGACGGCATCGCGTCCGTAAGCTCCATAAGCTTGTCGGCGAGGTCTATGCGCCAGCCCTTGCGCCTGAGAGCGGGGAGCCCCGCGCCGAGGAAGTTTAGCACCTTCTGCGGGTCGGTGATGTAGAGCCGCAGATCGCCCTCGCTGTATCCAGGCGAGAAGCCCCACTTCTCGACGGCCTTCACCGCCTCGCGCTCCGTCTTCATGGACCTTACGCGCCGCACAAGCGGATCGTCGGGATCGGGAAGGTAGACTGTACGCGGACTCTGTACCGAGCAGACCGGAAACTCGATCTCGCCATAGTGCGCGTCGATCTCTATCGAAAGAGACGCGCGCGAGCCGGCGACGAACGCCGAGAACTTCGGCTTCGTCTCGACTTCGATAAAGTCCTCTTCCTCCTGCTGCTCGTCCGGCTCCTCGTCGCGCGCGCCGCGCGGCTTCTCTTTCTCGATGTCGTCCATCTCGCTCAGGACGAGCGCGTAGCCCACTGCGACTACATGCTGGCACACCATGCCGAACCTGCGGTTTGTGTCGCACGGACAGTGCGACTCGATGCGCCCGCCGGGCTTCAAGAAAAACGAGACCGGCATCTCCCATCCGCTCGGCTGTTCGATCTTGCCGCAGATCTCAAGCGTCGCGTCGTTGTAAGTGACGTCGTGTACGTCGCCGGAATTGACGATTGCCAGCGCCTGGTTGAAGACGTCTTCGCCGCCCCACGAGATAACCTCTTGCTGCGTTATGCCGGACTTGATCATAGGGGTCAGTACAGAGGGGTCAGGGGTCAGTGGGTAGGTTTGAGATTTTGAAAAACAAACGCGGGCTCCGTGGAACCCGCGTCCGATGCATCTTGCGATGCGCCTTGCCTTAGGCGAGGACAGCGTCCTTCGCGGCCTTGCAGAGGCGGAATTTCGCCTTCGTGCGGGCAGGGATCTTGATCGTCTCGCCAGTCGCGGGATTGCGGCCGAGGCGAGCCTTGCTCTTCGCCTTGAGCATCTTGCCGAGGCCAGGGAGCATGATGCCCTTCGGGCCCTTGGCGCCAGCATAGGCGATCTTGAGGAGCTCGTCGTAGGCGGCGACGGCCTGCTTCTTGCTGATGCCAGCGGCTTCAGCGATAGCGGCCATGATCTCGGACTTGGTAGCAGGAACTTTCTTTGCCATTTTTTTGATCCTTTTGTTTTTCACTAGTGATGCACTCGAGATACTATCCCTTGTGCTTGTGACCATAATATACCAATATTTGTTGTAGAGCGCAAGGGGGAAATTGTGTTTTTTTATTTTTTCTTACACAACCTGTTGTGGCACCCCTTGCAAAAATCTCGGCAGGCCACCACCGCCTGTTGATGTCAGCGGAGCGCCGCCATACAAGATTTGGCAACGACGCGCGAACATTCCTCCGTCGCCTTGGGGCAACGCGGATGGAACGCGCACCCGCTCGGCCAATCGGTTGGCGGAGGAACGGTTCCGGGAATTCCGACGAGCGGAGAGTCCTTTGGAAGATCGAGACGCGGCACTGCGGCGAGAAGCCCCTGAGTATATGGATGTATCGGACTTCCAAGGACTTCGGGAACAGTTCCCCTCTCGATGATTTCGCCAGCGTACATAACGTTCACGTACTTGGAATACTGCGCGACGAGGCCAAGGTTGTGCGTGATGAGAAGGACTGCCGTCTTGTGTTCGTCGGCGACGCGGTTCACGAGATCGAGCACTTCCTTCTGCGTCGTCACGTCGAGAGCAGTCGTCGGCTCGTCGGCAATGAGAAGATCAGGATCCTGTGCAAGCGCCATCGCGATCATCACGCGCTGCTGCTGCCCGCCGGAGAGTTCGCACGGGAACTTGCGGATCGTCGCGCGCGGAAGCCCGACTGATTCGAGAAGCGAGGCGACGCGTTCCTCTTCGGCCTTGCCAGTCGGCGCAGTCGCCTTTCTCGACGCGCGAAGGCCCTCGGCGATCTGCTTGCCGACGCGCATCACGGGATTGAGCGACTGCATCGGATTCTGGAAGATGTAGGCGATGTGCGGCGAACCGGAGATCTTTCCCGTAATCTCCGCGCGATCGACAAGCCCGCCAACGGCGAGCGAAGTCAAAGACTTGCCGCAGCCAGATTCGCCGACGAGCGCAACGCGCCCGTTCTCCGGGACTGTGAACGACACGTCGCGCACCGGGACGGAAAGCTTCCCCTCCATGCGAAACGCCACACGCAGATGTTCGACTTCGAGCAACATGTCACTTGTCCTTTCCCTTGTCTGGCTCTCCGAATCGAGATGCCTCTTCGCGCTTTTCGGCCATGAGCAGAAACGCCTGTTCAACCGCCGCGTCGCGCCGTCGCGCAAACTCCTTCGCGTCCGGATTGCCGTCCCTGAGACGGCAGAGGTTGATCGTCGCGGACATACCGTCAGAAGCGATGCGCATGCTCTTCTCGCATTCCGGGCATTCCACGAACGTCACGGTGCGCCCGTTGCGCGTGACAGACAGGATCTGACGCGTGTCGATCGGCGTCGCCGCGTTGCGCCGGACGATCACCACCGCCGAGGCGACGACAATCAGCGCCAGCACCGAAAAGCCCACGACACGAAGGAGAACCGATTTGAGATGCCGTCCTGTCATTTGCGAGCTCCCCTTTCCCATGACGAGCTTCGAGGCAACGAAGTAAAACGAAACGAGCAAAACCGCCCCGCCTATCACGAGCGGGAGATGCGCGGAGGCCATGTCCTTGCCCTTCTCGCAAAGCTCGAGATACGTGATGTCCGCCGTCGAGCGGCCGATGCCGTAGCCGATTGCCGCGAGGATCGCCGTCCATATCCCGGCGCCAAGCCCGGTGAAGAGAGCAAAGGAAAAAATGGGCATGCGCGAAATCCCTGCCGGAATAGAGATCAGCTGGCGTATTACGGGAACGAGGCGGCACACGAACGTCGTCGCCGCACCGTACTTGTTGAACACTTCGCATGCGCGTGCGAGGGGCTCGGGCTTCACGAAGAAGTACTTCCCGTACCTCTCGAGGAATGGCCTGCCGAGCCAGTGCGCAAGATAGTAGTTTGCGAACGCGCCAGCAAGCGAACCGACGACGCCGACTGCGACTGCGGCGGCAAGCGCAACCATCGGGGGGAGGCCGAGTTCGCCGCGTGCCGCGAGAAAACCAGCGGGAACCATAACGACTTCGCTCGGGAAAGGAATGAAGCTCGACTCGATCGCCATGAAGACAAAAACGAACACGAGCCCCCATGTCGGCGCGAGGGCGGCGATTGAATCGAGGTGCGATGCAATCGTCTCAAGCATTGGCGTTCACTCCTGGCAACTTGTCGTGAAGCGACAGCTTCAGCGGAATGTCGAGGCAAAGCGGGCGCAGCATCCTGAAGAGCCGCTGCGAACCCACCATTATCTCACCCGGTATGCGCCCTCGCGCGAGAAAGTGCTTCAATAGACGCGGCGCGACGCCCTCCCACATGGCGCGAAGCCCACCGTCCGGAACCGGAGACACGGCGTCGGCGATAAACTGCTCGCCAGTCGCGGCATCGTGCGCGGACAGGCGATAGACGCAGCGCGGGCGTGGCTCTTTCGTGGAAAGACCTACGACCAGCGCGAATTCCACAACGACCTTCTCCTCCGCGGCGAAAGGAAGGTCCTTCGCCTTTGCGAGATCGGCCTTGGCGAAAGTGACGCTCTCGACGTGCGGACGAGGGTCGGGGATCGAGAGTGCCTTGTCGGACCACCCGCCGCCATCGCCCTCTACGCGGGCGAACATCGCCTTCTCGGCGGCAAACTTCATGGGGAGTTCCGAATCGGCCTCGATGCGCATCATCACGCCATAGGACTCCCAGAGGATCTTCGAGCAGAACGCGCGTTCCTCGTCGGTCGCGAGGCACGGCATGAAACACGGGTTGTGCCTGAAAAGCCGCACCTCTCCGCCAGAGACGAAGACAAGCTCGAAATGGGGGATCTCCATCGGAGTCGAGTAGAAGCCGAAGTTGGGGTCGATGCGAGTCCTCACGAAGTCGTGGAAGCTCTGCCAGCCCTCGATCATCATGAAGCGCACGTTGACCGGATTGCCGTCGCCCTTCATCACGCAGCAGAAATAAGGAAACACCGTCCCCTTCGGGCAGACGGCCCAGTTGTAAGGCGCAATCGCCTCCCACACCCCGAGGGCGTCCATCTTCGCGCCGATGTCCTCGATGGTGCGCTCCATGCGTTTTATCCAAGCGACGAGGAGACCTGGAACACCGCCATCAAGATTGCGATGGCCACGAAGCCGACCGCGCCTGCGATCATCACGATAAGGATCGGCTCGAGGGCGTTGGTGAAAGTCGTTATGTTGCGGTCCATGTCCTTCTGGTACCGCTTGCCTATGTGTTCAAGGGAAGAGACCATGTCGCCGGCCTGCTCGCCGACCGCGAGCATGTCGGTCATCATGCGCGGGAAGACACCCGACGACGCGAGAGGCCCGGAGATGGAAGTGCCGTCGGTGACGCGGCGGCGAGCCGTCGCAAGCGCCTCGGCTATGACCGCGTTATTGCACGTCTCCTCGGAAATTTTCAGCGCCTGAAGGACGTTCACGCCGTTGGAGAGCAGCGTCTTCAAGGTGTAGGCGAGCGACGAATACGCGCCAGCCGCAACGATGCCCTTGATCAGCGGGGCCTTGAGCTTCCAGCCGTCGATCTTGGCTCGGCCCGCGGGCGTGTCCTTCCATTTCCTGAACCAGACGAAGAACACGACGGCGGCAATGGCGAGCGTCCAGCCGTAGTGTATCAGGAACTCTGACATACCGATCAGGATGCGCGTCGGAAGAGGCAGGGACGCGCCCATCGAATCAAAAACCTTCTTGAACTTGGGGATGATCCACACGAGCGCGCCTATGACTGCGGCGACGCCGAAGCAGAGGACGATCACCGGGTACGACATCGCGCTCTTGATCTTGCCGCGCATGTTGTCGTAGCGTTCGTAGTGGTCGGTCAGGCGGCGCAGGACCTCGACGAGCGCGCCAGACGCCTCGCCTGCGCGAATCATGTTCGAGTAGAGCGGCGGAAACGTCTTCGGGTGGTGCGCACAGGCGTCGGAGAACGTCTCGCCGCGCACGATGCGGTCGCAAAGATCCTGGCAGACGTAGCGCTGTGCGGAGTTCTCCTCGCCCTGGTTTGCGAGCGCCTGGAGCGCCTGGCCAAGCGTCATGCCGGCTTCGATCAGGTCTGCAAGCTCGGAGGTGAAGAGAAGGACTTCGACGGACTTCATCGTCGTCTTCTGCTTCGACCCCCCGAGCTGCATGTTCCAGATCGACTGGGCTGGACTGGATGGCTGGGCCGCGCGCGAGGAAGACGCCGGCACCGGCGCGCTTGTCGCCCCGGATTCAGAAGTCTTTCTCTTCGCGTAGCCCATTGCCGCCAATCCTACTTAACGACCCTGACGCGGATTACGGCGTCGCTCGCCTCGAGCGCCTTCACGACATCGGCCGGAATCGCGGAGTCGGTGTCGATGAGCGTGTAGGCGAAGTCGCCGCGGCTCTTGTTGGCGATGGCGTCGATGTTGACCTTGGCGTTGCCGAGGATCGAGGTGAAAGTGCCGATCATGTTCGCCTCGTTCTTGTGGCAGATCGCGACGCGTCCGGCCCTGTTGGGAATGCCGAGCGAGCACGCCGGGTAGTTGACGGAGTTGACGATGTTTCCGTTCTCGAGATAGTCGCGCATCTCCTTGACGGCCATGACGGCGCAGTTGTCCTCGGACTCCTCGGTGGAGGCGCCGAGATGCGGAATCACGATGCAGCCCTTCTGGCCGGCGGTCGTCGCGTTGGGGAAGTCGGAGACGTACTTGCGGACCTTGCCGGCCTCGATCGCGGCAAGCATGTCCTTCTCGTTGACAAGCGCGTCGCGCGCCGCGTTGACGATGATGACGCCGCGCTTCATCATGGCAAGCGCGTCGGCGTTGATCATGCCCTTCGTGGAATCGAGCGCGGGAACGTGGATGGTGATGAAGTCGCAGGCGCGGTAGATCGCCTCGACGTTCTTGCAGTGCTTCACGGCGTGGTCGAGCTGCCAAGCGGCGTCGACGGAAAGATAGGGATCGTAGCCGAAGACTTCCATGCCGAGCTCGACAGCCGCGTTCGCGACCTTCTGGCCAATTGCGCCAAGGCCGATGACGCCAAGCTTCTTGCCCTGGATCTCGGTTCCGGCAAACGCCTTCTTTGCCTTCTCCGCGGCCTTGCCGATCGCGGGATCGGCGGCGTTCTCCTTGACCCACTCGATGCCGCCCACGATGTCGCGGCTCGCGAGAAGCATAGCGGCGATCACGAGTTCCTTGACGCCGTTGGCATTCGCGCCCGGAGTATTGAACACGACGATGCCCTTCTTGGCGTATTCGGCGTGCGGGATGTTGTTGACGCCCGCGCCTGCGCGCGCGACGGCGAGGAGATTAGGGCCAGGGACGAGCTCGTCCATCTTGGCACTTCTCACGAAGACGGCGTCTGCCTCTTCGAATTTCTCGGTACGGGCGTAGTCTTCGCCCAAGTTGTCAAGCCCGCAATCCGCAATCGGATTGAGGCAGTTGTATTTGTATTTCATTTTTTGCTTTCTTCCGTAGAGTTTATCATGGAATTTGCCGTCACGCATGACGACATTGGATATTATACCACATTTTCGCGGCGTTCGGCTGTTGCACCGGTCTACATTTAGCGTTCGGCACGAGCAGCCAACTACGGTCTACTTGCCGCTCGTGGTCAGGACTTCGCAGCCGGTGGCGGTGACGAGGACGAGATCCTCGATGCGGACGCCAAGATTTCCCTCGAGATAGATTCCCGGCTCTATCGTCACGAACATCCCCGGCTTCAAAACCCAGTCCGACTTCTTCGACGCGTTAGGCGCCTCGTGGACCTCAAGTCCGACGCCGTGCCCGAGAGAGTGGCCGAAGCACTTTCCAAAGCCGCCCTTCCTTATGACGTCGCGCGCGACCTTGTCGAGCGCCTTGCCCGTTATGCCTGGCTTAACAGCCGCAATCGCCGCAAGATTCGCATTGAGGACGAGATCGTAAACCTTGCGGTAAAGCGTCGACGGACGCTTCGCAAGAAAATTCCTCGTCATGTCGGAACAGTAGCCGTCGAGCTTCACGCCCATGTCGACGAGCACTGGATCGCGGCCGTTCCAGACCGTATCATCAGGAACATGGTGGCACTCCGCGGCGTTTGCGCCGACACAGACAATCGTCGGGAACGCCTCGCCCTCGCCGCGGTCGAACATCATTGACCTTATGACGCCGGCCATCTCGCGCTCGGTCATGCCCGATTTGAACTTACGCGACGCGTCGCGCCATATCTCGTCGTTGAGCCGCACGGCCGCGCGCATCTTCTCGATTTCGTCAGGCGTTTTCACCGAGCGGCGCCTCTGAAGCTCGCGCGTGACGTCCTCGAACTTCGCGCGGGGGAGAATCTTCTTGAGCTTCTCGAACTCCGCGACGGAGATCGCCTTCTCGAAGCCGATCTTGCGCGACGAGGCGCCCTTCCCGCCCCAGAGCCGCGTAAGATCAGGCCCAAAATGCTTTATGTCGCGAACCTTTAGCTTGGGCGCTACGCGGTGTGCCATAGGAATGTAGCGAAAGTCTGTGTAAAGCGTCGGCGCTCCGCCATCCGCAACAACGACCCACGCCTCGTCGCAGTCTACGCCAGTGAGTGAGCGGACATTCGCCGCTGTTCTAATGATTGCGTTTTTCATAGATCGAGCCCTGACATCGACGGGATGTGGACTTCCTCCTTTACTTCCACTTCGGACGAGCCGAAGATGTACGTTGCCGCAAGCGGCTCTACTTCCACCGTATCGTCTGCTATCTTCGAGGAATACGACTCCTCGCCGCCGCCCGAGTTGAGCGCGCCGCGCCCTGCGTCGGCGCGGAGATGGCGCTGCATCTTGAGCGAACTCAGGATATAGGCCGTGAAGCCGAAAAGAGCGGCGAGAACGAGCGCAAGCGCAAGCATCCCAAGCGCAAGTTCCACAAAGGCCTGGCCGGGACTTCCAAGTCTCCGAGCCACGGAGCGAGTGAGTAAGGGCGGATGCCCGCACGGAACGAGCGTAGTGGCGAGCTCCTTAGTGCCCATGGCTGGTTCCTCCATGGCTTCCTCCGCCGCCCGTCCCGCGGATGCATGTGCCGGCATAGTACTTCAGCCACCGTATGCCGCCGTCGCGGAAATTCTTCATCTCCCATGTCTGGAGCTGCAGGCAGTAGAAGCACCCCTGCGCATTCATCGGTCCATGCTCAAGGTAGAACGGCAGGTGCTTTCGGACGTGCGTGACCCAGCCGTAGTCGGCGGTCGCGAGATCCTCCCCGCCGACCGAGTCGAGCGGGACGAGGCGCACATTGGTGAAGCACGGAACGACAAACGAGTTGAGCGCCGTCACTACGTCGGTCTCTCCCTCGAAGTTCTCCACCGTCCCGAACGGCTTCGCACCAGCCGCCCACACGACGTCCGAAGTCGACTCAAGCGCGACCGACTCGACTTCCTTTATGCACCTCGTGATCGCCGCGCATCCGCGAACGTTGTACTCCGGCTTGATCTCGCCCACGATCGGGAATTCATAGCCGTCCTCTTCGCCAGCAAGCGAAAGCCCGTTGAACCACCGTCCCCAGCGCCCGCTTTCGAAAAGAAACCACACCTGGTCGCGGTTAGTGAGAATAACCGATTCCGCAAGCTGCTCCTGCGGAATCTCGCCGTCGCCATAGGTTCGGCAGATGTGCTGAATCTCGTTCGTCGAGAGAAGATCGGTTATCGCGCCCTTCCATGCGTTGACATGGAGATTGAATATCTCGCAGTTCTCCATCGAATTCTCGCTTCTCGTCGGAAGCGGGGACCAGTCCATGTAGGAAGAATAGCTGTTCAAGAGCCCCTCGGCGTGCCAGTGGAACCAACACCAGTTCTCGCCGGCGATCGCGTGGTAGAAGTCCTTCATGAGAAGGTAGTGCCCGCCCTGCGCGCCGTAGAACTCGACGTTGTCAGGGCCGCAGGCAAGGCCCTCGGAGATGACATCCTCTATAGCTGTCGCGTATTCGGTCCAGGCGCCTGGATACGGCTCTGGATACGGCTCTCCTTTTTCGTTTGTGCCGCCAGAATAGACGAGCCGGATTTCCGCGACATGCTCGCGCAGTATCGCGGCGAATTCGTCGCGCACCTCCATGCCGTTCTTCTTGGCCGCACGGTTAGCAAGGCGAAGCCCCTCGACTGGGCCCAAGAGCGCAAGCCGCCGCTGCTCCATCGTAAGTTCTTCGCAAGTGCGCGCGTCGTTCTGCGCCGCCGCGACGAGGTGGGCGATGTTGAGCTTTCCGATTTCATTGAGAAGCCGGCCTTGCTTTCGCGCCGCCGCGAGCGCCGCCGCGTCGCCGCCGTTCTGCACGCGGTTCTTGCCGCGCACCACGTCGAACACGTCGACGTTGAGAAGCGCCAGGAGGAAAAGCGCCACAAGCACCAGCAGAAGATATATGGCGACCTGTCCGTCGACTCGCCGACTACCTCCGTCGTGTCGGAATCTTCGTCGCCGCGCGAATAGAAGCGCGGCACATCCACCGCGACATGGGCCGACACCTCGGAGCCGATGCCGCCGCCTGAATTGACGTCCACATCCATCGTCCTCCAGCGCTCGTACTCGAGAATCCCGCGCGCCATCGACTCGTGCTCGGTCGTCATGTAGATCGGGACGAGAGATGCCTCGTCGTATTCGCCCTCCTCTGGCCACAGGCGGCGACCGGCGACAGGAATCATCGCAACACGCGCCGACTTGATGCACATCCATTCGTTGAAGCCAACGGCCTTCGCGCGCGCGGCGCGGGCTGCGGCATGGTCGAGGAGGATCTTCGTCGTGACCATGTGCGCGACCTGGAACACGACGAGAAAGAGGACAGTGATGAAGAGGACGGCGAGAGCCGTCTCCAGCATCGCCTGTCCTCGACGGAAGGACATGAAGCCCCCTCCCTCAGTCTTCGCCGAGCTGCTTTAGCGAGTCTTCGCTGATCGAATCGGCTGCGGACTTCGCCTTGTCGCCTTCCTCTTCGGAAAGCGCGCCTGCGGCGCCAGCGGCCTTCTTGCCGATCGCGCGGCTCAGGTAGGTGAACACCGCGATAAGCGAGACTGCGATAAGGCAGACAATGATGATATACTCAACCATCGTCTGGCCTTTTCTTAGCGCTTTCATCATTTTCATCGTTCCTTTCATTCAAGGATAGTCGGAGCTGACAAGGTTTTCCGTCCTGACGACGCTCTTCTTCGATGCCGTGACGAGGTACCACATCGCGCCCACGACGGCAAGAAGCGCACACAGCGCAAGCACGTACTCTACAGCTGTCTGTCCACTCCTGCCACGTATCCTCATGTGCGCATTATAGCAAAAATTCAGCAGCAGCGGACGGATTTTATGGCAAAATGTTGAACACAAAAGATGCCGAGACGAGCGGACGGCCAGCGGGGTCAAAAGGGTCAGAGCTTATTGATACAGCTCTATTGATACAGTAACTCATGCCAGCTTGTACTCCTGCCTCTACGCGGCGCATCAGCGCAACCGCGCGGTCCTTCTCCTCGTCGTCGAGGAAGAACGCCCGGTGCGCAAGTCGGCCGACAAGGTGATAGCACCTGTTCTGCTCGATCACCCTGTTCTTTCTCATGTGGACATTATACCAAAAACTCGGCTACTGTATCAATTTTACTGTATCAATGAGCTCCGACCCTTCATCTTCCTCAACTTTACAGTTGCCGCGCCATCCCCAGCAGAACGGGAACGCCGCGCAGATCGCGGCGGCGACATGGCTAGGATCCGGAATCGTGGCAAAAGGGTCAGCTTGAATGATTCTTTCTTCCCCATGGCGCCACGTGGTCTACCACATCTGCCTGCAAGCCATCAAGCATATACAGTGAAACCACATTCATACTTGACCTTTTAAACAACAGCAAACAACACAACTTTACCAATCACCTAATGCTTCACCTTCGCTTTCTAAAATCAAGAAAGGTTCCACATTTCGATGAATCAAAGCGCGGCATTCCTTTTCTCCACGCAGTAATTATGTCGTCATACCACACTATTGAGTTTGTCGCACTTGAAGCCGAATCAACCATGAACAGCTTGGATTCCTCTGTGCCATCCTTCCAGCAATACCCCAACAACAATCCGTTCTTGTCGCACATCTCAATACTTCCATAGGCAACACGTGTGCCATCGATGAGCAGCTCAGATGTGTCGTTTGCGGCATCTACCATTCGCCAGACAACTCTACCTATGCGCATGGAACTCCCCGACAGCATTGAGCCAGGAGACGACGATTCCCGCATCAGGCGGAACGCAAGGATTCCCCCAATCACAAGCACTGCTAACCCTGCAAGCGAAGACGTCTTTTTAATTATCATTCCTAATAATTCGTTTTTATCGACTTCTTTTTCTGTAATCGTAGAAAGTCTCGAGACCTATAACGCTTGCTCCAAACTTAAACTTATCCGCGATCTCAAACATATGGTTTGCATAGTTTACGCCCGCATTTACATTTGCACTGTCGATAACAAACACCTTGTCTCCACACAGCCCATAAATGTAGTGGTCGTCAATCTTGAGCATAATCGCGCCAGACACCAAGACATTCGTGCCCCACATTATCATACTGTCATTTGGATCGTAAGGTGATACATTCCATTGCAATCCGCCGGGAAGTTTGCGTGCACCCCCGTGAACCGATTTAACGCGAAAAACTCCCACTGCAATGACTGCAAGACAAATGAGAAATAAAAAAATTATTCGATTACACCTTGCCATTTATGCTTAATGCCTTCCCATTGATGTGTTATCAGATACCTTTCACCAATCAAAAGATCATTTTCAAAGGGGTCAAAAGGGTCAGCTTATTGATACAGCTCTATTGATACAGTAACTCATGCTAGCTTTTACTCCTGCCTCTACGCGGCGCATCAGCGCGACCGCGCGGACCCTCTCCTCGT
>CACZHC010000068.1 GCA_902780865.1 uncultured bacterium
CACTGGGAGTTCCACGCGTGGGTGCTCGTAATGATGAGCTGGGTGTTTCTCCCGTTCTACTACAATTCAGGCGTGTCGACCATGCCGGAGTTCCTTGAGCGGCGCTTTGGCGCGAAGGCAAGGTGGATTCTCTCCCTCGTCTCGCTTGCCGCGTACGTTCTTACGAAGATTTCCGTCACAGTCTTTGCGGGCGCGCTCTTCTTTGAAGTGATGATGCCTGAAGTGCAGCTTACGATCGGCGGCACGGTCGTTTCCTCGTTCTGGATCGGCGCCGTCGCGACAGTCGTGCTCGCCGGCGTCTATTCGTCCATTGGCGGTCTTTCCGCAGTCGTCTACACCGACCTTGTCCAGACAGGCATCATCCTCGCAGGCACCTTGTCGGTTACCGGCTTCGCGCTTTACCACCTCGGACATTCCGGCGTGGCGCTTCCCGACGGGCAGGCGGCGCAGGGCATCTGCGACGGGTGGCAGGTCCTCAAGGCAACGATCAAGTCGACTGGCAACGTCGAGCAGTTCGGGCTTTGGCACTCGCTTTCGCACAAGGCATTCCCGTGGCTCGGCGTTGTAGTCGCCTCGGCGACAATCGGCGTCTGGTATTGGTGCACCGACCAGTTCATCATCCAGCGGACGCTCGCCGCGAAGAACATGACGAACGCCCGCCGCGGCGCAATCTGGGGCGGCTTTTTGAAGCTCGCACCAGTCTTCCTATTCCTCGTTCCCGGCATGCTCGGCTTCGCGCTCCACCACAACCACGTCGTCATCAACGGCGCGGCCTTTGCCATTCCGCTCAAGGAGGGCGGTGCGCTGAACGGCGATACCGTGTTCCCGACGCTCGTGCAGACGCTCCTCCCCGTCGGATTCCGCGGGCTCGTCGTCGCCGGCATGATTGCGGCGCTTATGAGCTCGCTCGCGTCGCTCTTCAATTCCGTCTCGACGCTCTTCACCGTCGATGTCTACCAGAAGCTCAAGCCCGAGACTTCGCAGAAGAAGCTCGTCGTAATCGGACGCACCACGACCATCGTCATGACGGCGCTCGGCCTTCTCTGGCTCCCGATCATGAAGGCGATCTCGGGCGGCGGGCTCTACCAGTACATCCAGTCGGTGCAGGCGTTCCTCGCGCCGCCGATCGTCGCGGTGTTCCTGACGGGGCATGAACCTGCGCGGCGCATGCTGGGGCCTCGGCCTCGGCTTTGTCCTCGGCATGGCAAAGCTCGCCGCAAACGCGATCTGGGGTACGCCGACTGAGGCCGCGTTCATCCAGGACTTCTACTTCTCGGGAATCCTGCTCGTCACGTCGTTCATCATCGTCATAGTCGCGTCGCTCACCGCTCCTGCGCCGGACTACGCGCATCTTGACGGGCTCAACTTCAGCTGCCTCTCGCCTGAGTACAAGAAGGCGAACCGCGAGAGCTGGAACTGGATCGACGTCGTGGCGTCCATCTTCGTCGTCGGCTGCGTGATCGCCGCCTATGCGTACTTCTGGACATGGCTCGATTAAATAGTGGGAGAGAAGAGTTCGAGTTCGAGAAAGGAAGAATAAATACCGCTCTCCAACTCACTACTCCAACTCCAACTCACTACTCCAACTCAAAATTTCAACTCTAACTCAACAACTAAAAGGACCAACAAGATGATCAATCAGCCCAAGGTCAAACTCGCCGTCGTCGGCGTCAGCCGCGACTGCTTCCCCGCCACTCTCACCAAGAAGCGCGTCGCCGCCGTTATGGCGGAGGCCAAGAAGGCAAAGCTCGCCGTCGTCGACTGCCCGGTCACGATCGAGAACGAGATCGACGCGATGAAGGCGCTCGAGTGGGCGCGCAAGGAAGGCGTCAACGCGTGTTGCATGTTCCTCGGCAACTTCGGCCCCGAAGGCCCGACCACCATGTTCGTCCAGAAGTTCGGCGGCCCCACGATGGTTCTTGCCGCGAAGGAGGAGAACAGGGCAGTCCTCAAGTCCGACCGCGGCGACGCCTTGTGCGGCGTCCTCAATTTCAGCTACAACGTCGGGCTTAGGCGTCTCAAGGTCTACATCCCCGAGTACCCGGTCGTCGACGCGAAGGGCGCAGTCAAGGAACTCAAGGACTTCACCGACATCGCCCGCGTCGTTCTCGGCATCAAGAACCTCAAGGTGTTCGGCTTTGGCCCCCGTCCCTACGACTTCCTCGCGTGCAACGCGCCGATCCAGCCGCTCTTCGACCTTGGCGTGAATGTCCAGGAGAACTCCGAGCTGGACCTCTTCGAGCACTTCCACAAGATGGCGTCTCGCAAGTCTGAGATCGACGCCATCGTGAAGGACATGAAGAAAGAGCTTGGCTCCAAGTGCCCGTACCCGGATCTCCTGCCTCAGCTCGCGCAGTTCGAGCTCGCGCTCCTGGACTGGTACGAGCGTGAGCGCGGCGCGTCTGAATTCGCCGTCTTCGCCAACAAGTGCTGGCCGGCATTCCAGACGAGCTTCCACTTTGTCCCGTGCTACGTCAACTCCCGTCTCGCCGGGCGCGGCATTCCCGTCGCATGCGAAGTCGATCTCTACGGCGCAGTCTCCGAGTACATGGTCGAGTGCGCGACTGAAAAGCCGGCGACGCTTCTCGACATCAACAACTCTGTTCCGGATGACATTCTCCCGAAGGGCATCAAGCTCGCGGGCGCGGAGAAGCGCGACCTCTACATGGGCTTCCACTGCGGCAATACCTGCATGAGCTGCCTCAAGAGGCCGTCGATGAAGTACCAGCTCATCATGAACCGCGGGCTCGAGGGCGGCGGCAAGCCCGTCATCTCTCGCGGCACGATGGAAGGGCAGATAAAGGCCGGCGCGGCGACGATGTTCCGCATCCAGTCGAACAGCGACTCGCAGCTCGTCTCGTACATCGCGGAGGGCTCGTTCCTCGACGTGAATCCGTGCTCCTTCGGCTCGCTCGGCGTCGCTGCCATCCCGGGATTTGCGCGGTTCTACCGCCACGTCCTCATCCAGAAGCGCTTCCCGCACCACGGCGCATACGGCTTCGCACACGCAGGCAAGGCGCTGTTCGAGGCGCTGAAGCTCCTTGGCGTCGACGACATCAATACGCCCAAACCCGCGGGCGAGCTCTATCCGGGCGAAAATCCCTTCGCGGTCTAAAGCCATGAAGGACTTTATCTCCGAAGGCAAGGCCGTGATGGGCATCGAGTTCGGCTCGACGCGCATCAAGGCGGTGTTGGTAGACGACGGCTTCAAGGTCATCGCGCAAGGCGCGCACGACTGGGAGAACAAGCTCGTCGACGGCGTCTGGAGCTATTCGCTCGAAGACGTCGAATCGGGCGTTCGCGACGCGTACGCGAAGTGCGCGGCGGATGTTGAATCGAAGTACGGCGTGAAGCTCGAGCGCCTTGCCGCGCTCGGCATCTCCGGCATGATGCACGGCTACCTTCCGTTCGACGAGGGCGGGCGTCTGCTCGTGCCGTTCCGCACCTGGCGCAACGTGATGACGGCCGAGGCCGCTGCCGAGCTTTCGAAGCTCTTTAGCTTCAACGTTCCGCAGAGATGGTCTATCGCGCACTACTACCAGGCGATCCTTAAGAAGGAGCCGCACATAGGAGCGGTGCGCTGGCTCACGACGCTCGCGGGCTATGTCCACTACCGGCTCACCGGCGAGAACGTCATGGGCGTCGGCGAGGCGAGCGGAATGTTCCCGATCGACCCTTCGACCGGCGACTACAACGAGCGGATGCTCGCGGCGTTTGACGCGAAGGTCGGCGGCTCGCTAAAGGAGAAGCTTCCCCGTGTGCTCAAGGCAGGCGAGAGTGCGGGCGTCCTTACCGAGCGCGGCGCTAAGTGGCTCGACCCGACGGGCACCCTCAAGCCAGGTGCCGTGATGGCGCCGCCAGAAGGCGACGCGGGAACGGGCATGGTGGCCACCAACGCCGTCGCGCCGAGAACCGGCAACTGCTCGGCGGGTACTTCGATTTTCGCGATGGTCGTTCTCGACGACGCGATGAAGGGGTATTATCCCGAAATCGACGTCCTCACGACGCCGACAGGCCGCGAGGTGGCGATGGTGCATTGCAACAACTGCACGAACGAGATCAACGCGTGGGCGCCGCTTCTCGGCGGCGACTACGAGCGGCTTTTCCTCGAGTCTCAGAAGGGCGACAAGGATTGCGGCGGAGTCGTGGTGGTGCCGTTCCTCTCGGGCGAACCGGTCGCGGGGGTCGAAGAGGCCATGCTCAAGGTCGTGCGCAAGCCCGAGAGCCGATTCACGCTCGCCAACTTCTTCCGCGCGCAGGTCTACTCGGCGTTCGTCTCGCTTAAGATCGGCATGGACATCCTCGCGCGGGAGGGCGTGACCATCGACTCCCTTATGGGTCACGGCGGGATATTCAAGACGAAAGGCGTCGCCCAGCAGTATCTCGCCGACGCGCTCAAGACGTCGATCACGTGCATGTCCACGGCGAGCGAAGGCGGACCGTGGGGAATGGCCGTTCTCGCGGCATACGCGAAGCGAATGTCCGACGGCGCGGAGTCGCGCAACCTCGAGGACTTCCTTGCTGGCGAGGTGTTCAAGGGCGCAGAGAGCGAGACCCTGGCTCCGACGGAGGACGGCATGGCCGGCTTTGACCGCTATGTTGCGAACTTCAAGGAGGCCATCAATGCTTGAGGCGCTAAAGCTTGATGTCTTCAAGGCGAACCAGCGGCTTGTCTCGGCGGGGCTCGTGGTCCTTACCTGGGGCAACGCCTCTGGGTTCGACCCGGAGACGAAGCTCATGGTCATCAAGCCGAGCGGCGTCGACTACGACAAGATGACGGCGGACGACATGGTCGTCGTCGACCTAGACGGAAACGTCGTAGAGGGGAAGCTCCGTCCGTCGAGCGATACAGCTACGCACCTCGAGTTCTACAGGAACTTCAATGGCGTGAAGGGCGCGGTGCACACGCATTCCGTCGAGGCGACGGCGTGGGCGCAGGCCTGCCGCGAGATTCCGTGCTACGGGACGACCCATGCCGACACTTTCCACGGTCCCGTGCCGGTGACGCGCGTCCTCACAGAGACGGAAGTCAACGAGGCGTACGAGCTGAACACGGGGCGCGTGATCGTCGAGCGCTTTCGCGATCTCGAGCCGTTGGCCGTCCCCGGCGTTCTTGTCGCTGGCCACGCGCCGTTCACTTGGGGCAAGGATCCGCAGGACGCAGTCGACCATGCGATAGCGCTCGAGGCGATTGCCAAGATGGCGCGGCTCACCGAAGAGGTCTGCGCCGCTCGCCCGTCGCCAGAGCTTCCTCCCTACGTCGGCGAGAAGCACTACCAGCGCAAGCACGGCAAAAACGCCTACTACGGCCAGAAATAGCAGAAGATTGAATCAAATAACGGTTGCCTTATTATGTAAACATATAGTATAATGCCCTCAAACTTCCAAAATCCTAATTGAGGGGGCATTGATGCACAATCTTAAGAAGGCGCTTGCTGTTTTTGTTTCTTGTGTTGCCGTTTCCGCTGTTGCGGCTCCAAGTCCTATATCTGCACGCTCGGTACACATGTGGCATCCAACGCCTGCCGCTGAATGGGTGTACGGCGAGGTGACGGTCGAGAAGTCCGTTCCAGGCAGCTATTTTGCCGCCATCTGCTTCAGTTGCGGCTACTGCGGCATTCAGGAACTCTACGACGGGAAGAAGGTCGCGATCTTCTCTGTGTGGGATCCGGGCGACCCCTTCGACTTCAAGGCGAAGCAGGACAGCGTCGACGAGAAGATTCGCACGAAGAACCTGTATGCGGGCGATGGCGTGACGATCAGCCGTTTTGGCGGCGAGGGCACCGGCGGGAAGTCCATGATGCCGTTTGACTGGAAGGTCGGCGAGACATATCGCTTTGCCATCCACTCCCGCCAGGACGGAGACTACAGGACGGCGTTCACGGGCTATCTTTTCCGCGACGGCGCATGGTTCAAGATCGCGACTTTCACCACGCTGCAGACGAAAGGCGCCCATGCCATCAAGGATGTCTACAGCTTCGTCGAGGACTTCCGTCGCAACGAGGAATCGCGCAGGCAGGTTCGCCGCGCGAGGTTCACTAACTTCTTCTCAAAGCCGATTGGCGGAGAGTGGACGGCGATTGAGGACGGCCGGTTCACTGCCGACCGCAACCCGATAATGACGATCGACGCGGAGCCAGTCGAGAACGGTTTTGCCCTCACGACAGGCGGCGACACCGAGAACAAGAACATCAAGTTAATGGCAAACGCGAAGACTAAGGTCGGGCCGCGTCCGGCAGAGTGCGTCGCGCTTGATGCGCTCGTGGACTCCAAGCAGGTTCTCTTCAAGAGCAACGACGCCGTTGAGGGCGTCAAGACCGCCGTATACAGGATTCCCGCGCTCTGCACCGCGCCAAACGGCGACCTCGTGGCGGTCTGCGACGCGCGGCACGAAGGCGGTGGCGACCTGAACCATGCGAGGCCGATCAACATCGCCGTTCGTCGCTCGTCCGACGGCGGCAAGACGTGGACCGAGCCGGTCTTCACATGGAAGTGGGCGTGGAACGACGACGAACACTGGGCGGGGTCGGACCCGTCGTTCATCGTTGACGCGGATACGAAGAAGATATTCCTTTTCTACAACGTGTGGGAGTCGAAGAAAAAGCACGGCATATTCCAGTTCTATGTCCAGGAATCGTCCGACAACGGAAAGACATGGTCGAAGCCGCGGGACATCTCGGCCGACATCGCATTCCCGGAGTGGCCGTTCGGAAAGCCCGACAGGGAGGGCGGGTTTATCTTCATCACGTCCGGCTCCGGAATCCAGGCGAAGGACGGCACGCTACTCCATACCATTGTCCACGTGAACGACGGCAACGCGCTCTTCGGGTCCGACGACCACGGCAAGACGTGGAAGTCCTTCGGCAAGCCCGTCAAGAACGGCGATGAATGCAAGGTCGTGGAGCTTTCGGACGGCTCGTGGATGATCAATTCGCGCTGGCGTGGCGGCGGGCGGCAGATCCACGTCACGAAGGACCGCGGCAATACCTGGGAGTCGCGCTACGATACGACGCTCGAGGACCCCCAGTGCAACGCGCAGATCATGCGCTATGGCAATATGCTTCTCTTCTCCAACTGCAAGAGCCCGAACCGCCGTGCGCTTCTCTACATCCGCACGTCGCTCGACGATGGCAAGACGTGGAGCGACGGAATCTGCATCGAGCCCAGGGGCGCGGCGTATTCCGACATGACGATTCTCCCGAACGGCGACATCGGCATTCTCTACGAGGGCGCGGGCTACGCGACGATCAACTTCACGACGGTGCCGTTTAATGATGTAAAATGATGGACATTAAAATGAAGAAACTCATCCTCCCTCTCCTCTCGCTTGCCGCACTCGCCCTGCCCGCCGAGGCCGCGATCGATCTTAATGCAATCAAGCCAGACGGCTTCGCTCACGGTGTCGTGTTCACGGTCGATGAGTATGCAAAAAACGAGGACCGTGCCACGCTCACGAACTTCCCCGTGCTCGTGCGCCTTTCGGAAACCGGCATCTCCGGATTCGACTACGACGACGTTCTCGTCTCCGGCGGCGGCGACATCCGGTTCGCCGACGCGAACGGCAATGCGCTGCCGTTCGAGATTGACACATGGGCGAACAACGCCACATCCCTTGTCTGGGTCACGCTTCCCGTGATGACGAACGGCACCGAGTTCGCGATGTTCTACGGAGCATCCCATAGTGACGCGGACGCCTTTGTCGCGGAAAGGCATCCATGGGCGGACTACACCGGAGTCTGGCATCTCGGCGACAAGGGCACGGGTTCGGGCAAAACAGTCACCGATTCCACGACAAACCAGTTGTCTGGCACGACGGCATCGAACTCGAGCAAGCTCATGGACGATGGCGCCGTTGGCGGCGCACGGAAAATCTGCGCTTCAGTGAATTCGAAGAGCCAGGAACATATTTCCGTTTCGCTTTCCGACTCGAACAAGAAAGCCGTGGTGGACGCACTGGTCCCGCAGTTCTCGGTCTCTCTCTGGTACCGCATCAAGGAAAGCGTCGAAACATCCATCCAGTGGGATTACCTGATTGGACGGAAACCTTCCGAAAAAAGCAATGCGAGTGGCGGCTGGGCGATTCAAATGTCAGACCCCGGCAGTGGTGGCGGCACCCAATACGGGATTCGACTTTGGTCCAGCGAAACAACCGATAGCGCCCCCCCCGCCACCGCCATTCCGGTCATCGGGAAAGACATATGGACATCCGTAGCATGGTTCAAGTTGGATGCGGTCTACAACAACAGCAACTATTCGCTTTACCTCAATGGATCCCTTGTCAAAAGCGGCGCCCTCAAGGGGAGCGCCGTCAATGGAAACTCCACCACGCTCGGCATCGGCGGCGCTGCTCCGACGGCGAACGTAATCCGTCCCTTCACCGGCGACATGGACGAAGTCCGTCTCCGCCGCGGCACCGTAAGCGCGGACTGGGTGGCCGCGGACTACGCGACGCAGACGAGCGCGTCGTTCCTTTCCGCCAGAACGGTCGAGAAGGTCGGCGCCTCCACCAAGCCGACCGCCGAGTTCTCGGTCCTCGACACGGGCGCGGCCTTCCTTCAGTTTTCCGGCAAGGCTACTTCGCTCGGCGAGGGAGCGACCGCCTGCACGCTGCACTACAAGTACTGGAAGGATTCCGAAGCAGAACCCGCGGGCTGGACCTCCTTCGCAACGGGCGTCGGCGCGGGAGCATCGGTCAGCCATTTCGTGGTCGGACTGGATCCGCTCACCGACTACCACATCGCCTTCAAGGCGTCGAACAATCTCGCGACGCCCGAAGACTCGGACATTGTTCCGGAGGTCTTTACGACGAGCGGTGTCGGCGACGCGGGCGAATCGGGCGGCGCATCCGAACGCCAGCTTGACGAATTCGTCCACACCTTCACGGTCACGGAACGCGGCGTCTCGGAATTCGAGTTCACGCCGCCGACGGGCGTGACGAAGGTCGAGGCGCTCGTCGTCGCCGGCGGCGGCGCGGGCGGCTACTATCATGGCGGCGGTGGCGGCGGCGGCGGCCTTGTCCACGACGATGCGCTTGCGGTCGTGCCCGGACAGACCTACACGATCAACGTCGGCACCGGCGGCGTGGCCTCGGCGACGGCGAGCGTCTACGGCGGCAACGGCGGCGATTCGTCGATCTCCCTCAACAGCACCACACTCGTTTCTGCCACGGGCGGCGGCGCGGGAGGCAATGGCGGTTCCAACACGGCCGGCCGAGTCGGCGGCAGCGGCGGCGGCTCGTCGGCCGACGAGGCTGGTGGCGCCGGGACGGTGGGACAGGGCTTCGACGGCGCCAAAGGCAACGGCAACCAGGCCGGCGGCGGCGGCGGTGCGAAGGCGGTCGGATCCGAGCCCGTGGCGGGCGGCACGGGGGCGGTGTCGTCCGGTGGCGGTGGCAGTGGGCTTTCCTTCGAAATCTCCGGCGCGACTGTCTTTTATGCGGGCGGCGGTGGCGGCGGCGGCATAAAGTCTGTCAAGGATAATAAATTCTACGGAACTGCGGGGACTGGCGGACTCGGCGGCGGCGGCAACGGCAGCCAGGAAGAGGCGGACGCGTCCATCGCTACGGCCGAAAACGGCGGAGACGGCCTTGGTGGCGGCGGCGGCGGCGGTGGCGGCTTGTCCGGCTACGAAAAGGGCGGCAACGGCGGCAACGGCGTCGTGATCATCCGCTACGGCGCGGGCGGCGACGGAGATGGCGTCGTGCATCCCACGGTTTCGCTTACGGGGCTCAGCTATGATGACGAGAGTGGCTACGCGACGGTGACCTACCGCGTCGGCTGGGCCGGCGACGGCTACGACCGCGCGGACGTGTCCGCGATCTGGGGCTTCCACGAGGACGATCTGGACAACACGAACGCCGTCACGTCGTCAGCGATCGGACAGGGGACGGGCTCGTTCAGGCTGCCGCGCGTGAGCAAGACGGTCTATGTCCGGCTTCTTGCGACGAACTCTGGGAACTACATCGGAGTTTCGCCGGAAATCAAGACGCTCCACCTCTTCAACCCAGCGGCGCCGGTCGCGACGGCGTCCGCGTCGCAGACCCTTGGCAGCGGCAATAAGGGCGTTTCGAAAGCGGATCTCGAAGTGGACGTGACGGATCTCGGCCAGGGCGCGACCAGCGTGAACGGCGTCTTCCAGATATGCCCCGACAAGTTCTTCGACGAAGGAACCTACACGACCTTCGCCGTCACGAACGGGCCGCTCTCGGCGGTCGGAACGCTCAAGGGTGGCGCGTCGGGTTTGGTCGCGAACACGACCTACTGGGTTCGCGCGGTGCTCACGAACGATGTCCTCACCGCCGGTGAACCGACTGTCTACGAGACTGAACCGGTCTCGTTCCTCACGGGCTCGGCCGGCTGGCCATGGGGTGCGATCCAGCCCTCGAACGACAACCCTTCGTTCACCGTCGGATCAACGTCGATCTCTGCGACGTTCCGCTTCAGCAGCATCGGCGAAGGCGCAACGTCCGGTTCGGCCTGGCTGCAGGTCTCGACAACGGAAGACTTCGCCCAGATTGTCGCATCTTCCGCGACCACGAACGTCGTGGCCGCAGACATTCCCGTACTTGTTGACTTCACGGTCGAAGGCCTTGCGCCCGAGACGGCATACTACGTCCGCTACCGCGTGCGGAACAACGCGGGACACGAGACGAGCAACGAGAGGCTCTTTGGCCCCTTCACGACCAAGGCGTCCACGGTCTCCCTAACGTTCTCCTCGCTGCCAGAAAACGTGTCTGTCGCTTCCGTGACGACGAACGGCGTTGAGGTCGCGGCCGTCAACGGCGCCTACGTCGTGGAGTCCGGCGCGGAGGTGACCGTGACGTTCGCGGCGGCGGCGGGATACGTCTTCGCGGGTGCTTCGACCGCCACGATCACCGTGAACGACGACATGGTGTTCCCGTCCGCGTTCATCCCGACCGCCACGGCAGACACGGCGACCCTCACGATTGGCACGCTCCCCGCGAACGTGACGCTCGTCTCCGTGACGGTCGCCGACGAGCCCGTCGAAGGCTTCAATGGCGTATACACGGTCGCGGACGGCGCCACCGTCGTCGCGACGTTCGCGGCGGCGGCTGGCTACCGGCTCGTCGGGAGCGCGACGGTCACCGTCGTCATGGACGGGGACAAGACGCTCGCGACCTCCGACATGCCGACGGCGGAGCTCATTCCAGGACCGGAGGTCAGTCAGAGCGCAGCGAAGGTTTCTGCCCAAAAGTCGGTCACGCTCACGGCGTCCGCCCCGGGCGCGACATCATACTACTGGCTGAAGAACGGCGTGGCGATCGAAGGAGGCGCAAGCGGAACGCTGACGGTGAATTGGCGCAAGCCGAAGAACGATCCGATTGACACCTATCAGGCCGTGGCCGTCTATGACATCGACAGTTTGCCGGTGGAAAGCGAACCTTCGTTGGAAATGACCGTTGAGAACCGTCCGATGGGTACGGTAATCGTCCTGGGGGGAGAGCCTCCGGCACCCCCTGCGCCCCACGACTACAGCGCCGACTACCTCACCTTCAGGGTGCTCACGTCTGGAACAATCAGCTGGAAATCGTTTGGCGACCTGACCAAGACCATTGAATACAGCATCGACAACGGCGCATGGACTTCCATAACCTCCACGTCTGAAGGGGCGACCATTTCCGTGGCGCAGGGCAACTTGGTCAGATTCAGGGGAAGCAACACGGCATACGCCACGAGCAATAGTGCGTATTCCGGTTTCGAGGGCGGAACGGCGACATACGACATCGAAGGCAACATCATGAGCCTTCTGTATGGGGACAACTTCGCCGAAAGCACGACCCTCACGGACAGTAACTACATCTTCTGCTCGTTGTTCAAGAAAGCTTTGGTGGTTTCGGCGGAAAACCTCATTCTCCCGGCAACCACGCTCAAGGACTACTGCTACCGCTCCCTGTTCAGCTATTGCACGACGTTGACCAAGGCTCCCAAACTTCCAGCCACGACGCTTGCCAAGGGGTGCTACTGGTACATGTTTGAACAAAGCGCAATTACAGAGGCACCTGCCCTCGAAGCCACAACACTGGTCCAAGAGTGCTATGGGCACATGTTCAAAAAGTGCGGACTCCTCAATCGAATCACATGCCTTGCCACAGACGGGTTCGGCACCTCCAAGTGCTTGGAGGGATGGGTGGAAAATGTGTCTGGCGAGGGCGCGTTCGTGAAGGCCGCCAGCGCAAGTTCCTGGACGACAGGCGTCAATGGCATACCTACGGGATGGATCGTGTGCGAGGACGTTTTGCTGCTGCCGCCCGAGGTGGCGTTTTACGGTGATACGATTGAACTCGAATGCGACACGGCGGGCGCCGAAATCCACTATAGACTCGGTCAGACAGGCGATTTCGCCCTGTACACGCAGCCAATTTCCATCGTCGCGGACACCGTCGTCGAGGCGTATTCCACCTATCAGGGACACACGAGCCAGACGGTAACCCAGACTTGCGTGTACGTGCACGAGACTCCGTTCCAGAGGTCGAACAAGGATCTCCCGACATGGAGATACGGCGGCAACACTATCACCACGCCCTATTCCGTCAACAGAATAGACGGACACTCGTCCGGCTACGCCAAAGGCACGTTCTCGTTCGACACCTCCGTAACGCTCAGAGAGGTCCAGCCAACCTACCTGTGGTTCCAGCACGCCGATCAGAGCGCGGACATCTACGTCAACGACGTGAAGGTCGGGACGCACTGGGGCGGCTACAACGCGTTCTTCTTCGACATAAGCGAATACGTCCGCCGCGGACAGAACGACATCCGGGTGGCGCTGTGCAACAACAAGGGGAATTACTTGGCTCCGGCAGCCGGCGACTTCAACTTCAACGCCACGCTCGGCAACGTCAAGCTGTTCACGAGCCCCGTCCTTCCGGCGATGAAATACGGCTACGACGGCTTCCACATCACTTCAACGGTGTCTGATTCCTCCGCGACAGTGTACGTCAAGACCACCGTCCCAAGTGGCGCGACACTTGTATGCACAATAACAGACGAAGATGGTTACGAGTGGACAGACACCAAGACAAGCAATGGCGAGGAGCAGACGTTCACGACAACCATCACGGGAAGCGATTTGAAACTGTGGAACGGAACGGCCGACCCGCATCTCTACACGGTGACATTGGAAATCCGCAAGGACGGGGAATTGTACCACAGGTACGAGAGACCATACGGCTTCAGGTACTACGAATACGTGATCAACAACACGACGGTCGTCCAAGGACAGTCATACACGGGCTTCCTGCTCAACGGGCAGCCATACCTGTTGAGGGGCGTCTGCATGCACGACGATGTGGAGGGGAAGGCCAACGCGCTCAACGACAGCGACTACGACCAGGAGTTCGCCATCATACAGGAGCTGGGGTGCAACTTTATCAGACTTGCGCACTACCCGCACCCGAAGGAGGTGTACGACCGGTGCGACCGGCTCGGAATCATTGTCCAGACCGAAGTGCCTTGCGTCAACAAACTCCAGTCGACGATGCCGGAGGAATACTACACGCACCTCACGACGCAATACATCGACATGGTTGAGCAGCACTTCAACCACCCGTGCATCATGTTCTGGGGACTCAGCAACGAGACGACCACGGACAACAAGGAGTTCGGCAAGGAGAAGATCGAGGGATACTACGCACTCATCAAGGAACTTGATTCCGAGCGCATGGTCGGCTATGTCATGTCCCACAACTTCGACAATCCGTCTGCGGCCTACAACGACCCGGACGTGGATTGGTTCGGCTGCAACCTCTATGTGGGATGGTACATCGACAAGACAAGCAACAATCCTTCCAAGGCGCGACAAGCCGCTTGCGCTGTCGGAGTATGGTTGCGGAGGAACGCAGCATTGCCACTCCGATGACTTCAGGAATACGACAACCTCCGGCAACAACCCAAGGCACGACATCGAGTACCAGATGTGGCTGCATGAAGGACACATCGCCGCGATCAGAAACTACCCGCAACTTCTCTTCACGGGCCAGTGGCAGCTGTTTGACATCGCGGTGTCAAGCAGAAGAGAGGGCTACACGGAGTGTCTTGACGGCGAAAACGCGACAACCAATGACGAATTGAAATATCTGAACAACAAGGGTCTCGTGGAACGTGACCACGTCACGAAAAAGGACACGTTCTACATCTACAAGGCGGAATGGAATTCGAAGGACAAGTTCGTCCATATCTGCGGCAAGGACTACACGAAGACGACCGGTCGCGTGCTCAAGTGCTACACCAACGACGGCAACACCTTGTCTCTGTACGTTGGAAACAGCGAGACGCCAGTCGAGACGGCAACCGTAACCGACCACATCGCGGAATTTCCGGCAATGGACTTCACGCCCAGGGTCGAGATCCGAGTCAAGGGTGCCACCACGTCGGACACGGTGACTTTCCAGTAGTTATATTGAACACATTGATAACATCGTAAAAAGGAAACAACCTCATGGGGAAGTCGGCTATCTTAAAGAAACTTGCGCGTTTGACCGTCTGGAAATACGCCGTTGTGTCGGTGTTTTGCACCATGATCGGAACAGTTGTTACCGCGACGCCGGTTGAGGTTGACTGGAAGGCGGGCGAGACAATGCCCGCTAAGGTCGCACGGCCGTTTGCTGGCTTTTTGCCCGACGGGCGGTTTGTCGTCGCGGGCGGCAGCTATTTCGAGGGCGGGAAAAAGATGTATAGCGCGGACATAAATGTCCGCGAACTGGACGGCAAGTGGACGAAGGTCGGCGAGCTGCCGCACCCTGTCGCAGAGGGCGTGTGCTGCGAGACGCCGCGTGGCCTTTTTTGCGCGGGCGGGACTGACGGCGAGACGGTGTTCACCAACACATTTGCCATTGTCGGCAATATGCTTACCAAGGATGGCGGCAAGAGAGTTGGTGTCGTCAGTAGACTGCAGTTGCCAAAACCCGTCAAGATGGGGGCGGCTGCATATAACGACGGTCTGTATTTCGTAATTACGTCGAAGGACGTTTATGGTATAGACCTCAAGAGGGGTGCAAGCAGGTTTGTGAAAATAGGCGAAATACCAGGACCTGCCCGCGAGCAGATTGTGGCGGCCGTCCAGAATGGCGACCAGAAGGAGAAGATGTTAATTGTCGCAGGTGGCTTCGACAAGGAGACGAAGAAGCCGCTCAGGGACGTCTATGGGGTTGTCCTTTCAAGCATAAGCCTGCCGTGGAGCGAGAGCAAGGGAGACAACCCCAAAGTCAGGCTTGAGGATGTATGCGACGATCCCGACTTTATTTCCCATCCCGCCGAAATGAAATGGAAGAAACTCGCCGACCTACCGGAGGGCGTGACCACCATTGGCGCGGCGTTTCTGCCGAGCGGACACCAGCACATTCTCTTGATTGGCGGTTTTGGCGAGAAGGGGTGGATCGACCGCGCGGTCAACGGCTCGACCGAGACCGATCCTGTGAAGCTCGGATGGCAGAGGAAGATACTCGCCTACAACTGCGTGACGGACGCGTGGTGCGAGTATGGCGAAATCGCCGCGGCAGATTCGCCGCGCTGCGGCGCGGCGGCTGGCATCAAGCCCGGCAAGACTCCTGAGCAATACACGCTTCTTATCGCGGGCGGCGAAATCGCGCCGGCGACAAGGACGGACGCTGTTTCAGTCGCAGGCTTCAGGAAGACCGGCAAGTTCGGCGCGATGGCGTGGGCGGTTGTCGGTGTCTACGCGCTATTGATGGTCGGCATGGCGTGCTTCTTCATCTTCAAGAAGAAGGACGAGAACGACTACTTCCGCGGCGGAAACCGCATCCCGTGGTATGTCGCGGGAATGTCGATTTTTGCGACAATGCTTTCGTCCATTACCTTCATCGCGATTCCGACGCAGGCGTATTTGCAGGACTGGCGTTACTTCGTGATGGCGTTCTTCATCATCGGCATGGCGCCTGTCGCGATCTACTACTACCTGCCGTTCTTCTGCCGACTCGGAATCACGAGCGCGTACGAGTATCTTGAAAAGCGCTTCAACCTCGGTGTGCGGCTATTCGGTTCTGCGGCGTTCGTCGTATTTATGGTCTGCCGCGTCGCCGTCGTGACGCTGCTCCCCGCGATTGCGCTCAACGCCGTTACGGGAATCTCCATTGATGCGTGCATCCTTATTTGCGGCATTCTCACGATGATCTACTGCTCGCTCGGCGGACTTGAGGCCGTCATCTGGTCGGACTTTGTGCAGGGCATCGTCCTTATGGGCGGCGCTGTCTCGGTGCTCGTCCTTCTCATCATGAAGACGGGCGCGCCGAATGAACACTTCTCGACTTTCTGGAATGTAGCGAGTTCCTATAACAAGAACACGATGTGGGATTTTCGCTTCATCCTGACGCAGCCGGTATTCTGGGTCGTTGCGGTGCAGGGGCTTATCTCGAACCTCTCTTCCTACACGAGCGACCAGTGCGTAATCCAGCGCTACATCGCGACGCCCGACGAGAACGCGACGAAGCGTTCGCTGTGGTTCAACGGCTGCATGAGCGTCTTCGCGCAGATCGTCTTCTACGGAATCGGTATGGCGCTCTTCGCGTTCTACCACACTCACCCCGAGGCAATGGACGTCACGATGCCGAAGGGCGACTCGGTTCTCCCGATCTTCATGGCGACTGAAATGCCGCCGTGGCTCGCGGGGCTCGTCATCGCGGCCGTCTTCGCGGCGACGATCTCGACCTTGTCGGCGAACCTCTCTTCCGCGTCGACTGCCGTCGTCACCGACTTCGTGAAGCGCTTCAAGCCAGACATCCCGGGCAAGGCGCAGATCAGGTGCGGCCAGGTTTGCACGTATGTCGTAGGCATCATCGGCATCATGGCGGCCTTGACGCTCGCGAGAATGGAGTCGAGCGCCTTGTTCGACAACTTCAACAAGTACATCGCGATGCTGACGGCGGGCTTGACGGGGCTGTTCTTCATGGGCGTCTTCATGCCGCGCATCAAGGGAATCGCGGCGGTCCTCGGGCTTGCGGCGAACTACTTCGTCTGCTTCAGCTGCGAGATACTCCACTGCGATGTCTTCGGGCTCAAGTTCCATCCGTTCCTCTTGGGCGGCATCGGACTTGTCGTCTGCGTGGCGGTTGCCTACGTCGCCTCGTTCGTCATCCGCGAGAAGGGCAAAGACCTCGCTGGGCTGACGCTAAAGACTTTGAAGCATTAAGTTTTTAGCCGCAAAGAGCGCAAAGGGCTAGTCGTCAAAAAGGTCGCGGAGCCATCCTGCTCTGCGGCCCTCCGCGCGGCGGCGCATGTCTATGAGGAGCCCGTCGATGGAGTGGTTTGCGAAGCGGAGATTGTCCACTTCGAAGATATCCCCGACGAGCTGCGTCCCTGGAATCGCGGAGACTGGGTCGCCTTTGCTGCGGATGTTGGAAATGCGCTTTGCCGCACTTAAGGTGACGTCTTTCGGAAGGGTGAGCAGAGTTATGCTTGAAATTCCTGCCGCGTTGTAGGTGGCGCAGAGAATGTCTCCCGGGCTCGGAAGGTTGATCGTCGAATACGCGGCGATTCCGCCGCCGAGGGAGTGCCCTGCGACGACGAGCTTGGTGTCCGGGAACGCGCGCCTGACCGCAGACAGGATTTCCGCGCCGTGCAGATATTGCTTTGGCGTTCCGCCACCGCCTTGCTGGGCGTCGACAACCCAGTCCTGCATCCAGTGTTCGTCCTCGCCTGGCGCGTTGGATCCCCTAAAGGCGACGACTGTCGTGTCGTCCTTTTCGGCGTGGGAGAGACGCACGCCGAAGCCCGCGCCTTCCGCGTCTTCGACAAACCCAGTCTCTGGCTCGTAGCCATAGAGTTGCGAGGGGAGCGCAAGTTTCTCGAACTCGGCTGGCGAAAGTGGGCGATATCCTTCGGGAAGGGCCGGATGGCCGCGGTAGGCGGCAGCGGCGTGTTCGCCTATCGAGATGAAGAGTTTTTGCCTGTCCTCGTCGAGATCGTCACCGAAGGACATAACTTTCGCCCCTGCCCAGGCAATGGTTGACTTTGCCGCGCCGGTCGTAGCGGAGACGGCGTCGGCGGACGAGCGGACCATGATGTTGTCGTCGCCGTAGCCAGTTTCAAGAAGGCGGCATCCGCAAGATGCCGTCATTGCGATTGCCATAAGCGCAGCGCGTCGTTTCATGCGGGGAATTATATTCAATTTTGCTCCAAAGGTCAATCGCATGCCTCATGCAAATATCTTTTACATAGAGTGAGTGGATTTTGGTATAATGTCCCTGAACTTAAAACAGTTTCCCGTCAAACTTCCACAAAGGAGAACAAATGAAGAAACTCGAAGGACTCATCGCGGCGGCTCATACGCCGTTCAACGCAGACGGCAGCGTCAACCTCGCTCTTGTCAAGAAACAGGCCCAGACGCTTATCAAGCAGAAGGTGACGGGCGTATACGTCTCCGGCACGACGGGTGAGGGCATCTGCTGCTCTATCGCCGAGCGCAAGGCCGTCTTCGACGCGTGGGTCAAGGCCGCGAAAGGCAAGCTCTATCTCATCGCGCATATCGGTGCGCTCGCTCTCCCCGACGTACAGGAGCTTGGCGCGTATGCCGTGAAGTGTGGCATGGATGCGACCTCGATTGTCCCTCCGAACTTCTTCAAGCCCGGCTCGATCGATGCGCTCGTCGCCTACTTGAAGGAGGCGCTCAAGACTTCGAAGAAGCTTCCGTTCTACTACTACCACACCGGCATGAGCGGCGTCAACTTCGACATGGAGAAATTCCTCCTCGCCGCCGACGGCAAGATCAAGAACCTCGCCGGCATCAAGTTCAACTACCCCGACCTCTACATGTACCAGCGTTGCGTCAAGTGCCTTGGCGGGAAGTACGACATCACCTGGGGCATCGACGAGTGGTTCGCGGGCGCGGTTGCGCTTGGCGCGAAGTCGGCGATCGGCTCGACCTACAACTACTCTGCCGGCATCTACTACAAGATCTGGGACGCCGTGAAGAAGGGCGATCTCAAGAAGGCCCAGGCCGGCATGAAGAAGGTCTGCGACATCGTCGACATCCTCGTGCAGTACGGTGGCGTCGCCGGCGGCAAGGCGATGATGAAGGTGTGGGGGCTCGACATGGGCGGAGTTCGCCTCCCGAACGTCTCGCTCTCCGACGCGGCGAAGGCCGACTGCGTCAAGCGCCTCAAGAAGATCGGCTATCGGTAAGATGAAAGAAACACAAACTCCGATGGTTCAAAAATAGGCTCCACTACCGCTTCGCCTGATGCTTCGCAATCCCAACCGCATCCAATTGGTTGTCATTGTGCTTGGTTGAGTCGTGCGGAGCTTAGGGCGAAACGTTAGTGAAGCTTTTTTGCCAACCTCGGAGTTTCATGAATTGAAGGAATGGAAAAGATGGACGCGAAGACATACTGGAAGAAGTGGGCGGACAAGTGCCGCAAGGATCTCACGACCGACATCATGCCGTTCTGGCTGAAGTACGGCTGGGACCGCAAGAACGGCGGCGTCTACACTTGCGTCGACCGCGACGGCAAGCTGATGGACTCGACGAAGAGCGGCTGGTTCCCACTCTCGACTTCATCGAGGCGCATCTCTTCGACAAGCGCGGGCGCGCCTACTTCTCGCTCAAGGCCGACGGCACGCCGCTCAGGATGCGCCGCTATGTCTTCAGCGAATGCTTCGCCGCGATCGCCATGAGCGAGTACGCAAAGGCGACGGGCTCGAAGGAGTATGCGAAAAAGGCGCTCGCGCTCTTCAAGCGCATCAAGAAGTTCATGGCCGACCCGAAGATGATGCCCGCGAAGTTCGAACCGTCGTTCGAGGCGCAGGGCCATTCCCTCACGATGATCCTCATCAACGTCGCGCTTCGTCTGAAGGACGTCTGCGACGATCCGATCCTCGACGAGCAGATCGCCGAGTCGATACGGCTACTCAAGGACAACTTCGTCCATCCCGAGTTCAAGGCGCTCCTCGAAACGGTCGGGCCGAACGGCGAGTTCATCGACACGATGATCGGCCGCACGATCAACCCAGGCCATGCGATCGAGACGAGCTGGTTCCTCATGGAAGTCGCCGAGAAGTCGGGCGACAAGGAGCTCTTGAAGCTCGCGCTGACTATCCTCGACTGGTCGCTCGCGTGGGGCTGGGACAAGAAGTACGGCGGCATCATAAGCTTCCGCGACTGCAAGAACTTCCCGCCGCAGTGCTACGAGCAGGACATGAAGTTCTGGTGGCCGCAGTGCGAGACGCTTATCGCGACGCAGTATGCCTGGAACCTCACAAAGAACAATAAGTGGCTGAATTGGCACAAAAAGATGCGTGAATGGACATATAAGCGCATGCCAGACAAGAAATACGGCGAGTGGTACGGCTATCTCCACCGCGATGGAACGGTTGCGCAGCCGGCGAAGGGCAATCTCTTCAAGGGGCCGTTCCACATTCCGCGGATGATGACCAAATCCATCGAGCTTGTCAATTGCGCTTTCCCAGACCATTTGGTATAATGCGGACGCTGGGGGATGGGTCGTGGGGTGCATTGTGCACTTAAGGCCAGACTTCAAAACGGCAGACTTCAAAAGAAAAGAAATGAGGGGGACAATGAAAAAACTGACTCAGGGCGCGGCGCGCCTTCTCGTGCTCGCACTCGGCCTTGGCCTAACGGCGACAGGGTGGGCGGACTTCGCCAAGACAAATCCCGTCACTGGTGAAACCGAGAACTACACGTGGAAGTTCGTCGGCACGGATACGTGGAATGGCACACAGTATTGGCAGGATTCTACTGCAGCCAATCCGTCGGCTGTCCCAGCGAAATCAGACAGCAATATTTGGGACCCAATCCTCTTTGACGGCAATACCATCAACATCAACGCCGGTATGTCGGTAGAGGGGTGGGATCTTAGGATGGGCCTCTTCAATGGTGCCACTCTCACGATGAACAATCTCCAGAAGTTTCAGGACGGCACGATGTGGGTTACGGTCGACGAATCTTCGAAGCTTACAATTACGGCAAATAAAAACGACAAGTACGAGGGTGACGCATTGAACCTCTACTCCGCCCGTGAAGCGGGCATTGAGTGGACATGTGCGCTTTCGAACGCTGGCGGAACCGGTTTGCCGTTCAACTATTACCTTGCGGGCCATGGTACAGTCGCCTTCACAACAATCACAGCGGCAAACTGCAGTCACACGATTAAGCACGCAGACGTGACCCTTTCGGAAGTAGCTTCGTCAAAGGCGGTTCGTTCAAAGACTCTCGTCTCCTTCACATCGTCCACCAGCACCTTCTTGGCTGATGCGACAATCAAAGTGAAGAATGCCGACGGTACGGCGAATAGGGATGTAGCGCTTTCTTCCGTGACAGCCACCACGTCTACGCTGACTGCATCCGGCAACGTCGGCGACTGCGAACTCGTCCAGACCTCAACGGGCGTTGTCCTCTACTATGTGGACTACGCGAAGACCTACAAGCCTTCCATCAACATCAACTTCACTTCCGGTACGGCGCTTTCGACTTCCGGTGATGTTGGTCTTATGGGTTATGCCATACCCGGCACTTCCTGGAATAATCTTACGGTCTCTGACAATGCCTCGCTCTCGGCGTTAAACGCGGCCGATTCCTCTGGCGCTACATTCGCAACGGCGGCAAGCGTCACTATCACGGGCACGCGTGGTTCTTGGTCTTGCTCCAGCCTCACAGCCGCATCTGACCTTCGCCACGGCTATATCGATGAAACCGCAACCGCGACTACTCCAACTGTTACCGTCAGCGGAATCCCGTATGAGAAGTATCGCGTAATCGTCTATACCGCCACAGATGCGGCGGATAAGACATTTGGTTATCTCGCCATCAACGGCAAGAATTATACATATAGTAACGGCAATGTTATCGAAGGAACTGCCGCTTGGGGTGCCTCGGGTGGACAGGACACGGCAGAGCCGATTGCCGAAGGCGTCAATGTTCTGGTTTCGCCCGTAACTCTCGGCTCGACACTCACGGTTGTAGGACACAGGAGCGGAAACGATACTCGCGGATGTATCGCCGCAGTCCAAATTGTCGAGTATGTGCCTGATGTTACAGAAAATGATTTGGTGATTCCTGTGATGAATGCGACCACCTACACGGTCAGCGAGGCAAAGACGCTGTCTGGCACGGTTTATTTGGTCGGCAGTGGTACGCTAACGCTTGACGGCTCGGCCAAGATTACTGCCAGTACCATTGATCTCGCGAAGGATGTCGTTCTCAATATCGACGCCGACCGCCTTGACGCCACGACCTTCACAGGTTCCGGCACAGTCGTGTATAATAACTCACTTCCTGTGGCTGGCAAGGGATGGACTGATTCAGACAACTGGATCGGTACGGTGTGGCTGAAGAATTATGCAATTGCCGGACTTAATCCGGGTGATTTTGCTAACGCAAGATCTACAATGCGTCTGTCGCTTTGCACAGGCTATTTCAATGATGGCGATAACACCAAGACTTGTGCAGGAACGCTTGATCTTCAGAATGATACAGGATCCTATGCCTTTTCTGTCGCCAACGGGTGGTCAACCAACGGTAAGACAATTTTCGCCAGACTGACTGGTTCTGGCACGTTGGGCGTCCAAACAAAGGATATTGCTCAGCGCTATATATTCAAGGATGCTTCGGAGTTTACTGGCGCAATCAACCTTGCTAACCGCACATTGCGAGTTATTATTGGAGATGGCGAGTCCCTATCGCCAGCGCAAGGGTCGATCACTGTTGTTGCAGGTGCTACGGCGACCGTTGCATCCGGTAAGACGTGGAATGCAGAAAAAAATGGGTTTGTCGTGAATGGCACTTTGAATGTGAACGGATCAATTACAGCAGCCTCGGCGTCGAATGCCATTTCTGGCTCGGGCACTGTCGTGTTCAATGGCAAGGCTCCTTCGCCTGTTGGAGATACGTGGTGGGAAAATAACAACTGGACCGGTACGGTGCAGATTGACAGTATTGATAATATGGTTGGTGCTGAAACTGGTTACACGGGTACATATCTTGACTTCAACAGTTATGGCAACGATAGTTCTGTCATTAAGTTGGGTAATTTAACTGGTTGGTTGGGTAACTATACTTGCAATGTTCCTGTAAATCTTGCCGGAACTTTGACCATCAACAATGGCATTTCTGGTGATGCATTTACCTTTAAAAAGTTGATCAGTAATGGTGGCTATATTACTGCAACAGATCAGGCTGCAACATCAAGGATAGTGATCGAAGACGGTTCTGAATACGCAGGATACATTGGCTTGAACGCTAAGATGGTTGTTTTTGGAACCGATAATCCATCGTTTGTTAAAGGTCGGGTCTATGTCAGCAGCGATGCGACTATTACCGTTCCTGCGGTTAATACAGCATATTGGGCAGTTGGCAGCATCGTCGTGGCCGGAGAATTGAAGGCTGACAGCCTAGCCCGCTTTGGCGGTGGTACGTCCATAAACACGACCGATAATGGTGTGTTCACATTGACGGGCAGTGACAATGTAAATGACACCACTACGGACTATGCCCGTATCACTGGCACCGGCACTCTACGCTATGCCGAGGTCACTGGCAAGTGGCGCACGCTTTCAAAGACTAACTTCCCGACAAATATGATTTGCGAGAACAACCTTAGCACGGGGCTTATCTTGCAGAATCCGAGCGAAACGTACACCATCGGTAGCCTCGCCGGAAGCGGTACTATGCGTAGCGACATGAGCAACGGGAACCGACACCTGAGAATCCTTCAGGCCAAAGACACTACTTATAGTGGTCTGTTCCATACTGATGACCGCATTGGCACAGTTACCGTTGCGCCTGGAGCTTCGACCGCAGGTACACTTACGCTTTCAAACACACAGACGGTTTCCAATGACCTTGCCATTGAATCTGGCGCGAAAGTCAACCTGACCGGCACATGGAAGGGTGCAACGACGGTTGCGGGTACGTTTGGCGGCACGGGAACGCTCACTGGCAACCTGACCTTCAGCGACGGTGCAACTTTCAAGGCGAACGCCACGGCGCTCACCGTCTCCGGCACGGTCACGACACCTGGTAGTGGTTCGGTAGCGGTTGATGTCTCCGACATCGCTTCAAGCATTACCTCTAGCGGCGTTACGCTGATATCGGGCGGAGTTTCGGAAGTTGGCACATTTGCCGCCCCAAGCGGCTACCGCCTTGCAGCCGATAATAACGCGCTCAAGATTTATCCAGTTGTGACGGTCACGATTCCCGATGTTGCCAACGCTTCTGCTACGGTCAACGGGGATGCAGTAGCTGGCGGCGCGTCGGTTCAGGTCGATGCCGGCTCCAATGTCACCATCGCATGGACCGCTGCTTCGGGCTACAAGATCACGGCGGGTGCGACGCAGACTATCAATGACATCGCAGAGAATGTGACTGCGACGGTTCCGACGGTGGAGGCCATGGGCGCGACGGTGAGCGATGTCAACTTCAGCTACGGCGCGGACTATGCGACGGCGACTGTCACGGCGACTGTGGCCGGCGATGCGACGGCGTACACGCTGACCGTCGGACAGAACAGCTATGACGGCGTCGTCAGCGGCTCGACCGTGACGTTCAGCAACGTGGCCACCGGGCACGCCTCAGCGTACGACAGTGTCAGCTACACGATCACGGCTAAGGACGGCGAGACGGCTGTTCCTGTGACGTCCGGCGGGGATGGTACGGCGATCGTTGCCGACGTGACGGCCGCCGGGTGGATCAACGAGAACGCCACCACTACCGGAACGAGCGCCGGTGGTTCGTGGACCAACGCCGTTAGCTACACGAATGGGAAGGCGGAGATCAGCGACAACAGGTTCGAGGCGGCTACGGCGTCCACTGCGTCGCAGGTGGTTCTCGAGTTCAATGTCTGCTTCTCCTCTGTTTCCGACGCCGATGTCAACGACACTGCGCAGGCGGCGATCAAGCTCGGCGAGGATGACAGCGTTACGACCTTCAAGGTGCTGACGACCGGGAACGCGTGGATGTCGGTCTCGAACGCCGAGCTTCCGATTGATCCTTCCGAGACCTACAAGGTAGTGCTCACGATTGACTACGGCAGCAACGCCTATGGCGTGACCGTTGGCAATTATGTCATGACGAACAGCACGGGCGATACCACCTTCCCGCTAGCGAAGAGCGGTGCTACGAGCGTCCAGAACATCGACTTCGCCGGATCGGGCACTCTCACGTCGATGAAGGGCGATCAGCTCGAGGGCTACATGGTCGTGGACAAGAACGGCACGAGGTATCCAACCATTGACGCCGCCATTGCCGCGTACAACGCCAATCCCACCATCGGGCCACTTAAGGTTCTCCACGCCGGCACGGCGCCGTCCGGCTGGAGCATCGTGTCCCAGGGCGGCATTGACATTCTCAAGAAGCTCGCCAAGGGATTCTTCTTCATGGCGTACTAAGGACCGACGGGGTCAGGTCCCGCTGGTCGAAGACCATGGGGGGCTGACCCCATGCGGTCCACCAAGGCCCCGTGTTTGCGGGGCTTTGCTGTTTTCTTGTCGGCCGATTTTCTGTCGTCAAACGGACTGCGGGGCGCATCCACGGTGAGGGCAGCGCTGAAGGATCTTGCCGGCAAGGACATCGCGTACAAGTCGGATTCCGGCTGGATTGTATATGACCGCCTTTTCGCGGAGTATCTGCGGACATTGCAGTGATAATCGTGCGGCCAATGCGTCGAAAATCTCTGTAGAACATTTTGCGTTTTCCCCCTTGTGGGGGAAGGTGTTTTTTGGTACAATAATGGTGTCATAAGCGCAGGGCGTGTGTCTTGTGTGTGATTAATTTGGTGTTGTCGCGAGCAAATCTCCACGACATCATACGAAACGGAAGGAAGATACAATGAGTAAACTGTTCAATTGGGCCGTTGCGCGTCTCGTTGCGGCTTTCGCATTCGCACTGCCGCTCGCAGCGATAGCGATAGACTATACGGGAACGGACTATGAGCCGTGGTCGTATTCGGCAGGATGCGTCGCATGGCGCGCGACCGAGAGCCTGTTCCACGCCAGTACAGTAGTCGACGTCCCGGCAGATGGCACTATCGTCGAGGGAGATGCCTACGCCTTCGGTACAGGCCATCCTTGGCAGGTCTTTGCCAGCAACCAGAGCGCGTATTCCGAGCCCGGCAAGGTGCTTGTCTACGACGTGGCTGGCAAAACGGCGGCTTCCGATGCCCAGTTCGCGCCTCTTTCCTTCGGCGGCATGTGGGTCAAGGTCCTGCAGGCCGAAGGCATCCCCTACAGCATAACGGACAACAAGACGGATAGCTCGGACCGCAAGGTCGAACTCGGTGCGACGGGCGCTTCCACCTACTTCAAGTTTGACGAGTCGTTCACCTTCGACCGCAACTCGGCCACGAAGGTTCTCGGCACGGCGACGGTTGAAATCGCAAGCGGCAAGACCTTCACGATCAATCAGCGCGCCGGCAAGGGCGCTGCCGTTGATGCGGGCAACACGCTTGTCCTGAAAGGTGAAGGTACGCTGGCCGTTGTCGCAGGTCTCTCCGTCAGCGGTACGCTTGACCTTTCCGCCGCGACAGTCCCGACGATTTCTGGTGATGTCACGCTTGTTGGCGGTTCCACGATCATTCTGCCGGAAAACACCGTGGTCGATGCCACGCATCCCTTTACGGTTTGCACGGGGACTTTGTCTTCTAGCGGCGATGTCGTCTATGTGAAGATTGGCGGGGGCGACCCGGTAAAGGCTTTTGTCACGGT
>CACZHC010000069.1 GCA_902780865.1 uncultured bacterium
CTCGGAGAACGTCACCGCAGGCGTGAAGTCGCCGAAGCCCTCGGTCGCGTTGGCGGCGCCAGGCGTCGCCGTCTTCATGTAGACGAACGGTCCGTCGCCGGGGACGAGCCCCTCGCCGGACGAAACCGAGAGCGGGCCGTAGCTGTAGCCCTTGATCTGCTTCTTCGTCGAGAAGTCGACCTGCTGGATGACATTCTTGCTCGGATCGGCGAGCTGGAGGAATTCACCCGAGGACGAGAGCTTGAGGACGGCGAAGGCCTCGTCCGCCGCGTACTCGGACGGATCGACGTGGATCTTGTCGAGCCAGACGATCTTGTAGCCGTGGGCGGGGATGACGCACGAGCCAAGAATCGTCGCCTTGTCCTCTTTGCCCGGCTTCGCGTTGTCGGAGAGGTGCCAGCCCGTGAGGTCGACAGGCACCGAGGCACCGTTGTAGAGCTCGATCCAGTCCATCTCGGCGATGCCCATGCCGTTCGTGATGCCGCCCTTGTCGACGGACGGGTTGGACGCCATGATCTCGTTGATCTTGATAAACGAAGCGGGCGTGGCGGCCGTCGGGATGGACGAGATATCGAGCGTCGTGTTGCCGTCCATAATGACTTCAACCGTATCGGAACCGGAGAGCATGTAGCCCTCCGCGGGGGCGAATGTCACAACGGCGGTATCACCGTCGTAAATCGGGTAAGCTCCGTTGACGGCGGCAATCGCGACGCCGTTGGTCGTCACGGAGACGAGCGTCACACCAGTCGGCAACTCAGGGAGCGTCAGCGAGACGACAGGGATCACATCTGCGGTCGGCATTGCATCGGTAGGCATCACCACCGTGTCGCGGGTTATGGGGAAAGATAATATCGAGTCTCCAACAAGTCTATAGCCTGCTACGGCTGCGAAAGTGACTGTTACAGTAGCGTTGCTATAGACCGTGTAGACGCCTTCGTCGGGGGTAATTTCGACATTGTTGGTCGTCACGGAGACGAGCGTCACGTTCGGCGGAAGCTCGTCGAACTTCAGGGTTGCGGTGGGAATGTCTTGGGATTCCTCGGGCTCTTTCTCCGACATTTCACCACTGAGCGCCGAAAGTCTACAACCCGAACCGGCAAACTTGGCACCGTTGAGCGTAAAGTCATCGGAGGCAAGCACAAGCCATTCCTCGTTGTTGTAGGTCAGCACTTCGTTGTCGCCGTCAACCGAGTATCGCACCTTAAGGGAACCACCTTCAGTTTTCAATTTCACAGTAACGCTTGTTTCTTCGTCAGCGACAGGCGTCGGGCCCGCGAGGACGACCCAGATGTTGGTCTCGCCGGCGGGATCCTTCGCGCGACCGCAGTAGACCATATCGTCGCCGCTTTTCGCAACCGCGAGGCCCGCCTTGATTTCCGTGCCAGGGTCGGATAGCTCTGAGACAGCAGTCGAGACGTTGGGGAATGTCATCGTCGCATTATAGGTGGCGTTCGTCGTCGCGGCATCGACCTTCGTATCCGCCTCGAAGGTAAGTTTATTATCGCCATCCGCGTTGACGACGAGCGCAGTCGGAGACGACTCCATGTCTAACGTCGCATTGGCGGTGCCAGACCACGTGCCTTGGTCAACGATGTTCGTGTCGGAGCCATCGCTCGGCCACGACTCGTAAGATTCGATGTCCGCGTCAAACCACGACGGCGACGAGTATACCGCATGTGCATTGGAAACAAAACCGACGGCAAAAGCCGACAGAACGACAGAAGTGAAGATTCCCCTTTTCATAGTGTTGATAATTTTAGCACTTAGCATTTTATGCTGTCAAGCGATATAAGGAAAAAATTAATGTCGCGGGCGCGTTTCGGACGCCTCGGAGATGCGTCCCTACCGCGTGACATGAACCATTACTTTACAAGCTTATAGCCAACACCACGGGCATTGGATATAAGTTCACCGGCGCGCCCGAGCTTCGCCTTGAGCCGCTTCGCTATGCAACGGACTGCGTTGTCGTCGCCTATGTACCCTTCGCCGCGCAACGCCGCGAAGATCTCGTCGAATGAAAAGCACTTGCCGCGCTCCGAGGCAAGCAGCCGAAGAAAAAGCGACTCCGACTTCGTGAGTTCCTCGGAAATTCCGCCGCCCGAAGCCGTCATCGTCGCAAAGTCGACGGTGACACCGCCAAGAGAGAGGACATCGGCGCGCGGGCGCGCGGCGGACGCGCGGCGCAGCACCGCGGCGACGCGGGCGAGCAGTTCCTCTGGAGACTTCGCCTTGTCGATGTAGTCGTCCGCGCCGAGGCCGAGCGCGCGCACCGCGCCTACGTCGGACGGCATCGCAGTGAAAAAGAGTATAGGGACGAGCGGGTCGGACTTGCGTATTTCGGCGCAGGCGGCGATACCGTTCATCTTCGGCATCATCACGTCGAGAAGAACGGCGTCGGGGCGGCGCTCAAGAAACTTCGCGACCGCCTCCGCGCCGTCGCGCGCGGTCCTGACCGCGTATCCCTCGCCCTCGAAAAGTGCACGAAAACCCCTGCGGGCCGACGGTTCGTCTTCGGCTATAAGAACTTCAGCGCGTGGGACCAAGGCGTTATTCCTTCCTGACAAGAACGCCGTCCTCGAGCGAAAGCGTGCGGTCGCAGACCGCCGCCGCCGCAGGCGAGTGGGTCACCATCACAAGCGAGGTCTTGCCGTCTCCGGAAAGCTCGGAGAGGATGCGCAGAATGTCGGCGCCAGTCATCGCGTCAAGGTTGCCGGTCGGCTCGTCGGCAAGAACGAGCGCGGGGTCTGTGACGAGAGCGCGGGCAAGCGCGACGCGCTGGCGCTCGCCGCCGGAAAGCTCGGCGGGAAGATGGTCGAGCCGTTTGCCAAGACCGACTTTCTCGATGAGATCGCGCGCACGCGCCTCGCTCGCCGCACGCGTCGCAAGTGCCGCGGCACGGCGAGCCATCGTCGGGAGAAGCACGTTTTCGAGGACGGTAAGCTCTGGCATCAAATGGTAGGACTGGAAGACGAAGCCGAAGTTCTTCGGGCGCGAGACCGTTCCAGAGGTCGGCTTCAGGAGCCCGCCGAGAATGTTGAGAAGCGTCGACTTGCCGGCACCCGAGCGCCCTACAATCGCGACCTTCTCGCCCTCGCGGACGGAAAAGCTAACGCCCTTCAGGACCTCGATGGGCTTCTGCCCCGGGATCTTGAATCTCTTAGTTACGTCTAATGTGCTCAGGACAACCATTTTAAACTACTCCAACGCCTTGACAGGATCTTTCGTGGAAGCGATGAGCGCCGGAATGAACGACGCGAGCCATCCGAACGCATACACGAACGCGACAGTCCAGACGATGTCGGAGAATATCACGCGGTGCGGTATTTCCGCGAGGCCGTAGACCGATTCGGGGAAGACGGGGACACCTATCGAACCAAGCCACTCGACGATGCGCTGGAGGTTCGAGAGGACGGCCCAGCTCGCGAGAAGCCCGAGGACGATCCCCGCCGTGCACTGGACGAGCCCGTGAGTCATGAAAACGCCCATTATCTCACGACGCGAGAAGCCGAGCGCCTTCAAAAGCCCGATCTCGGGCGTCTTCTGGACGGTAAGGACGAGAAGCGTGTTCATCACGCAGAAGAGCGCGACGAGGGAAATCAGCAGGAGAAGAACGGCCGTCATGTTCTTCTCTACGGCGAGCGCGGCAAATAGTTCGCGGTCGGCCTCGCGCCAGGTAAGGGCGCGGAGAGGGGTGCTTGGCGACTGCGCGGTTTCCACAACCGTTTCGACGAGAGCGTGGAACTTCGCGGGGTCAGTCGGGCAGTCGGTCTTGACGTGAATTGCGAAGACGCCCTTTTCGAGCCCCATCAGGTCGCGCACGTTCGCAAGCGACGCCACGGCATAGCCGGAGTCGTAGTCGTACTGCCCGCACGAGAATATGCCTACGACCTTCCACTTTATCGGTAGAAAAACCTCGTCCTGCGAGGCGAGCGTCTTGGGAGAATAGACTGTCACCTCGTCGCCAACCCAGCAGCCGAGCGCACGCGCCGCGTGGACACCGAGAACGATCGAGTCGCCGTCGAGATCGAACGTGCCCGCGCGCGGGGCGCCGATCTTGTAGGCCGCAGTGAAGTCACCCGCATCTACGCCGAGAAGGACGGGGGCAAGCACGCGCTCGCGGTACGAAAGAAGAACGCGCGTGTCGACCTCGGGCGTGACGCACGTGACGCCAGGAAGCGCACGAACTGCCGCGGCGATATTGTCCTCGTTCGCAACCACGTTGCCCCGCACCGGAAGAATGGAGATGTGGGGCTTAAAGCTCAGGATCTTCTTCTCCCACTCGTCGCCGAAGCCGGTCATCACGCTTCTCACGATAATGACGGCGGCGACGCCGAGCATCACGCCGAGAATCGAAACGCAGGTAATGACCGACGCGACCGAGCGCTTCGGTTTAAGGTACTTAGTGGCCAAGAAAACAGAGAAACCCACAACTGACCCCTGACCCCTAACTACTGACCCCTAACTCAGATGTCAACCGTAACGGCGACATCCTTCGACTTGTCGATCGCCTGCGCAGCGTCATCGCCACCAGCACCGGCATCATCCTCGCCGGCCTTGACCGACGTAGTCGGGAGGTAGCGGTAGTAGACCATCAACTGAAGCGCCGCAAGGCAGGTGTCCATATAGGGCCGAGTGGAGTGCGCGTCCTTGTTCTCGTAGTAGCCCTGCTTGTGCTCCTTGCCCGTATAGTCCGGCACCTTCTCGGGAAGATCGATGATGGACGCAGGGTAGAGTTTCTTCATTGCGAGGTTCCACTGCTGCCAGGTCATCTCGTCGTTCTTGAGCGCACCTGCCTTCATGCCCGCCTGGTACTTGCACTGCGTCGCGTAGTAGCAGTAGTACTGGGGGCTTCCGCCGGGCTTCTTGGCCGAAAGTCCGTCTGGATCGAACGAGGGCTTCCAGTCGCGCATGACCTCGAGCGCGTTCTGCGCCTCGGGCTCGGAACCGCGGCCGAGGAGCTGCATCGCCAAGGTGCCGACGCCGGCAAGACCGGTGTTGCCGCCGTTGTTGCCGTTCGTCGGCGTGTAGGTGAAGCCGCCGGACTTCGAGTAGCTGCGCTTCTTGAGGCAGTTGATAGCCTTGTTGATCGCCGTCTGGAGACCTTCGGGGTGGAGACCCGCCATCTTGCCGGCCTTGAGCGCCTGAATCGCCCAACCCGCGAAGGAGAGGTCGTCGCGAGTCGAGTTCTTGTTGAGCTTGTAGTCCCAGCCACCCGTCGACGACTGGTTCTCGACGATGCGGTAGAGACACTGTTGCGCCGCTTCCTTGCAGTTCGGGTTCTTCGTCATGCCGTATGCTTCGCAGAGCGCATACGTGCCGATGAGGAAGCTGTACTCGTTGCCATCGGTGGGGCTGAAGTGTGGCACGTTGTCGGCGCCAGTTTGGATGTGGCTGATCAGGTAGTCAATCGCCATCTGCACCGTCGGGCCGAAGTCGCGCTTGTAGGGCGAGGGCGAGCCCGGATATTCGCCGTGGGCGAGATAGGTAAGGACCGCGAGGGCGGTGTTCGCAATGGTGTTGTTGCCGTTGCCCCAGCTGCCGTCGGTGTTCTGGTGGGCCTTGAGCCACCAGAGGACCTTCATGACCGCCGCTTCGGTATTGGCGTCGCCATATCCGGCGCCGCCGCGTGTAGCAGCGCCAATCGAACCGGGGGTGCGAGAGCCGGTCATCGACTTCATCGTGACAGGGGACTTCACGATGGCAACAGAATCCATCGGTGCGGGCTTCACGGAAACTTGAGCCGAAGGCGGCGACGGCACGGGCGTCACGTTCGAGACGGGATTCGGATTGGGCGTGTCGACGGTAATCTCGACCTCCTCCATCGGTGGAGGCTCGATGTCGTCGGGCGGGATTTCCTCTTCCTCCTTCAATTCCTCGGGCTCGTCCTCGATCTGGGCGATGTCGGCGACGATGATGTCCTTCTTCTGACTCGAAATCATCGTGACGACGCAGAGCACGACGCCAAACACGATCGGCACGACGATTGCCGTGAGCGGAGCGGCGAGGCGCTGCAGCTCTATTCGCGCAATTTTGTACTCGCGGGTGTCGTGAGGCTTGCTGAGCCCCTTGAACATTTCGTTGAGACGCTTGAAGAAGCCCTTCTCCTCGTACTTCTTCGCAATCTCGTCAAGGTCGATGGCAACCTCTTCTTCGACTATTTCTTCCGTCATTTCGTCGCTCATTTTTTCTTTCCCCCTAAAGATTAGGTAATTACAGCGTAAACACGCTTACGCTGAAAAGTTCGTTGTGGTAGCAGATGTCCAATACGTCGACCAGCGCCTTGTGAGGGCTGTCCTCCGCGCACTTCACGATGATCGGCGTCGTCTTCTTGACCTTTGCGATCTCGCGGAGCGCGGCGTCGAGCTCGGTGCGCTTGACCTCGCGCTTGTTGTAGAGGATGACGCCCTGGGGGCTCCCGTCGTAGCGGCGGCCGATCTCGATGTTGACCGTGATGTCGTCCTTCTCGGTGGCCTGGCCCGTCGCTGGGGCGGGGCGGTTGCAGTTCAGCTTGGTGAACAAGTCCTCCTGCTTGATCGTGACTACGAAGAAGATGATGAGCTCGAACACGACGTCAATCATCGGCGTCATGTCAAGCTGCGGATTTTCCTGTGGTTTCCTGGCCATTTCGGTACCTCCGCTACTTCTTGAGCTTGCTTAGCCGCTTGCGCTCGTGAGTCTTGTCCTCGCCGACCGCCATAAACGAAATCTTCCAGACGCCCGCCTCGGTGCAGGCGTTCATGACCTGCGCGACCGCCTTGTGCGGAACGGCGAAGTCGGCGCGGACCATCACCGGGAAGTCCTTGTACTTCTTGAGACGGTCCCTGACGCGCTTCGATATGTCTGCCGGCGTTATCTCTATGTCGCCCATGGAGATGCGGGGCTTGCCCCTCTTCGGTCCCTTCTGGTGAAGGCCGATGTCTATCTGCATGTGCGTCGGCGGCAGCTCCTCAGGCACGAGCACGATGCCGTGCTTGCCGTCCTCCAGCTCGATCGACTCGTCCTTCTTCTGCGCCTCGACGAGCGTGACGACGAAGAAGATGATGAGTTCAAACACGACGTCGATCATCGGCGTCATGTCGAGCTGCGGGTTTTCCTGTGGCTTCTTGCCCATGGCTTTGTTCTATACGCTTGTCCCTTACGCCTCCACCGCGCCCTCCTCGGGGGCGACCTCGACGTTCCTAAGACCGTTCAGGAACTCCATCGTGACGGCGGTCATGCGGAGAATGAGACGGTTCGCGTTGTTGCGGAGAGAGTAGAACACGGTGATCGTCGGGATCGACACGATAAGGCCGCCAGCAGTCGTCCAGAGCGCCTGGCCGATCGAGCTTGCGAGCGCGGCCGCGTCGCCGGCACCGCCCTGCGCGAGGGCCTGGAACGTCAGAATCATGCCTTGCACCGTACCGAGAAGGCCGAGCGACGGGCCGAGGTTCGAACAGACCGAAACCCACGTCAGGCGCTGCATCAGCTTCTCCTGCTCGAGGTCGGAAGCCGCGTTGACCGCCTCCTGGATGACGTCGAAGCCCTCCTCCACGTGCTGGAACGCGGCGGTGAGGATGTTGGACATGACGGACGGCGTGTTCTGGCAGGCCTCCATCGCCGCCACGATGTCGCCTTCGCTCATCGCCTTCTGGACCTGGTCGATGAGGCGGGCGGGCATGAGCTTCTCGGGCTTGATGAGGATGAAGCAGTCGACGGAGAAGTAGATCGCGAGCGCGCCGTCGCCGAAGAGGGCGAACCACAGGAGCATGCCGACGATGCCAGAGCCAAAGACGATGTCAACGAAGCCGCCGCCCTTCTTGCCACTCGACTGCGCCGTGTTCTGCGCGACGACGTTGCCGTCTTCGTCGGTCAGTTCCTGGCCCATGGACTGGAGAGCCGCCATCGGAGCCACGCAGGTCCCGACGAGAATCATGAATGCCATCAGCGATTTTCTTGCCTTGCTCATTTTTGTTTTTCCTTCGGTGGTTGGTTAAGAGGGTTTGGGGGTTAAAGGGTTTGGGGGTTAGAGTTTGCGGGCCTGGGAGCGGAGCTGCTCCGCACGGGCGGCCTGGCCGAGCTTGTCGAAGCAGTCGGCCGCGCGCTGCATCGCGTCGAGACGCGCCTCGCGGCACGGTTCGTCGGCGTACATGAGCGCGACCCTGAGGTACGCGTCGGTGAGGGCCTTGCGGCAGCCCTCGGGCGAAGTTCCCTCGGAGGCGAGAATCATGTCGCCGCGCATGACAAGCGCATTGGCGCTCGCGGCACGATCGCCGCTGATCGCCGCCTTCTTGACGAGACCCTCGAGCTTCTGGGTCTTGCCGAGCTTGAGAAGCGCCTGCCAGTAGGCCGGGGCGAGCTCACCCTTCCATTCGGCCGTCTTGTCGTCCTTGATGACGCCTTCCGCCACCTCGAACGCTTTCTGCGCGTTGTTCGCCGAGATGTAGGCCTCGACGAGATAGCGGCCTGCCGGCTTGTCCCACTTGAGCATCTTGTAGTCCTGCACGACCTTTGTGAGAACGCCAATCGCCGCAGCACCGTTGCCGCGCCTGACGTTCTCGACCGCCTTGTCGTAGCCGGCGGGCTTCTCGATGTCAAGCTCCTCGACGTCGCCAAGGGGATACTCGGCGCTGACCATCGTATTCCCCTTCTTGAACGAGACGGCGTAGGACTTCGAGCGGGGCTGCCACTTTATGTCGCCCTTCTTGGAGTCGGTCGCCGTACGAATCGTGCCCTGAATTGCCCAGAGCGGCGAAGTTGCTGCGGCGACGGCAAACAGAATCATCAATCTCTTCATTGGTTCTTCTCCTTAAGAAATCAGTTTTCGGCCGCAGGTTCGGCGGCGGGTTCGGCGGAGGGGGCTTCTGCGGCCGGCTCGGCGGCGGGAGCTTCGGCGGCGGGCTCAGCCGCAGGCGCCTCGGCTGCAGGTTCGGCCGCAGGGGCTTCAGCTGCAGGGGTGCTTTCGACGACCTTGCCGCCGGCGGTCTTCGCCTGGTTCATGGCGTTCTGCACCTCAGTGCGCGCCTTGCCGTTCGGGAAGAGGTCGAGGTACTCCTGACCAAACTTCATGATGTTGTCGGCGAAGTCGCTACCGAGCTTTGCGCAGAGGGGAACGAGCGTCGCATAGCAGCGCTCGAGGTTTGCAAGCTCGCCCGCCGACATCTTGTCGGCCGGATGGTTCTCGTCGATGCCGTGGGACTGGAGGAACGCGAGGAGCGTAGACGCCGCGGTGCGCCCGGACTTGTCGGCCTCTTCCTTGAGGCCCATAGCCTCTTCGGCGGCCATCTGACGGAGCTTGACGTCGGCCGACATCAAATCGACGGTATCCTGCTCCCACTGCGGCTTGTTCTTCCAGTAGTTGCGAAGCTTCTTGACTGAGCCGATCGCCTTGCCGAAGTGCTTGGAGCGGAGGTCGGAATCCTTCTCGGTGCGGCCCTGCTCGGAGGCAACCTCGATCATGAGCTGATGGGCATCGACCGCAATCGACATCTTCGACATCTTCGGGTCGTCGAGGAATTGGTCGAGCGCGTCGCGCGCCTGAACATAGGCCTTCTGCTTGTAGAGCGCCTTCGCCTCGCCGAGTCGCGCCCTCGCGACGGTGAGGAGCTGGTTGGTGCCGGCCTTGTGGATCGCCTTCTCGAATGCATCGTTCGCAAGCGACCAGCTCTTGGCCTCGATAAGCGCCTCGCCGGCGTTCACGAACTGCCACGCGGTGTATGCGCCGTCGGTGCGGAGCATTTCGGCGTAGATCTCGGTGCCCTCCTTCTTCATGCCCATCTCGATGAGCGACTTCGCGAGCTGGGGCTTCGCGTTCTTCGCCTCTGGCGAGTTGGGGAACGCCTTGGAGAGGCGGTCAAGCGCGTCGCGCGACTTTTCGGTGTCGCCGAGAGCGGTGTAGATCGTGCCGAGGCGGACGTAGGCGTTCGTCGAATAGCGCCCTTCGGGATAGGCGGAGAGATAGTCTTCGTAGCTCTTCGCGGCGTTCTCGCGGAACATCTTGAGCTTGGCCTCGGGCTTCGTCATGCGGCGCCAGCAGTCGCCGACGAGGAAGAGGGCCTGTTCCCTGAGAAGATTGTACTTGGCCTTGTCGGCCTTGGTGAGCGAGGGGTCGGCAAGCGCCTTGTCGGCCTTGTCGGCGAACGCGCGGAACTCCTTTATGCCGCGGACGATCTGGGCAGAACCGGCCGCAAGCGCCGCCGAAACGGCCTCGGGCGTCTCGTTCGTCTCGGCGCCGGAAACGATGTCGAAGCCCTCCTTCTGGTACATCTGGGCGAGCGCCATGCGGGCCTGCTCGCGCGCGATGCCGTCCTTCTCGACCTCGACGTACTTCTTCATCGTGGCGATAGCCTCGGCCTGTTCGCCGAGCTTGGAGTGGCAGTAGGACTCCTGGGAATAGGAAGTCGCGTAGTAGAGGGAGTTGGAGTAGTGCTTCTGGATGATGCCGCAGAACTTTATCGCATCGGCCCAGCGCTCGCCCTGAATCGCCTCGTTGAGCAACAAAGAGGCCTGGTTCGGCGCGCTCACGTGGCGGCGGTAGTTCTTGAGGAATTCGCCGTAGAGCTTGTCGGCGCGGGCGAGCTGGCCGAGCTGCTTCTCGAACGCCGCAAGGCGGAGAACCGCTTCGCCTGCCATAGTCATCAGCTCACGGTCCTTGAGGCCGGCGAAGCGCTCGGCGAGATAGCCCTCGATCGCGTCGGCGTCAATGCGCCAGTCGGCGGCCCTGGGATCGTCCTTGTTGGCCTGGATGAGCCCGAGAAGCCCGCGGATCACCTCTTCGACGGCGTAGATGGACTCCTTGACCTCGGGATAGCGGGCAAGAACCTCGAGATACTCCTTGATCGCCTCCTCGACCTTGTCCTCGGCCATCTTCTCGGCGGGAGCGCGGAACTGCATCTGGCGCACCTTTGCAAGCTGCTCGGGCGTGATCTTCGTGGCAATCTTCGCACCGTAGTTCTTCTCGGCGAACTCCCTGATCTTCTCGGACATCTCGCCCGCGTCGGCGGCCCATGTCGACTCGGGATACTGGATGAAGACGTTGAGCGCGTGGTTGAACGCGCCGAGGCCGTTGCGCTTGCCGGAAGACGTCTTGTCGCCGAAAAGGAGCGCCTTCACGCGCTCGTCGTCGCGCTTCGGTTTCTTGTACTCGGCCTGAGCCTCGTCCCACAGCATCTTCGCGAGCATGAAGCGGCAGAGCGGCATCGGGGAGAACTTCCTGAGGCCTTCCTTGCCCTCGGGGTCGAACTCGACGATCGACTGGTGGAGCTGCTCAAGCTGGGGCATGTACTCGTTGATCGTCTGCTGGGCCTTGGCGACGTCGCCCTTCAAGAGCTCGATGTTCGCCTTCATCGCGATGGCGCGGCCGAAGTATACGGGGCGATCCTGCTCCCAGAGGAGCTGGTCGACGATCTTCTTGGCGGGGTCGAGGTACTGATTGCGGTTCTTGACATTGGGCTGGTCGGACGCGAGCTTCAGGTACATCTCGGCCGTCTCGCACGCGACGTTGCACCAGGTGTTCGCGTCGTCCTCGCTTTTCTTCTTGTTGATCTGCGAAAGGAGCCCGGCGTAGACCTTCACGGCCTCCTCGAAGCGCTTGTCGCCGACGAGGATCTGGCCCCAGGCGTAGCACGCCTGCATGTAGAACTCGCGGATTTCCTTGGTGGGCTTGGGGAACGCCTTGAAGAACTCGTCGTAGATCTTCGAGCACTCGGCCTTCTTGCCGCGGAAGAAGAGGTTGTTCGCGACCTCGAGACGGGCCGCCCAGTACTTCGGGCCGTTGCGGTCGGGGAGCGCCGCGATCTTCTTCTCGGCCTCTTCGAACTTGCCCAAGGAGAGCATGCCGCGAATCTCGATGGCGAAAAACTTCGTCTCGGCCTCGGGCCACTTCTTCTTCGTCGCCTCGATGACGGGCTCTGCGAAATCGGGATAGCCGTACTCGATCAGCGCCTCGACGTAGCGGATTTCGAACTCAAGAGCCGGATCGGTCTCCTCCACGGGAGCCTCGGCTGCTGGCGCGGCAGCGGGGTCGTCGGCGGCGGCGATGAACGACGCGACCGGCGACACGAGAAGTGCCGCGCACCCGAAAACGAAAGATACCTTTCTGAACATCATGACATTAGTATACTACATTCTCCGTCTAAAGCGCAAGCGAAATCGTGGCCCTACCGCCTTCTGCGGCGGAGGAGCTCGCGGACCTGGCCGCGCATGAAAAGGAGCGAGAGGACGCCGTAGACGACGGCGCCAAGAGCGATGAGCACCGCAAGAGCCGCAATCGCGGGGCCGTTGGCAACAAGCGGCTTGGCCGCCGCGACGGCAAGTCCCATGAGGATCGAGGCCACGAGCATCTTCAGGAGCGGACCCGGCGCGCCGAGCACGCCAAAGGCCTTGCGCAAACCAAGCGAGCCGTTGCGCCGCCGCGCGATGGCGACAAGCAGGGCGCACCCGATCGCGGCGCAGAGCACCGTCGAGAGCGCGAGCCCGACGTGCCGCCACTCGACAGGGAGGAGCCACACGGCGAGGATGTTGAGAACGGCGTTGACGACGACGGTATAGACCGTGACGCGCAAGGGGGTCTTCATGTCGTTCTGCGCCTGGAACCACGGAACCATCGTCTTCTGGAAGCCGAAGAACCCTGACGGCCGTGACCTCCGGCGCGAGGACGAGAAGCCCCGCCGCCGCGGGGAGCATCACGAACATGAGCGAAACGACGGACGAAGAAAGCGCCTCGCGAGCGCCGTCGACGTCGCCCTTCGCGAAAAGCCCCGCGAAAGTCGGGAGAAGCACGGTGCCGAACGCGACGCCGATGACGCCGAGCGGAAGGTCCATCAGGCGCTCCGCATAGCCGATGACGCCCGCCGCCCAGTCGCTCGCGAGCTGCGCAAGGAGCTGGTCGAGCATGTAGTTGATCTGTATCGCCCCCGCGCCGAGCGCGGCAATGCCGAGGTTCTTCCAGACGAGAACAACCTTCGAATCGCGCCACCCCGAGAACGAGAGCCGAGGCGAGACACCCGCCTTGTGCATGCACCAGAACATGAACGCCATCTGCGCCGCACCCGCAATGAGGATTGCCATTGCGACGCGGTGGATGCGCTGGTCAAGCCGGTAGTCCGTGAAGACTCCAGGGAGAAAGTCGGGATATGCCTCGTGAATCACCCCGGAGAGCGCCAGCCACGCGAGGATGCCGATCCAGAAGAAGTTGAGGAGGCACGGCATGAAGCTCGACGCCTTGAACCGCCCGAGCGCGTTGAGGACGCCCATCCCGAACGCCGCGCCGCAGATGAAGATCATGTAGGGGAGGAGCGTCTTGACGAGGCGAATTGTCAGGAGCAGGCGGGGAGTGTCCTTTAGACCAAGCGCGTCGCGGAAATGAACGACGGCCTCGAGCCCTCCCATAAGGAGAAGGACGATGGCACCAAGCATGAGGAGCACCATCGTCATCACGGCCCGCGCAAGCTGGGACGCTCGCTCAAGCGAATCGGACTCGACCTCGCCCTTGAAGACCGGGACGAACGCCGCCGTAAGCGCGCCCTCCCCAAACAGCTTGCGGGCCATGTTGGGGATGGCGAAGGCGAGGGTGAAGGCGGCCTGCTCCATGCCAGCGCCGATGAGGCGCGACTGGAGCATCTCGCGGACAAGCCCGAGGACGCGGCTCAGCATGGTGAACGCGCCGACGGTGAAGACGTTCGCGAGTGTCTTCCTTGACGACATCAGACGAGCGTCTTCGCGACGTTATATACGTTTTCTGCCGTAAAACCGAATCTCGTGGAGAGAGTCTGGTAGGGCGCGGACGCGCCGAAGTGGTCGAGAGTAACGTACGCCGTCGTGCGGAAATCGAGGCGGAAGCGGTCAAGTCCGTAGCGGACGCCGGCCTCGACGATCACGCGGCGCTTCATCTCCTGCGGCATCACCGAGCAACGGTACTCGGGGGTCGTCTCAAGGTAGAAGCGCTCGATGCACGGGAAGGACACGACGCGCACGCCGACGCTCTCGGCGGCAAGGCGCTTCGCAGCTTCGACGCAGAGCGAGACTTCCGAGCCGGTCGCGATGAAAAGAACCGTCGTGGAGTCTTGGACGCCTGCCGAATAGACGACATAGCCGCCCTTCGCGACGCCGTCGGCCGAGACTCCCTCGAGAATCGGCAGGTTCTGGCGCGTCGTGAGGATGCAGCTCGGGCCGTCGGTCCTGAGAATCGCCTCGACCCACGCGAAAGCCGTCTCGTTCGCGTCGGCGGGACGCCACGTGCGGACGTTGGGCATGGACCTCAAGCTCGCGAGCTGCTCGACCGGCTCGTGAGTCGGGCCGTCCTCGCCGACGCAGTAGCTGTCGTGCGAGAACACGAGGACGGACGGGAGTTCCATAAGCGCCGCGAGACGAAGCGCCGGCTTGCAGTAGTCGGAGAAGACGAAGAACGTCGCGCCGTAGCCGCGGAAGCCCTGGCCGAACGCCGTGAGGCCGTTGACGATGGCCGTCATCGCAAGTTCGCGGATGCCGAAGTGGATGTTGCGGCCATCGTACGAGCCGGGACCGACGTCCCCGAGCCCTTTGAGGACGGTCTTGTTCGACGGACCGAGATCGGCAGAACCGCCGACGAGCCCGGGAACGAGCGGCGCGAGCGCGTTCATTACGGTGCCGCACGCGGCGCGTGTCGCGACCGGCTTTGCGGGGTCAAACGCGGGAAGCGCCTTCAAAAGCTCCTTGCGCGAGGGGAGGGCAAAGGACGTCGGCTCCTGGCCCGCCTTCTTGGCCTTGTTGGCAAAGCGATGCTGCTGGAGCGTACGGGCGCGGAAGAGCGAGTAGACCTCGTCGGGGACGAAGAAGCTCTTCTCGGGATCGAAGCCGAGCGCCTTTTTCGTGGCGGCGAGCTCCTCTGCGCCAAGCGGAGCGCCGTGGCAGTCGGCCGTGTCATGCTTCGTCGGGGCGCCGCAGCCGATGTGCGTCGTGGCGATGATTATCGCAGGAACTCCCACCACCTTCTCGGCGCGGCGGTAGATGCGGTCGATTGCGGCTGGATCGTGGCCGTCGACCTCAAAGACCTTCCAGCCATAGCTCTCGAAGCGCTTTTTCGCATCATCGGCCATCGCGAGAGCGGTGTCGCCCTCGATGGTGATGTGGTTGGAGTCATATATAAGAGTAAGGTTGTCGAGCTTGAGAGCCCCCGCGAAGCTCGCCGCTTCGTGGCTGATGCCCTCCTCGAGGTCGCCGTCGCCGCAGAAGACCCACGTGCGGTTAGCGACCTTCGCCTTCTTCGCGGCAAGCGCAAGCCCTACGCCCATCGCGATGCCCTGGCCGAGCGGCCCTGTCGTCACCTCGACACCGGGCGCGACGCCGCGCTCGGGGTGGCCTGCGCAGCGGCTGCCCCACTGGCGGAAGTTCTTGAGCTCGTCCATTGAAAGGCCGCCCATGCCGGAGAGGTGGAAGAGCGCGTAAACGAGGGAAGAAGCATGGCCGCCGGAGAAGACGAGGCGGTCGCGACCGGCCCATTCGGGGTCCTTGGGATCGACATTGAGGTGCTTGAGCCAGAGGACTGAAGCGAGGTCGGCCATGCCCATCGGGGCGCCGGGGTGGCCTGATTTCGCCTTTTCAACCATGTCCGCGCAGAGGCAGCGGATGGTGTTGGCGACGAGACGGAATGTATCTTCGGTAATTTTCATAGGGGATATATTATACCATAGATAGGAGTTTCGCGGCGGCGAGAGCCTCGGCCTCCTTGTGGCTGCGCGCCGACGCGGAGGCGGTTCCAAGGCCTTCGACGGTGACTTCCACGGTGAAGACTGGCTCATGGTCGCTGCCCTCGGTCTTGACGAGCCGGTAGGCGGGGTGGCGCGGCGGAGTCATGGCCTGCGCGCGGATCTGGAGGTCGCCCTTGGGGTTGAAACCGGCAGTGTCGGCCATCGAGGCGAGATCCAAGGCGTCGAAGATCGTCCGCGCAGCGTCGAGACCGCCGTCGAGGAATGCGGCGCCGATCACCGCCTCGACTGCGTCTGCGAGCGTCTTCGAGTTTCCTGGGAGAGGCGCCGCGCCCTTGTTGCGCCTGAGGCGCGGGGCGAGTTCGTGGCGTGCGGCCGCTTCGCAGAGCGCGGCGGAGGAGACCATGTGAGTGCGTTTTACGGTGAGAACGCCTTCCGGCGCGTCGGGCAGGGAGCCGTAGAGCCGCTCGGCCGCGATGAAGCCGAGAACGGCGTCGCCGAGGAACTCAAGCCGCTGGTTGTCGGCCGCGTCCGGGCTGCTCATCTTGAACGAAGGCGTCGTGAGAGCCTCGTCGAGAAGCGCGGCGTTTCTGAAGGCATACCCGAAGATTTCGTTTTCCGTGTCGGACATTGCAGCACGGGATTATACCACACGCGCGGCGAGCATAGCAAGGGAGACGCGACGGCGAATGGCTGGCCGCGTTCCTGGCCCGGGGCGGGCATTGACCCCTTGCGCGATGTATTCATAAATGATACACTATGGGTCGACGAGATGAAAGAGATTGTCGAAACAGACGAGTGCCTGGAGTTCCGAGCGGAGCTGAATGCGGACGAGTTCGCGGAATACAGGCAGATACGACGCACGCTGCATGACGACGGGCGGCTGGAGTATCCATTCGGCGAGAAGGTCGGGGGCGAAGACAATCTCTTTGCGATCCGAATACGCAAGGGAGGCAATGCGCGGTTCTTCTATGCATACGACGACGGGACGCATATATGGATATTGAACGGCTACGAAAAGAAAACCGAGGATATACCGAGACGCGAGCTGAAACGCGCCCGGCAGCTTAAAAGGAAGTACGGACTATGAAAGAAAAGGCATTGACGAAGGCGGAGCGCAACGCGCTGCGGGAACGACTGGCAAAGCGCACGCGCGACGAAATGGCGCGCGAATGGGAGGATCCCGCGTTTCGTGCGGAGCATGAGGCGTGGCTACGCGAGTATGACGCGGAGGTTGCGATGGCCGAAGCGCGGCGCAAGGCGAACATCACGCAGGCGGAGCTTGCGCGGCGGATGCGGACACCGCGGGCGAACGTGCGCAGGATCGAGAGCGGACAGAATATCACACTTGCGACGCTTGCGCGGTATCTTCACGGCTGCGGATTCGACTTCAAGCTGCGAATATTCCCACTGCGCAAGGTGCGGCGAGTTGCCGCGCTGGCTTAACGTTGCGGGGCTCTCGCGCCAGGCGAGGCAATGGATTGTCACCGTCTACACCGCCACGCGCGAAACAACGCTGTGCATTTGGGCCTTGATTGGGGAATATTGATTCTATTGGTGCCAGAGACGGGACTCGAACCCGTACGCCTGATTACCAGGCCGCGGATTTTAAGTCCGCTGCGTCTGCCATTCCACCACTCTGGCTTTTCCAACAGTCTACCAAATCGCGCCCTTTGTGGCAATGCCCCGCAGTTTGCCTCGCGCTACATTTTGACTGCACTTAGCTATCCTGTGCTGGTTTGCCTTCCAACGTGCGGCCACGGTTCGGGTAACGGTACTCCCTGTGCAGGGCGGGCGATTTGCGCGTCCTTCGCCCCACTCGGCGTATACATATACGCCGTCGGGGGCGAGTCCTGCGCAACTCGCCTCCCCCTGCTTCGGTCCGTCCCGCTACGACCCGAACCGTGGCCGCGCATGGCACCTCTGGTCGAGTTCGTCGCGCAGCGTCGCACCTCGGCCTCGCTCGCCCTCGCTTCCGCTTCGGGTTGGTCAGCGCACCGCGCTGACCACCGACAAGCGGCGGTTACCCCGCTCCCCGCGCCGTCTCATAAAAGCTTCATACGCCCATGCCCGCTATGAAATTCGCCTCCCAAGCCTAATCATGTAGCAGCCATCATCCTCCGAAATGTCAATTCTGCGGATAGACCATGTCATGTTCCGCTTGGTATAACCCCTTGAAAACTTTATGAAGCTCGCCCTCTGCCCGTAAATGTCGCCGTCCTTGAAGAGGTGATTAGTCCAATAAGGCGAAATATCACGATACTCTGTCTTCTTTCTTCCCGCCTCAATCTCGTCATACCAGTGGAACGCGAGATTTGCCGCGACCGTTAAGGGATGCTCCTTCTCCGCTTTTCGGGCGGCGGCCCGAAGTTTCTTTAGCTCTGATTTCGTGTATGTCACCTCGAACATATTATTCCCTCTTCAGCGTAACTATTATTTCCCACCCTTCTTGAGGTTGCATGTGCGGCAGAGCATCTGGAGGTTCTCGATCTTTGTGCGCCCGCCCTTCCACCAGGGCATGACATGGTCTCCATCCATGTCCTCGTAGGCGAACTCCTCTCCGCAGATCGCGCACCTATGGTTCTGGCGCTCGTAGACAGTCCGCTTGTCCGCATCGTCGAACTTGCGAAGGTTCAGCAGACTGAAGTCGCGCTCGCCGCCAAGGACGAATTCGTACACGCCGCTCTTCCGTCCGACCTCCGCGTCCGCCATCAGCGCCTTGATCCGCTCTTCCATCGCCGACGGGTCGTAGCGCTTCCCGCCGTATCTGGAGAAGAGAGGGCCCCACTCCAGCCCCTTCATCTCCTTCCTGTACTTCGGGAACAGCGTCTCGATCCAGTCGACGATGCCCTTGAAGTACAGCCACTCCTCCATTGCCGACGCCTCGTGCTGTCGAACGGCCATGTAGTCCTTCACAGCCCCTTCGCTTTTCCACTTCAACACCGTCGCAAGATAGTCCTGGCGGATTGGCTCGCCGCGAAGGTAGCGGCTGCCAAGCCCGTAGGCGGGCCCGGACGGCCGCGAGAAGTAGCGCTTCAAGTCCGCAGTCCACGGCCCCGCGTAGACGGCGTTCAGGAGCTCCTGGTCCGTCAGCTCCTCGCCGGCGATGTTGATTGTCTTGAACCACTCCAGCTTCTCCGCATCCGACCCCTCGCAGAAGTAGACCATCAGCGGATAGTCGAGGATGGCGTCCTGCTCCCCTTTCGTGAGGTTGCCGAAATAGCGGAAGTTGTAGGCGAACTTTCCAGCAACGTACTCGCACACCGACAGCGTCCTCTGCTGGCCGTCGATGACCTCGTAAGTCCCGTCGCCGCGCACGGCCCAGTACATGACGTTCAGCGGATATCCCTTCGTCACGGTGTCGATGACGGCGACCTGCTGCTCCGCCTTGTAGATGAACTCGCGCTGGTACTTTGGCCGGACGTCGAGCTTGCCGCCGTATGCGACAACGCCCTCGTCCTCGCTGTTGACGTATCCTGCGACAAGCTCGCGGACAGCTACCTTGTGAAGCTCTATGTTCATGACGCGACCAACCTTTCCTCTTCGTCGACGCGGCAAATGCGTCGCGTCGGAACTATGAGATCACGGTGCGGACGAAATATCATTTCGCCCTCCTCCGGATAATGATGCGGGAATACGGACACTTGTCCTTGCCGTCGATCCTATAGGCGACATCCGTTCTGCCACGGTAATTCTTCTTTACTCCTATCTGCTTCGCAAGGTCGCCAGACCCAAGCCCGACGATTTCAAACTGGTCAGGGTTGTATTTCTCCAAGAATGTATCTGGCACCCCCATTAGGCCACCCCAATCTTCCGGGATGTCAGCCGACTTGCCGACATCAATTGCATCGAAGTTTGTGTACTTGGGGTAATCGTCTGGCCTGTATTTGCGTATAAACACATACTCTTCGTGACGCTTTTCATGATCCAAGTTTGTAAACCAGGTGCAATTCCTGAACTTGACAAGCCCCTTGTCTGGATCATAAACTCCATTCGCAAATTCTCGCATGTTCTCTTTTGGAATTGCGAAAAAGGCATTTCCATCAGTGAACCCATACCCAAGCCACATTCTATTCGCCTTGATCAACTCAAATGTATCTTTGTAATGAATGGCATTCTGAGGCCCAATCACAAGAAATTTCTTGTCATATCTGACTAACTGCCTGATATACTCTATGAACAGTGAGAACGGTGGATTTGTAACAATTATATCGGCTTGTTTTAGCAATTCTATACATTCGTCACTTCTGAAATCACCGTCGCCATTGAAATACCTGATTCCGATTTCTTCTGGATCTGGCACACGATTGCCGTTCTTGTCTCCAAGGTATTCAAGCCAAATAGCACGCTCGGAATTGTTCTGGCTGAACAGGTCGCGTTCTTGATTCTTATAACACGTTGTGACAAGCCGCTTTAGTCCCAAGTCCTCAAACTTGTAAGAGAAGTAGTGGAAGAAATTGCTGACACGCGGATCATCGCAATTGCAGAGGACAGTCTTGCCTCTGAAATGATGTTCGTAATGACGCAATTCCCTCTCAATGTCGCAGAGTTGCGTATAGAACTCGTCTTTCTTCGCTTTCTTAGCGTCGCCAAGCTGTTTGTTTCGTGCCTTTGGCATTATAAGGGCCTCTCTTCAATGTGTTCAGTCGAGGCCCTGAGAAGCCCATGAATGCACACGAAGAGAGGCCACGCTTGCGCGCGAACCTCACAACGAGTCGCATTCATTGAAATTTCTCAGGTTTCGACTGAACGACCGTTGCAGTTCCCTGCAATTGACTAAGCGCCCGGCGGGGATTCATTCAATGTGGCGACGGCGACTTGCCGTCGTCGCCACATCGTTTTTTTCTCCCGTTTTCCGGACTATGACCCCGCGTCGCGGCGTGCGCCTCACGGGATGTGGGTATTATAGCGAAAACGCCGCGCTCAAATCAAGCGCGGCGAAATGCGATTACGGTGCGGACAAAATCGCGGCAGTTTGAAACGCCGCCAAGATGGCGGCTCCCCCAGTCAGTAGCGGATTGCACGGAAATTAAAGCAGCGCGGCGGATTTGCCGCGGGGGAAGTCGGGTGGGGGAGTCGGGTGGGGGAGTCGGGTGGGGGAGTCGGGTGGGGGAGATAAGGCGGCGCGGCTCATTTGCCGCGCCGCCGCAAGAGGTGCGAAGAAAAACGCGCCTTATGGAAGGTGAGGCAAGGGACGAGGGGGCGAGTGCCGAACTGAGCGACATACGGCGACGCGGTTCGTCGGATGCGCGGTGAGACACGTCGCAAGGCGAGGAGGCGTATCCGCCGACGAAGCATTGCGGCGCGTATCGCCGCGAAGACGACGGG
>CACZHC010000070.1 GCA_902780865.1 uncultured bacterium
GGCGTTCATGCCGATGGAGGCCATGTTGGCGAAGTCTTCCTCGGTCCACCAGTTGGCGCGGTAGATGTCGTAGAGCTCCTCGGCCTTCTCCGCGCCGAAGCGCTTCACGAAAGACTCGTATGTTTCGGTCTGCGACTTCGCAACTTTCGTCGGACACATCCAGTTCTCGGTCACCATCCAGCCGCCGGCGTTGGCGCCCTTTAGGACGATTGGCCTGCCGCCCTCGGCGCTGTCGTAGAGGGTTGCTCCGATTGCGGTTATAAACCCTTCCGGGCGAGATGCGCCATTGCGCAGGGACGTGCAGCCCACCGCTGCGGCGAGGGAAGCGATGATTACGTTTCGGGTATTCATGATGGAGCCATTCTACCTAAAATCCCCCGTCCATGGCAATATCCAAAAGTATAAATCGTCAGCCCGCGACGCGGATTGCCGTATAGTCAGATGGTCCAGCCGCCGATCCCAAGGCAGCGGCAGACCTCGGAGACGAGGATCGCACCGATCAGGATCGGCGCGACAAAGCGCACCATGATGACATAGAAAAGCCGGAAGCCGACGCGCTCGCCGCTGCGCTGGCATTCTGCGAGGATTCGCTTGGGGCTTAAGATCCATCCGACGAACACGCAGATGAGCGCGGCGACAATCGGCGTCAAGATGTTCATCGACGTGTCGAAGAAGTCGAGCGGCGGAAGTCCGAAGAACTTGAGCGAGCTCCACCGCCCGTATCCGAATGCAGAAAGCGCGCCGACCGCGACAGACCAAACGCCGATCACCGCGACGGATTTGCCGCGGCTCGTTTTGAAGAAATCGCAGACAGCGGCGACAAGCGCCTCCGTCATCGAGATGGCGCTCGTGAGCGCCGCGAAGAGAACGAGCGTGAAGAAGAATAGCCCGATCCACGGTCCTGCCGCGCCAAGCGAGAGGAAGACCTTCGGAAGTGTCTCGAACATGAGGCCGGGGCCTGCGTCGATCGCCACACGGCCGCCTTCAGCCGCGCCGGCAGAGGCAAACACTACGACGACGGGGATTATCATGAAGCCGGAGAGGACTGCGACGAATGTATCCGCCGCGACGATCCTCACCGCCGCCTTCGGTACGGAATCGCGTCGCCGCATGTAGCTGCCGTAGGTGATCATGATTCCCATCGCAAGCGAAAGCGAGTAGAACATCTGCCCCATCGCGCCAAGCACTACCTTGCCGACGTTGTCGCACGACGAGAAGTCGGGGACGAGGTAGTACCTGATTCCCGCACCCGCGCCGGGAAGCGTCGCGACATACACGGAAAGCGCTACGGCCATTGCGAGAAGTGCCGGCACGAGGACGAGGTTCGCCTTTTCGATGCCGTTCTTTACGCCGAGGACGATCACCACGAGGACTGCCGCCGTAAAGACGCACATCGCCACGAACGGCGCCCACGGCGCGGCGACGAACGCGTCGAAAAACGTCTTGGGGTCTGCGGCCGGCGCAATCCCTGCGAAGGCCGTTCCCGCATACGCCGCAAAGTAGCGGACGACCCACCCGCCAATGACGTTGTAGTACGGCAGGATGAAAAGCGGAACGAGAGTCGCGAGGACGCCGAGGAAGTTCCACTTCGGATGCCCAAGCTCGCCGAACGCCGTAAGCTGGCTCTGCCGCGCATAGCGCCCGATCGCAATCTCGGTGACGAGAAGGACAAAGCCGAGCGTGAGCGAGAGCGCGAGGTAGACAGCGATGAAAACGCCTCCGCCATAGCGGGCAGCAAGATAGGGGAAGCGCCAGAGGTTTCCGAGTCCTATGGCAGACGCCGCCGCCGCAAGCACGAATGCAACCGAACCAGACCAGCTTGCGCGATTCTTCTTCATGGCGGCAGGAAAACCGTCAGACGACGGGACGGATATACTTTGACTTTAGAGCGCGCCACAGCACGACGCAGAACGCCGAGAGCGGAATCGCAAGGAAAAGCCCAAGGACAGGACCGAGGACAATCCCCCAGAAGAAGAAGGAGAAGATGACGCCCGCGTAGCCGAGCCCGGTCTTGTTGCCCTGGATCTTCGGCGTGATGAGATAGCCGTCGAGAACCTGGCCGATCGCCCACACGACGAGGACGAGAACGAGCCGCGTCGTCGACCCGCCGGTGCCGAAGTAGGCGAGCGGCATTGCGACCGGGAGACACACGACCGTGCCGAAGAGCGGAACGAGGTTGAGGACGCCGAGCATGAAGCCGATGAGAAAGCCGTAGGGAAGACCGACGAGGGCGAAGCCGAGCCCGTAGTACACTCCTTCGATTAGGCAGATTACAGTCTGGCGCTGGAAGAAGCTCACGAGGATTTCGATAAATGCGTCAATCTGCTCTGCTGCGAAATCGCGCGTCTCGGGCTTGAGGAAAGTGAGCTGCGAGACGATGTCGCTGCCGCGCCGCGGCTTTGACGTCAGGAAGAACACGAAGAATATGAGCGTCACGAGCGCGGAAAGAACTCCGCCGACGAACTTGAGCGCGCCAGTGCCCGCCTTGAGCGCCGCGCCGCCATAGTTCGTGTAGAGATCGCCCAGACTATCGTACCTGACGCCAAGTTGGTCGAGAAGCGACACCGACTTCGGGAATGTCGTCTTGAACCACTCGACGACATGGTTGGCCATCGCAGGCCCCTGCCGTATGAGGTTCGATATCTGGTCGACCGTGACAGCGCCGGCATACCATAGGAAGAACCCAAGCGGAACAAATATCGTCAGCAGCATTGCGGCAAGCGCAAGCGTCGGGTTCCTCACCTGCTTCTGCCACCATTCGTAGTAGGGCTTGAAGAAGAGCGACAGGAAAAAGCCAAGCACGACGGGGATTATCGCGGACGACGCAAACGAAAGCACCTTAAAGACAACCCACAGCACAAAGGCAGTGAAGGCAAAAACAAGCGACAGCGACAGAACCGTAATTCCCGCCGCTATCGTCTTTTTCTGGCTGTCGGTGAATTCGATCATCGTTCAGGTCACGCTTGTTCCGCCGCCCGCGCATGATGCAGGCGAGACAACCCCTCCGCAGACACCCGGTTCGCCGGCGAAGAGAATCATGCCTTCGCTGACGCCGACCGACATCTTCCTCGGCGCAAGGTTCGCGACAAAGACGACTTCCTTCCCAACGAGCGCGGCTGGGTCGGGATACGCCCCGCGGATTCCCGAGAAGATGGTGCGCTTGCCCAATGAGCCCGCGTCGAGAACGAACTTGAGGAGCTTCGAGCTCTTCGGAACGATTTCGCAGCTCTCGACGACACCAACCCTGAGGTCGAGCTTCTCGAAGTCTGGGAACGCGATCTCGGGCTTCAGCGGAGCAGACTGCCCCTCCTGCCCCCTGCCCCCTGACTCCTGACTCCTAACCCCTGACTCCTGACCCCTGACTCCTGACCCCTTGTTCTTGCTCGCGCGGGACTCGTGCGCGACTTCGCCGGAATCGGCGGGCTTGACAGTCGCCGCGGCAATCATCGCGTCAACTTGTTTGGAGTCGATGCGAGAGGCGAGATACTCATACTCGCCAAGAGAGACGCCCTCGATGACCGTGTCGCGAGAATCCCACGTCCACTCAGTCTCGCCAAAGAGCTTCATCGCCTTGTCAGCGTAGACGGGAAGAATGGGCTTCAGGTAAATTACCAAGATGCGGAACGCGTTGAGCGCGGCCGTGAGGACGACGCGAGTCGCCTCTGCGTCGGTCTTGACCGTCTTCCACGGTTCCTTGCGGTCGAAATACTCGTTCGCGGCGTCTGCGAGACGGCAGATCTCGACGACCGCCAAATTGAAGCGGCGATCCTCGTAGTAGCGCGCAATCGTCTCTCCGCCGTCGCGGAGCTTCTTCAAAAGCGCCAGCTCCTCGTCGTGCCCCGCGAGCGCGGCGAGCTTGCCGTCGAGCTTCTTCTGGAGCATCTGCGCGGAGCGCGAGGCGATGTTCGTTATCTTGCCGACGAGATCGGAATTCACGCGCTGGACGAAGTCCGCGAGATTCAAGTCCATGTCGTCGGTCGTGCCGCCGAGCTTCGCCGCGTAGTAGTACCTAAGCGCCTCGGGCGGGAGATGGTCAAGATATGTCCTCGCGTTGACGAAAGTGCCCTTCGACTTCGACATCTTCTCGCCATTGACGGTGAGAAAGCCGTGGACGAAGATCTTGTTCGGCTGCTGGAAGCCGGCGACGTTGAGCATCCCCGGCCAGAAGAGGCAGTGGAACCTAATGATGTCCTTGCCGATGAAATGGTAGCGCTCGGCATCCGAGTTCTGCCACCATTCCTCGAACTTCTCGCCGTTCTTCTCGCACCAGTTGCGGAGCGAGGCGAGATAGCCAATCGGCGCGTCGACCCAGACATAGAAGAACTTGTCCTTGTGGCCGGGAATCTCGAAGCCGAAGTACGGCGCATCGCGCGAGATGCACCAGCCGCGCAGGGGCTCCTTAAACCACTCGAGCAGCTTGTTCGAGACATCGCTCGTCGTGTGTCCGGGAATCCACTTCTCGAGGAAGTCGTGCTGCGGCTCGAGCTCGAAGTAGAGCTCCTCGGCGCCGTAGGTCGAACCGCACTTGTCGCAGCTGTCGCCGTACTGGCCCTCCGCGCCGCACTTGGGGCAAGCGCCCTTCACGAAGCGGTCGGGGAGAAACATCTTGCAGTGCTCGCAGTAGAGCTGGGGCGACGACTTCTTCGTTATCCCGCCCGACTTCTCCATCGCCGCGAAGATCTGCTCGGAGAACGCCTTGTTCTCGGGCGAGTTCGTCGTGTAGTAGTTGTCGAAGGCGACCTGGAAGTCGGTGAAATCCTTGAGGTGTATCGCGTGCGTGCGCGCGATGAGGTCCTCGGGCGAGATTCCCTCCTTGCGGGCGCGGATCATCACGGGCGTGCCGTGCGTGTCGTCCGCGCAGACATAGACGCACTCGTTCCCGCGCAGCTTCTGGAATCTCACCCAGAAGTCGGTCTGGATGTATTCCACAAGGTGACCGAGGTGGATGTCACCGTTGGCGTACGGGAGCGCGCTCGTAACGACTATGCGTCTCTTTTTTTCCGGCATGGCTGGTCTCCGGCCCTTAAAAGCGGCCTTACTTCGTCGAAGTGCGGTCGTTGTACTCGCCCGTCTCCGTGTTGATGCGGATCACGTCGCCCTCGTTGATGAAGAGCGGGACGGCCAGCGTATAGCCGCCTTCGACTGTCGCCGGCTTCGTCACCTTTCCGGACGCGGTGTTGCCCTTGACGCCGGGCTCGACCTTGACGACCTTGCGCTCGACGAGCTGCGGGAGGTCGACGCCGATGACCTTGTCGTTGAAGAACAGCGCCTTGACTTCCATCTCGTCCATGAGGAAGTACTTCTTGTCGCCCATGACTTCGTAGCTGACGCGAATCTCCTCGAAGTTGTCGTCGGTGAAGACGAACGCCGTGCCGTCGTCGTAGGAATAGGTCACGCTCATCTGCACGAGCTCGGGCTTCTCGAACTTGTCGCCCGAACGGTAGCTCTTGGTGCAGCCGCCGCCGGTCATCATGTTCCTGAGCTTGCAGTTGTAGATCGCCTGGCCCTTGCCCGGCTTCGAGAACGAGAACTCCGTGATTTCCCACGGCTCTCCGTCAATAAGAAGCTTCACTCCCTTGTGCAGCTCTCCGGCTCCGATTACTTCGCCCATTTTTTGGCTCCTGTTTCCTTTAATGGTTAAAAACAGGAATAGTATATCAAAAATCGGGCTATAGTGAAATGGGCTTGCGCCACCAGGAGAGATACTCGATGTTCCCCATCTCGCGTCCCTTGATCGGAGATTCTGCAAGTCCGAGGAGCTCAAGCCCAAGCTCCTCCTTCGCAAAGCGGACGATTTCGTCGCGCGCCGCGAGCCTGAGCGCCTTGTCGCGCACAAGCCCCCCGGGGGCGTTGCCCTTCCCGACCTCGAACTGCGGCTTTATGAGCGCGACAATCTCGCCACCCGGCGCGAGCACGTCGCGTATCGGCGGCAGGATGAGCTTGAGCGAGATAAAGGAAACGTCCGTGACCGCAAGCACCGGGACTTCGGGCAAGTCCTCTGGCTTCATGTAGCGGGCGTTGAAGTTCTCCCTGACCCAAACGCGAGGATCCGTGCGCAGACTGTAGGCGAGCTGGTTCGTACCGACGTCGACGGCCATCACACGCCTTGCGCCATGCTGGAGAAGACAGTCGGTGAAGCCGCCCGTGGACGAGCCGACGTCGAGGCAAGTTTTCCCCTCGGCACCCAAAGCCGTTCCCCACAACTCGAACGCGCCCTCGAGCTTCTCGCCGCCGCGCGAGACAAACCGCGGCGGCGACTCTATCTCGACCAAAGTTTCGTCGTCGACCTGGCGGGAGGCCTTGTATTCGGTCTGCCCAGCGACGCGAACCTTGCCCTCCATGACGAGAGCCTGCGCGCGCGTACGGCTCTCGGCGAGGCCGCGCTCAACGATAAGGATGTCAAGGCGACGCTTCAACTACTTGATGAAGGTGAGCTTCCTGACCTCGCTATGCGGGAACGTGCGGTTGATGCCGAGTGAAACCTCGACCTCTACGCCGTTCGACGTGTTGGAGATGAGAACGCCGCGGTACACGCCGCTGTCCGTCGTGATCTCGACGTTCGGGGTGAATACGCGCTTGAGCCTGACGTTGACGGTCTGCGTCTTGCGGTTCTCGACGACCGGGTGCTTCGTAGCGTCGGCGTACCCTTCGCACTTCAGGACGAGTGTATGCTCGCCCTCGCGCACGTTCTCTATCGCGAACACCTCGCTCGCGTCGCCGTCGTCGCCCTTCGACTTTGTCGTGCCGACGCGGCTGCCGTCAAGAAGGACGTCGACGCCAGAGGGAATCGTCCGGACCTCGATACGGCCCATCACGTTGTCAAGCCGGAACTCCTCGACGATCGATCCGCCGTTCTCAAGCGTGACGGTCTTGGTCGCCGTCGCAAAGCCCTCCTTCTCGACGCGAATCGTGTAGCTTCCGGGAGCGAGCCCCGTGAGCGATATCGGGCCCTTCCCCTCGGGCTTGTCGTTGACATAGAACCGCGCACCGTCGGGAACGGACGTGAGCGACATCGTGCCGGGAAGCCCTGCGAGTTTGACGAACAGAGTCTGGCTCTCGCCGGCGACGATCGCGAGCTCGCGCGATTCGTCTTCAAACCCCTTCTTCTTGATCTCGACCGTCGCGCGCCCCTTTGGAACGCCATCGACCTTCACCGGCGTCCTCCCTCGGGAATGGCCGTTCACCGTCACCTCGGCGCCCGCAGGCTCGCTCGTCACCTCGACAATTCCGGAATCTATGACAAGCGACTCGTTCTTGACGAGAGGCGTACGCCCGCTGAACTTCACCTCGACGGTGCGCGGCTGGTAGCCGGGCTTCTGCACGAGGAGCCGGTGCGTGTCCTTGGCGTCGAGCGAAGTGACGAGGCGAGGAGTCTTGCCGAGCGACACGCCGTCGAGCGAGACGTCGCACCCCTCAGGCTCGGTGACGAGAAGCAATATCCCCTTTATCGGGCGAAGCACCGCGTTCTTGCTGACCGCGCCGCCTTCGCGCAAGAACATGAACTCGTCGACGCCGTCGTAGTTCGCGAGCTCGAACCGCACATGGCGGCGGCCAGGCGCGAGATCGTAGAGAGTAAGCGGCGTGACGCCGCGCGTCATGCCGTCGATAACCACGGTGGCGCCCTCCGGCTGGCTCGAGAAGTCGCAGCGTATCGCCTTCGACTCCTCTGCGAACGCGGCAAGCGCGGCAAGCGCGATCGAAAGAAAGATTCCCCTCATTTTCCACCCCTCGCCTTCTTCATGCGGTTTTCTACGTCGACGAGACGCGCATTGGCCTCGGCGTGGCGCGGATCGTCCCTCTCGGGAACGAGCTCGCACAGTATCTTGAGCTCGTTTTGCGCCGTCTCCCAGTCTCCGAGGTTCATCGCCTTGTCCGCGCGGAAGCGCTGGTCCTCGTAGCGCTGCTTGAGCTCCGCCTCCGTGCGCGCGAGCTTCTCCTTTATCTCCGCGTAGCCGTCAGGCTTCGGGTTGATCGTCTCAAGGTAGAAAAGCGCGTCCTTGTAGGCCTTGATTGCCGTGCTCAGGTTGCCATACTCGACCTCGCGGTCCTCCCACTTGGCGTCGCCGACCTTCGCGCTCTCATCGCTGAGCTCTATCAGCTTCTCCTTCGAGTACTGTATCGCCCAGATGCCGAGTTCGTTCCGCGAGAACGTCTCAAGCGCCTCCCTTACCTCGCGGAAGGCGTCGGGCTCCTGCGTGTTCTCGACGAGAACGTCCTTGATGCTGTTCCAGCGGACGACGCGGATCCTGAAGCTCTTGAGCGCGTTTTCGTCCTCCACGCTCGAACCGACGTACTCGTCGTCAAGCGCCGCGAAGCCTGGCTTTTCGAGAATCTCGAGTATCCTCTTCTTCGCCTTGTCGGAAAGCTTCGTCTTCTTGTCGACGTGGCGGTTCTCGCCGGGGACGTCGTCGAACGCGACGCGCAGGATGCCAAACCCGTCGATTTCCATCCGGTAGCTGAACACCCTCGTGACGTCCGCCTCGACCTTCTCGTAGCGGAGCGAGACGAGCTTCTGCTCGGTCTTCTCCTCTACGACTGGCGCAACCGGCTTCTCGGACTCGCGCGGGGCGCAGAGAACGACGGCGATCGCGACCGCGACCGTGAGCGCCGCGACGACCCACAGGACGTTGGCGATCATCGTGCGCTGGTGGCCGCCCTGCGCCTTTGACTGCTTGTGCGACGCGACTCCACCCTGCGCCGGTTCGGCCGAAGCGGCGCCAAGGCCGAGGTCTACGGTCGCCGCGACCTTGATGCCCGCGGCCCGCGGCGCGAAAGGCGGCTCATCTCCGACGACGCTGATCTTCGTCGAGCCGACCTCGATCGTGTCGCCGCCCTTTAGCTCGCGCGAATCAGAGCCAAGCTGTTCGCCGTTAACGAAAGTGCCGTTCGCGCTCGCGAGGTCTGTGATGCGTATGCCCGCCTCGCCGGACTGCTCGAAAAGGCAGTGGTTGCGGGAAAGCTCCTCGTCCGGGATGTGCACGTCGTTCGAGGACGAACGGCCGAGGCGCACCCCTCCGGCTCCGACCTCGAATCGCGTGCCGGACATCGGGCCGGACGTGATAAGCAGTTCTGGACGTTTCGCCATGTCTTGTGATTCCTTCGGTTACAACATCCCCTTCATCGCCTGCGACAGGACTGGCCCGAGCAGGATTATGAACACAGCGGGGAAAATGCAGAGCATAAGCGGACCGAGCATCTTCGTCGGCGCCTCGTGCGCCAGTTTCTCGGCGCGGTCGAAGCGGCGGCTTCTCAGCTGCTCGGACTGTATGCGGAGTATCGCGCCGATCGACACGCCGAGCTCGTCGGCCTGGATGAGCGCGAACGCGACGGACCTCAGGTCGCTCTGGCGCACGCGGTCCGCCATGTTCTTCAGCGCCTCGCGGCGAGACAAGCCGACCTGGATCTCCTTCGTCATGCGAAGAAGCTCCTCGTTGAGCGCGTCGAGCTTCCGGGACTGGCAGTTGCGCTGGAGGGCGCTAATGAAATCCATGCCGGCCTCGACGGAGAGCGTAAGGATGTCGAGCACAAACGGCAGCGCCTTCATTATCGCAAGATGGCGCTTCTTGAGCGCGCCCCTGAGCCACATCATCGGCTGGAGGTAGAAGAGGGCAAACCCCAGAAGGCTTATGGGCACGAAACCGGCTGAAAACGGCGAGTCCGGAAGCGCAGCGCCGAGAAGCGCAATGAAAATGGTCCACGCCGCGCCGAGGACTATCGGGCAGAGGATCTTGAGCGCGACAAACTCGCGGCCGGAGAGAAGCCCCTCGAACCCGGCGGCGACGAGCATCCAGTCGGCCGTCTCGATCTGCTTCGCGAACATCGGCCGGGAGACGAGCTTGTCGAGGTTCCCCACGAACGGGAGAAGGAGCTTGAAGACGACGGGGATCGAGCGCTCCTGGCGACGGCCGTCCGCGAGCGTGACGTAGGTCACGTCCTTCGCGACTTCGGAGGCATACCACGCGATACCGGCCGCACAAAGCGCCCAGAACGCAATCGCCGCTATGCTGAACACGGACTCCATGCCAACTTGCTCCAACGCAATCCGCAAGATACGCGGACACGTTCTTTGATATTATACCATAAAATCCGCCGTTCGGGAGTCGCTTGCCGCGACGCTTATTTCCGGCCGAGCGTCACCGTCGCGGACCTGACCGACGGCGCTGACGCCGTGAGCTTGAGCGGAAGCCCAGAGCCACCAGTCCTGCGGACGATCACAAGCGCACGCCCGTAGTAGAGCGGATGCGACGACGTCTCGGCAAACGAATCGAGCCCGCTGTGCGAGCCGTTGCCTACGGCGACGATTTCGCCAGGGCCCTCGAGCTTGAAGTTCACGCGGTCCTTCGCGAGCGGAAGGACGGTTCCGTTGTCGTCCTCAAGCTCGACCTTGACGAAGCCAAGCTCGTCGTCAGCGAGCTCCAACTGCTCGGGCGTAAGCTTCACCGCCGCCGCCTTGTGCGCCGTCTTGCGGGAGTCCTCGCCTATCGGGCGGCCGTTCCTGAACGCGACAACCTTGATCTCGCCCGGCTTGTACGGAACTTCCCAGACGATGCGGTAGCGTTCCGTCACCTTGTAGTAGTTCGGATCGTCCTTGCCGACAACGGCCCCCGCGTCCTTTACCTTCTTCCTGCGACCCGCGCTCTCGCCGTTGACGAAAAGCTCCGCCTCGTCTCCGCTCGTATAGCACATGACCGTCACTTTCTCCCCTTCGCGTCCGTCCCAGTTCCAGTGCGGCAGGAGGTGGACCGTGTCCTTCCTGTCGTTCCAGTACGAGCGATAGAGCCAGTAGCGGTCCTTCGGCATCGCGCAGAGGTCGCAGATCCCGAAAAACGAGCTTCGGCAAAGCTTGTAGCCGGGCGCCGGCTCGCCAAGGTAGTCGATTCCCGTCCACACGAACTCGCCCGCGACAAAGCGGTCTTGCTCCATCCGCGCAAATTCCATGTCGGGGATGTCCGTTCTTCTTGCGCTGCAGCGGTCGTAGGCATCGATATCAACGACAGTCTGCCAGTCGTAGTTCGTCGGAGTCGCCGATGGCACCGCGGGAAAATAGCCCCAGCTCGAGAAGGCGGACGCAGACTCGGAATAGACGAGGGGCTTGTCCGGATACTTCTCCTTCATCGTCGCATACTTTCTCATGTAGTTCCATCCGGTAAGGTCCATCGCGGCGTAATCGCCGCGCCCGACAGACTCGAGGTAGCAGCAGCCAACCCCCACGGGCCGCGTCATGTCCTCCGAAAGGACCGCCTTGCGGAAAAGCGCGCAGCGCTCGGCTGTGACACCCTGTTCGTATGGCTTGTTGTCGTTCCAGTCTGCCGTCTGGCCCTTTGGCATGATTTCGTTTCCGATCGACCAGCACACGACGCACGGATGGTTGCGGTCGCGGCGCACGAACTGCTTTAGGTTGCGCGAAACGCATTCCTCGAGCGAGTCATCCGCCGTGATGCCTGCAGTCCCGTCCCACTTGTCGAAGCACTCGTTCCACACAACAATGCCCATCTCGTCGCAGAGGTCGAGAACTTCCTCCGCAGGCGCGTTGTGCGATGTCCTGAGGGCGTTCACGCCCATGTCCTTCATCACCTCGAGCTGGCGGCGCATCGCGCCCTTGTCGAACGCCATGCCGAGCGGCCCGAGGTCGGAATGGAGGTTCACGCCCTTCAGCTGCACGCGGCGCCCGTTCAAGTGGAAGCCGTCGTCAACCGTGAACTTGGCCGTGCGGATGCCGTATTTGTACTTCTTGCCGCAGATCGTCGTCTCGTAGAGCTTCGGGTTCGTGACATCCCAGAGGATAGGCCGCTCGACCTCGAACTCGTTGACAATCGGGCTCTCGCTCGCTGGCGTCAGGTATTCGACGCGCACCTTCGCGCGCTCGGGCGTGATCTCGGGAGTCGTGATCTTGACCGAGCCCCAGATCGCGCGGTTTTTCGCGTCCTCGACGACGAGCTTGACGTCGCGGTATAGACCAGCGCCCGGATACCATCGGCTCTTGTGCTTCGTCGTGTCGACCTTCACGAGAAGTTCGTTCTTCTCGCCGAACTTCAGCTTCGTGGAAATGTCGACCTCGAACGACATGTAGCCGTAGTCCCAGCCGCCCACCTTCTCGCCGTTGAGAAACACCTCAGGGCGCGCCATCACTCCGCCAAACCTGAGCGCGACGAACTTGCCGGCCGAGTCAGGAGACAGCTCCAGCGTCCTGCGGTAGTACCCGACGCCCTGCCAGGGAAGCATCCCCGTGCCGTGGTCGATCTCCGGGTCGAACGGACCTGCAATCGCCCAGTCGTGCGGCACCCTGACGCCCTTCCATTCCTTCTGGTCGTGCGAAAACTCCCAGCCGTCATGCAGGACGAACTCGCCCTCCACCGGGCCGCCCTTGCCGGCTGCGGAGAAAACGGACGAGCAGAGAATCACGACTGCATAGCATACAATTCCCTTGAACTTCTTCGTCAACGCATTGTAGTACACCATACAATCCTCCTTTGTTCAAAAACCGCTTGCCGCGACGCCTACTTCCGGCCAAACGTCACCGTCGCAGACCTAATCGAAGGCACCGATGCCGTGAGCTTGAGCGGAAGCCCGGAGCCGCCAGTCCTGCGGACGATAACAAGCGCGCGCCCGTAGTAGAGCGGATGCGACGATGTCTCGGCGAACGAATCGAGCCCGTTGTGCGAGCCGTTGCCGACGGCAACGATTTCGCCGGGGCCTTCGAGCTTGAAATTCACGCGGTCCTTCGCGAGCGGAAGGACGGTTCCGTCGTCGTCCTCGAGCTCGACCTTGACGAAGCCAAGCTCGCCGTCAGCGAGCTCTGCCTGCTCGGGCGTCAGCTTCACCGCCGCCGCCTTGTACGCGGTCTTGCGGAAGTCCTCGCCTATCGGGCGGCCGTTTCTGAACGCTATGACCTTGATCTCGCCCGGCTCGTAGGGAACCTCCCACGAAATGCGGTAGCGATCCGTAACCTTGTAGTACCCTGGATCGTCCTTTGCGACGACCGAGCCAGCGTCCTTTGCCTTCTTCCTGCGGCCAGCGCTCTCGCCGTTGACGAAAAGCTCCGCCTCGTCGCCGCTCGTGTAGCACATGACAGTGACCTTCTCGCCCTCGCGACCATCCCAGTTCCAGTGCGGCAGGAGATGAATTGTATCCTTCCTGTCGTTCCAGTACGAGCGGTAGAGCCAGTAGCGGTCCTTCGGCATCGCGCAGAGGTCGCAGATCCCGAAGAAGGAGCTTCTGCACAAGTTCGGGTTCGGCGACGGCTCGCCAAGGTAGTCGATGCCCGTCCAGACAAACTCGCCCGCGACGAACCGGTCGCGCTCCATTCTCGCGAACTCCATGTCGGGGATGTCCGACCACCAAGCGGAGCAGCGGTCGTAGGAATCGATGTCGACGACAGTCTTCGGGTCGTAGTTCGTGGGATTCGCCGTCGGGGCATCCGGGAAATAGCCCCAGCTCGAGAACGCAGACGCAGACTCGGAGTACACGATCGGCTTCTCCGGATATTTCTCGCGCATTGGCATATAGCGCGCCCCGTAGTTCCATCCCGTCAAATCCATGGAAGCGTAGTCGCCACGGCCCGCGGACTCCGTGTGGCAGCATCCGATTCCCACGGGGCGCGTCGCGTCCTCGCTCAGGACCGCCTTGCGGAATAATGAGCAGCGCTCGTCGCTGACACCCTGCTCGTAGGGCTTGTTCCCGTTCCATTTATTCTCCTGGCCCTTTGGCATGATTTCGTTTCCGATCGACCAGCACACGACGCACGGATGGTTGCGGTCGCGGCGCACGAACTGCTTCAGGTTGCGCGAGACGTATTCCTCGAGCGTGTCGCCTTCCGCAATGCCCGCAGTTCCGTCCCACTTGTCGAAACACTCGTTCCACACGAGGATTCCCATCTCGTCGCATAGGTCGAGAACTTCCTCCGCGGGCGCGTTGTGCGACGTCCTGAGGGCGTTCACGCCCATGTCCTTCATAACCTCGAGCTGGCGGCGCATCGCGCCCTTGTCGAACGCCATGCCGAGCGGCCCGAGGTCGGAATGGAGGTTCACGCCCTTGAGCTGCACGCGGCGCCCGTTTAGGATGAAGCCGTCGTTCGCGGTGAACTTGGCGGTGCGAAATCCATAGCGGTACTTCTTGCCGCAGATCGTCGTCTCGTAGAGCTTCGGGTTCGTGACATCCCAGAGAACGGGACGCTCGACCTCGAACTCGTTGACAATCGGGTTCGAGCTCACTGGCGTCAGGTATTCGACACGCACTTTCGCGCGCTCGGGCGTGATCTCGGGCGTCGTGATCTTGACCGACCCCCAGATCGCGCGGTCTTCGGCATCTTCGACGACGAGCTTGACGTCGCGGTAGATGCCAGCGCCTGGATACCAGCGGCTATAGTGCTTAGTCGTGTCGACCTTCACGAGAAGTTCGTTCTTCTCGCCAAACTTGATCTTTGCCGAGATGTCGACCTCGAACGACATGTAGCCGTAGTCCCAGCCACCAACCTTCTCGCCGTTTAGGAACACCTCGGGGCGCGCCATCACGCCGCCAAACCTGAGCGCGACGAACTTGCCCGCCGCGTCAGACGGCAGCTCAATCGTACGACGGTAGTATCCAACGCCCTGCCAGGGGAGCATCCCCGTCCTGCCGCCGATCTTCGGGTCGAACGGACCCGCAATCGCCCAGTCGTGCGGCACCCTGACGCCCTTCCATTCCTTCTGGTCGCGCGAAAACTCCCAGCCGTCGTGAAGGACGAATTCGCCCTCCGCAGGCCCCTGCTCCGCAGCGAGCACGGCCTTGACTTCCTCCTCGATCGCGGACTTCGTGCGCTTGTCGGGGGCGAGCACGTAGCCGCGCAGATAGTACGGCATCCAGCCCTTCGTCCACGACGTGTCCTTGAACGGCTCGTCGTAGAGCGCGCGGTCGGGAAGGACGTCGTCAGTCGTCCCGGCCTTGCCGTCGGGACCCTTCGAGTAGAGCGTCGGATATTCGTTCTCGCCGTTGTTGACGTACACATAGTCGTGCCCCCACGGGTCTTTCACGACATGGTTGATGTACGGGCCGTTCCAACCCTTCTTGCGCGGCGTAATTGCCGCGAGCGCCTCAAGGCCCTCCTCCGTCGACGGATAGCTGCCGACGTGGTAGCGGTAGCGGCCAAGCGCGACGGCAACCGAGTCTATCGACTTCCTGACAAGGATCTGAGCGCGCGAGATTTCCTTCGGTCCGCCCTTCCCGGTGACAGAGAGGATGAGCGAGCCGAGGATCATAAGCCCGAGGATCACTACTGCGTAGAAGACGACGCCCTTCTTGAGAGTCGGAGCGCCGCCGCCGAGGGCAGCACGCTTGGCGGCATACTCGCGCTTTATCGCCTTGATGGCTGCAATCTTCTTTTTCTTCTGGGGATCCTTCGTCGGAAACTTCTTCTTCAGCGCATTGTAGTCAACCATACAATCCTCCTTTCCAAGTATTATACCACAATCCGCCGCCTCTCACATATCACAAGATGACCGCAGCTCTCCCCGAAAGCGCTTTTCGACAAATTGGATGCCATTTATCCACGCGACGCGACTTCTATGCGTAGCGGGAGAGGTGCTTTTCGAGAAGCGGCGCGAGGCGCGTTTCGAGCCAAGGGACGACCTTCCACCAGTCGCGGAGTTCGAGGTATTCGCCGACGGGACCTGACTGACCGGGCTTGACGCCATACTCGCACTTGAGCATTATGTTGCGCGCAGTCGCCTCGCTTGAGACGAACTCCATGACCTGCACCTTGTAGCCGAGAATACGCAGGATCATCGCACGGAACGCATCCGTCAAAATGTCGCACATCCTCTCGCGCAATATGCCCTGGCGGAGAAGCCCCGCAAACGGCTTCGACGACTGGGGGCCGATCGCCTTCTGGAGCTCGTGCTGGCAGCACGGCGCGGAAAGGATGTAGCGAGCATGCATCTCAACGCCCTTCGCGATCGATTCGTCAGTCGCCGTGTCGCAGGCGTGAAGCGAGACGACGAGATCGACGCTCTCTGCATTGTACGCGCCGATGTCGGACTCGAGGAACAGGACGCGATCGGCGACATCAAGCTTCTCAGCCATCTTCCGCGCCGACTCGATGACATCGGCACGCCTGTCAACGCCGACCACCTTCGCATCGGAATAGCCGAGCACATGAACGAGGTAAAAGTATAGCGCGACCGTGAGATACGCCTTGCCGCACCCGAAGTCTACGGCAGTAAAGACGGCGCTTGGCGCTTTCGCGCACGGAGCGACAACTTCGCCGACGACCTTGAGAAACTCGTTTACCTGGTCGAACTTGCCGCGCATTGACGCACGTATGCGGCCATCGCCGTCGGCAAGCCCCGCGGCCTTTAGATACGCGGCAGAATCGAATTGCGCGAGCGGAAGGTTCTTCACCCTGTCGTGCGGCTTCACCGTCGCCTCGCGCTCGACGCCGGCGGAGCGAGAGACGAGAACATGTCCCTTCTTCGTTACGCGGACATGGAGATCTCCAGTCGCGGTGATGAGGTGGAGTTCCCTCGCGCCCTTCTGCGCGATGATTTCCTCGACGCCATCCGCAGCTCCGTTCGCGTCGAAGTTCTTCACCAGAACGTCACGACCCTCGGCCATCTCGGCCTGGTATTTGCGCTCGCCGCCGATCTCGACGGGCCTAAGCGAAATCCTGAAACGTCCACCGCCCCTGCGCACCGACTGGACGAGCTTGATGAA
>CACZHC010000071.1 GCA_902780865.1 uncultured bacterium
CCCCCCCCCCCCCCCCCCCCCCCCCCCGTTTGGGGGGTGTTCAATGTTGGCGGCGTTTTGTAAAATGCGAACAAAACTAATCCAGAGAAGACGTGGAAGCCGTTTACCTGGAAGCCCGACTTCACGATGAACGTCGCTAAGGTCGAGTTCTCCGAAACCGGGGATTTCGCCAAGCCGATCGTCGAGACGGTCAAGTCCTAGACGAAGGAGGTGGTCAGTGAAGAAGTTAATATTTGTTGTGCCCGTTGTCGCGGGGATTCTCGTCGCATTTGGCGACTCGACCGCTAAAGCTGTGTGGGATGAGAACGAAAAGACGCTCACGTTCTACTATGACGAGAACACCTATGGAGGCGAAGGCATCACGCAGTATGATATCGCCAAGGACGGTACCAAGACGTGGGGAGGCGCCAATACCGCAACAAACGTGGTATTCGACGAGTCCTTCAAGACCTTTCAGCCGGAAACATGCAGTGAATGGTTTTACGGGTTCAGTAAACTGACATCGATAATCAATCTGAATTACCTTGATACGTCCATGGCGACGAGCATGTCTAAAATGTTTTCGGGCTTGTCGTCGCAAGTAACCGGGGGGATACCCCGTATCTCGCAGTTGGATGTTTCGAACTTCAATACGGCGAACGTGAAGGACATGTCTCAGATGTTCGGCTATATGTCCTTGACCAGTATCGACCTTTCGTCCTTCGACACGGGGAAGGTGACGACCTTCGTCAACATGTTCGTCAATAATAGGTCGCTTGAGACCATCTGGGCCAGCGATTATTTCGTTACCACATCCGCGAAGCAGGCTACTCAGAGTATGTTCGGCGAATGTAATAGTCTCGTCGGCGGAGCGGGGACTAGATTTGTTGAAGCGAACAACGCTACCGTCGCCTATGCGCGTATCGACGGCGGACCGGGGAACCCAGGGTATTTCACCGCTAAGGATCTTCCTGCTCCCCCGGTCATCACATCCGTGACCTGCGCGGGAACGTCCGCGGATTCGGCTTCGGTGCTTGTCGTCGGACGGAACCTCGCGGGTGGCACAATAACTGTTCAGCTGTTGAAGGACGAAGAGCTTCTTGCGACGAAGGTGCTGACGGAATTCACGTCGGTCCTGTTCGAAGGGCTTCAGACGGCGGTGATTTACGATGTAGTCGTGACTGCGACGAATGCCTTCGGCAACGCCGGGCCGGTGTATGATTCGCTCATGACCTACCAGCCGGTTTCGGTCGCGACCGGTGAAAACGCGGACGAAGGTCTCGGGAAGGCCGGATATTTCACTGTGTCGCGGCGGAATGGCGATCCCGTCGGCACCGAAATCACCGTCAACTACACCGTCGGCGGCACGGCTGTCGCCGGTCAGACCTATGCCGCGTTGCCCGGATCGGTCGTAATCCCCTCGGGACAGGTATCGGCGAAAGTCAGCGTCGTTCCCTTGGACGATGCCGTGACGGATAGCGATGCCACGCTGGTTCTGACGCTCGCTCAGGGCGGTTATACGATTGCCGCAGGGGAAGCGGCGATGACCATCGTCAACGGCGCGGCGTTCGGCGGCTGGAAATACGATTCGAATGCAGCGAGCATTACCTGCGGCGACTGGACGTTCGGGGCAACGGTCAAGTCCAAGACGACGGATTTGACCGTTAACAAGTTTACGCACGTGCCGGCGACAGTGCAGCCGCTTGATTTTTCGCGTGTCGTGGTTGACGATGCGGGCGCGTCCTATACGATTGTCTCCTTGAATCCAACGTTTGGGCAGGATGGCGAAAGCAGTCAACAGGCGCGTGTCAAAGGGTATCCGGAGGCGGAGTTTGTCGGAGAGCTGACATTGCCTGCCGAGGGATTGGCAGGAATTCAGGCCAAGGCTTTTTCCTGCTGCAGCAACTTGACCAATGAAGTCAGTTTCCCGTCTTCGCTGAAGACTCTTGGCGCCCATGCGTTCGCACGTTCCGGTCTTTCGGGGGATATTGACCTGACGGGGTTGACGAGCATTGGCTTGGCTGCGCTTTTCGGTACTTCCATTACTTCCGTCGAGTTCGGGCCGGACCTTACGAGCATCGATTGCAATTACGACCGCGGATGCTTTCAGCGCTGCTCGTCGCTGACGAACGTCGTCTTTAACCCGAACTGCACGATTGCGCAGATCAAGCAGTACTGTTTCAAGTATTGCTCGGCCCTCGCCGAATTGGATCTTTCACGCGTCGTCACACTACAAGATCCGACCAAGATCGACAACTCGGCCTTCGGTGAATGCACCTCGCTTACGAAAATCACATTCGACATCGTGGAGAGCATGCCACCGCAGGCGCTGTATGCTCCGGCCTTAGAGACGGTGGTCTTCAATGGCTTGCCGCCGACGACCTTCGTGACGCCGGACAGCGCCAACACGCGGTATCTTTCGCCGTCCTCAAACGGCTCGAGTCATTCCACGGCGTATGACTCGAAGACGATCAAGACCTATGTCCACAAGAAATTCGTGAACGTGACGAACGGGGTGGGTAAGTGCTGGGCGGATTATGCGGCAAACGGACAGATTGGCGCGGAGCAGAAGAATCCGGCAAATAACACCACTTGGGCGGCGGATTACGTCTACGACGGAATCGATCTCGCGAAACGTCCGCTTCTGACGATCGAACCGAGCATGGGGTTGATGATACTGCTTCGGTAACGAATTTCAGTAATCAGGGGAACTGGCCCAAGGGGATAAGAAAACATGAATACATTGACGCTTGTGCTTGCGTCCACGTTGACGCTGACCGCGCCCGATAACGGCGCTACCTACGACACCCATACGCCCTGGGTCAACGAATTCCTCTCGCACCCGGCCGAGCGCAGCGTGAAGCCGGAGGAACCTCCGCTGAGTCCGATAGAGATCAAGCGCCGCGACGAGCAGAACAAGAAGTACGAGGAGTGGGTCGCTGGCGGCAAGCAGGGACCGGAAGTGAAGCCGTGGTACCGCTATTACGATTTCTACCTGCGCAACGAGTGGACCGAAGCGCTGTTCAAGCGTTCGGAGGAAGGGATGAAGACCTACCGTCCGTTCAAGTGGAACAGCGATTTCAAGCTGAAGGACGGGCGGATCGAGTTCTCGGAGACGAAGGACTTCGCGAATCCGATCCACGAGCCGCTGCCGGACGGTGCGGTGGACAAGTTCCCGTGGTTCCTCAAGCTCGGAACCAAGTACTGGTGGCGCGTGGTCGGCAAGGACGAGTCGGGCGCGGAGGTCGTCTCGGATGTCCGCGAGTTCACGACGCTCGACAATCCCCCGCGGATGATCGGTACGCCCGGGATGAACTGCCGCGACATGGGCGGCGGCACCAACATGGAAGGTCGCAAGGTCCGTCAGGGCCTCGTCTACCGCGGACAGAAGGCCCATTCCAACAGCATCGTCCGCAGGGGCAAGACTCAGCCCGAGGAACTCAAGTGGATGTTCGTGGATACGCTCGGAGTCCGTACCCAGCTCGACCTCCGCTCGCAGGGCGAGCACGAGGCTCACCAGGCGAAGTGGAACTGTCTCGGTTTCGACAAGGTCGGCTGTCAGCATACCTTCCATCCGATTTTCCCGTACTTGCTCCGCCACGGCGACGTCGCCAAGGAGATGCGCAAGATCTTCCACGAATTCAGCATCAAGGAGAACTATCCGATCTACTTCAACTGCTCCGTCGGTTCCGACCGCACGGGCACGGTGGCCGTGATCTTCGACGGCGTCATCGGACGCAGCGACGAGCAGATATACAACAACTACGAGCTTCCCTGCTTTAACTGGAACCTCGCGCGTTTGCGCTACAGCCGCAAGCCCTCGGGGATGTTCGGGATGCTCGACCCCAAGCTGGATCCGACAACCGGTGGCGCGAACATCGCGGAGAACTGCGTGAAATACCTAAAGAGCATTGGCGTCACCGACGAGGAGATCCAGTCGATCCGCGACATCATGCTCGAGAAGTAAGCGTTCGATGATGAAGCGACTCTTCCTGAGTGCGGCCTGGGCCGCGTTTGCCGCGCTCGCGCTTGCGGCGAACGATCCCTTGTTCTACAATATCGCACCGTTTTCGTCAGGGGCGGAGACGGAGCTGGCGAAGGACATGGCCGAATACTGCCGACGGACCGGCAACGATACCGTGCTCTACGAGCTTTCGTTCCATGCGGAGGGCCGGCCCGCGATCGCCAAGTCGGGAAGACTGGTTGCGAGCTACCGGAAGCTCAAGAAGGAACTTGAGGGGAGCAATGTCAAGCTCGGGATGTTGCTGCAGTCCACGCTCGGACACTGGCCGGTGGTCGGTGACGGCCACGAGAAGTGGCAGCGGACCGTGACGCTTACGAAGCCCGGGATGCGGTTCTGTCCGCTCGATCCCGGACACCGCGAATTCATCCGCGAAACGGTCCGTCTCGCCGCGAAGGAGGGGCCCGTCCTCATCATGACGGATGACGACGTGACCGGCTTCAAGCACGACGCCGAGTGTTTCTGCCCGCTGCATCTCGCGGAATTCGAGCGTCGCACCGGTAAGCTGTATACCTGCGACGAGCTGCGCCGGATCGTCCGCGAGGGTACGGACAAGGAGGCGGTCGACGCCTTCAACAGAATGCAGGAAGATACGGTCGTCGGTTTCGCGACGCTGATCCGCGAAGCGATAGACTCGGTCGATCCGTCGATCCCCGGTTGCGCCTGCATGCCGGGCGGCGAGCCCTGGCGGGCGGGACGTACGGCGAAGGCGATGGCGGCGAAAGGGCAGCTTCCGATGCTGCGCGTCTGCAACGGACAGTACAGCGAGTTCCGCGGCGATGATTTCGCGGCACGGGTGCTGTCCACGCAGTTCTTCTACAATCTCTGGAAGAAGGAGATTCCCTGTCTGCTGGACGAGTCGGACACCTTTCCGCACAACCTCTGGAGCAAGAGCTCGCGCTCGTTTCATGCGAAGCTCGCGTCGGGACTGTTCTGCGGACTCAAGGGCGGCAAACTCTGGTACGTCAACGCCCATCTCCGCGGGCTTCCTATTTCGCGGAACTACACCGACATCCTCGCCGATCATCGCGGCTATTACGCCGCTATCATCGCGGCAGTGGAAGGGGCGGAGCCGCTCGGGGTGCTGATACCGGTCCATGACGATCCGACGGGGCGCCCCGGCTGGAGCAACTGCGAGAGCGGCTGGGTGATGGAGTCGTTCGGCATATACGGCATCCCGTTCCGCGCCGAGGGCGATCTTTCGAAGGACGGCGTCTGGGCGCTTTCCGGACGCGATACGGTCCTGAAGCGTTTCACGAAGGAGGAGCTCAGACGGATCCTTTCCCACAAGGTGCTGGTCGACGGTTCGGCGGCTGCGGCGCTTACAGAACTCGGAATGGCGGACCTGATCGGTGTCCGGGCGGTGAGGGAAGAGGCCACGTTCCATTTCGAGGAGATGGGCGAAATCTCGCTTAAGCTTACGCCGTCGGACGAGGTGCCGGTCCTGAAGCCGCTCGATGGCGCGAAGCCGCTTTCATGGCTGGTCCGCAAGGATTCTGCAACGAACGCCCGCGAGCGGGTCGCTCCAGGCGCGACGGCGTTCCGAAACGCGCTCGGGGGGCATGTCGTTGTCTCTTCGTGGCATTCCGGCGTTTCTTACTACGCACGTCGCTCTCAGCAGCGTCAGCTGTGGGTGGGGCGTTTCCTCGAGGAGCTGGACGCCGGTTTCGCGGTCCGCTCCGCCGACGCGCAGGACACGCTCGTCCTCGCGGCGCGCGCGAAAGACGGGGCGACGCTCGTGCAGCTGGTCAATCTCTGCTACGATCCGCTGGAGAAGATTTCGCTTAAGGTTTCCGGCGCGATAAAGACGGCGGAATACCTGGACAAGCACGGCGCGTGGCGTCCACTCGATTTCACCGCCGCCGACGGGATCCTCCGCCTCTCCCTCCGCCTCGAGATGATGGAAGAGCGCATCATTCGACTGACCCTGTCGGCTCCGGAGTGAGCAGAGAACGACAGGGGCTTTTTTGGTATAATACGTCGCAATGAAGATTGCGATACTTTCCAATGCGACTGTAGAGATGCTGGCGCGGATGCTCGGCGGCGAACACGCCGTGTGGACTGCGCCTGGCTTTGGCGCATGGGTGGAAATCGCACTTGCGCCGCCGGCAGACCTCATGTCGTTCTCTCCCGACATCGTCGCTATTCTTCTCGACGAGAGATTTTCAAAAGACGATGCGAGAAGCCGCATTGACGATGCAGTCGCTTTGCTTGCCGCAGCATTCCCGAAGACGAAAGTCATCGTGCCCGATCTCAAGACTCTTCTTTCAGATCTCGGCGACGGTGCGTACGACGAGCGGATGTGGAAGCTCGCGAAGATGCCGTGGTCGATGGATGCGCTTCTCGAGATCAAGAAGCTCTTCACGCCGATGAAGAAAGTTCTCGCGCTCGATCTCGACAACACGCTATGGAAGGGCGTCGTTGGCGAAGACGGCGTAGACGCCATCGTGCCAAACGAGTCGCTTCAGCGCGAAGCGCTTTTGCTCAAGGAGCGTGGCGTTGTTCTTGTTGCGCTATCGAAGAACAATCAAGAAGACGTTGCGCCTGCGCTGCGCGATGCGCGTATGTGTCTTCACGAAGACGACTTCGCCGCGATGCGCGTCAACTGGGATGCGAAGTCGCTCAATCTCTCCGATGTCGCGCGCGAGCTTAACGTCGGCGTCGACTCGTTCGTGTTCGTCGACGACAATCCCGGCAACCGCGCGGAGATGCGCGCGTCGCTTCCCGAAGTCGCCGTCACTCCGTTCCCTCCGGACCTCTCTCTCTATTTCCATTCTGCCGCGTTGACTGACGAAGACCGAATGCGAACCGCGCACTACAAGGCGGAGTCGCTGCGCCGCGAAGAGGCCTCGCGTCTTTCGCTCGACGACTATCTGCGTTCGCTCGACATCAAGAACGAAGCTTGCGCAGAAGACGAATCAGTTCAACGTCTGCACAAACCGCTGGACGGAAGACGACGTGCGAGCGTTCGCTGCAGATTCTCGTCACGCGATTTTCACACTTCATTCTTCCGACCGGTTCGGAGATCTCGGGCTCGTCGCTTTTATCCATGCGACGATCGATGGTGACGCTGCTGAAATCGTAGACTGGGTGATGAGCTGCCGCGCGATGAACAGGCGCATCGAGTTTGCGATGGAAGACGAAGTCGAACGCGCTCTTGCATCGCGCGGAGTGAAAGAAATCTCTGCAACTTGGAAGAGGACTGCCAAGAACAATCCAGTCGAAAATTTATTTGATTCCTTTGGATTCGAACTTGTCGAATCAACGCCCGAACTTCGGCGCTACGAGCGCTGTATCGCGCGAAGCGATATGCGAAAGGAAATCAAGTTTGTGAGATATTGCAAACGCCTTGATGGGGCTTTGCAAGAGGGATAAAAAGACCTTTAAGGGCTCAAACGTCGAGGGGCTGGGGGCGATGGTTGGGTTGCAGTTGGGTTGCAGGTGGGCTGCAATGGCTTCTAAGGGGGTCAAAAAAAGCCGCTCAACCCGCGCGTCGCGATAGGAGACGACGCTGATCTTTTCTGATTGGGTGAGCGGAAAATTCTAGTCTGGCACTCGCAAGGGTTGAAGTGTCATGATTCTGGGACGGCTGTGCTGAATGAAGCAAACGGCGACCAGTTTTCCCTGAATCGGGAATTAACGAGGGTCATGCGCCACTTATACGTTGTGTTGTTGTAGTATGGCTCTATGCGCGACACTTCGGATGGACTCATATCCTCTCCCACCAGAAATGGTGCAGCAAATTCATAGCGAAATACATTGTCTCCATCTTTTATGCGCGGCGGCATCTTCACATACCCAGTGTCCCAGGCACTTATCATCGTGCTACCAGTATATCCCCATAGGGTCAATCTGAAGCCTGTATATCCGCGAAGGTTGCCCGGAATGGCCCACTTAAGTACAAGTTTATTGGTTGTGAGCGCTATGTCGTCGTCTGGATACAGTGGCACCGGCTTGGATGCGTTAAAAACCGACTGTGAGTCATATAATCTATGGAATGTCGCAATCTTGTTTGCCTCGTCGAGTCCATCGCCCGCAAAAATGTCATAGCCAACGTCTTCTACGGCCGGGCCCGGGCTAACGGCTACCATAAGATCAGAATAAAGATACTCGTAGTCAAGGTCAAGGTTCCCCGGCGCGAGGATGTCTGCCTCCGAGATGAAGTCGTGGGCGGAACGCCAGAACACCTTGTCGAGAACAGTCCTCGACGATACGCCATAGTTCGACACGGGGTTTCCGTCGATGGTCGAGCGTACTATGCGAATGCGCAGACACTCGTCCCCCGTTGGTTGCTTCTCGACAAACTGCTCCGTCTCGGAAGTGAAGAGCTTCTTCCGCATCATCGACGGATGAGACGTGTCGAGTTCAATCGCCCTTATGTATAATTGATCGCCGACCTCCTCTCCGCCCTGCGCATACGAATATCCAAAAGGATCGCCTGGTGTGAACGTCTCGCCCCCCACCCACGCTATGAGATTCATGTCGTCCGTCGCTCCGGGCAGGAAGCAGACGCTTCTGTGTCCAGTATAGGAGGCGGGGAACGTCCAGCGCATCCTGTTGGGCTTGGGGTAGTCCACAAACTCCTCGACATGGAGCGGAGACGTGGATGCTTCGTATGAATATACGGGAATGGAGATTCCCGGCATGGAGGCGTATGGCGAAGGTTCGATGTTCATGCGAATGTCCTTTCCTGGTATGCTTACATGATTGAGACTTCGGGCAGCAAAGCCACGTTGCCCGTGCCCTGGTTGCCCGAGGTCGAGAGGTTGACGGCCTCTGGCGGCATCCAGCCAGAAATCACAAGTGTGCCGACCCTACCGTGCGACGAAGGCGCATCAAACTCGGCGGACGTGCCGCCTGTGATGGTGCCGAGAAGCACAAACGGCGAGCCCTTGCCGTCATAAAGTCCCGGCGACTTAAGCTGCTCTGCCGTAAGAGCCATGAGCCATTCGTTAGTGAGGTAGACGTTGAATCGCGCTCCCGTGGACATCGAAAGCTGCGCGAAATCAAGCTGTATGCGTGTCGCCATGCGCTCCGTGGGCCAGACAAAGGGGATCACAAGCACGGTGCTGTCTATTGACACTACGTCGGTATCCGCAAACAGCCGGTCGTACTCCCGAGCGGGCACCTCTTCGTTGGGTCTGCGAACTATGTTGAACGATGCGCCGACACGTGGGGTGAAATCCGCAGCGACGGGGACTTCTCCGCCGCCTTCGTAGAACTCTTCAAAAAGCCGCGCGATGGAGCTGACGGACGCCGATCCCGCCGAGGACTGCGTGCCGTCGCCTTCGACGACGAGGTTCGCGTCAACCCTAACGGCTACATGTCTGTCGCCCGTAGGAGAAAGCGGCTCAATCAATGGCAGTACGCCGCAGACGGCGAACGCGCCGCCGCCGCCAGACAGGTCGGTGACGGCATCGGAATCCCATCCGCTTACAGGGGTGGAGAGCGTGATTTCGACGGCGTTCTTTATAAAGGAGCTTCCTTCCATCCAGTTGCCGCGCACCGTGGAGTAGCTTTCGAGTGCCACGAGGACAAAGAGGTACTTCTGGAGAGTCATGCCGCCTGTCGGCGAAAGCGTCGCAGTCTCGACGGTCGGATACCAGTAGTCGGTCTTGTTTCTGGTCTCGACCGTGCGCGGCGCAACTGCCGCAGCGGTAGTGCCGTCGTCAATTATCTCGCCGGAGGAATCCTCGCCGCGCAACGTGTGGCAGTTCATCGGAATCTCGCCGGTGGAGTTTGTGAACACATGGAGCCTCACGCCCCGCGAGTTGTATGGGTCGCTCGTCACTTGGATCGAGATCGACGAGAGCGTGAGCCCGATTGCCGCAGTCGGCATTTCATAGCGATAGACGGCAGCGTTCGCGTAGGCGCGGTGCTGGCCGCCGACGTGTCCCGCGCAGAAGAGGGCCGCGTCAAAGCTGTTGCGTATGAGGACGTTTTTGTCGAGTCCCGTGATCTTCGACTCTTCGTCCACGACCTCGTCGGTGTGGTAGGTCATGCCCGCGTCCTTCTCGAACACGCTCTCCCACGGTATTTCGCAGAACGAGTCAACCACCGTTTGCGCATCAACTGCTGCGGCGTACACTGGGGAAGACCTCTTCGCCGTGTACTTTCGCAGCCATCTCTGTCCTTTGATCTTGTATGTAGCCATGTCTTGCCTCCTTAGTCGCAGTTGCAGTTGTCGTCGCCCGTATGCGTGTCGCCATCGGCTCGCACGCCGCCATCAAGCGATACCGCTCCTCCTCCACCGCCGTGTGGCACGCCTCCGTCGGCGCTCGCGCCATCGCCGGGATGTTCGCACGGGTCGTGCGAGGAAGTGTCGTCGGGCGTTTCGTCCTCTGGGTCTTTGCCGCCCGCCGACAGCGGGATGTAGACGATTTTGCCGTCACGCCGGGCGACGAGCATGATGTTGGTGCCGCTTTCGAGTGATATGTCCCCCGTCTCGGTGTCGGCGTGCATCCTTTCGACGAGCCCTTCGGGTGAGTCGGATTCGGTCGAGTCGAAATCGAATATCTGGAGCTTGCCTTCGTCTCCGGTTGGCTCCTCGCCTTCTTCCGGTTCTGGAATGAACTCGGTTGAGGCGTCGTCGGGCGTGACGGAATCGGACTTGCCGCCGAGGTGCAGCCCACCGACAACGGACTGCTTGATTTCGACAGTCGGTGTCCCGCCTTCGTCTTCCGGCTCTTCGTATGAGACCTCGGCGATGCAGATGTTGACGACAGTCGAGCCGGTGACAGACTGGCCTTCCTCGGATGCAAACTCGGCTTCGATGCTGCCGCCGGAGCTGCCTTCCTCTCCGTCTTCGCCTTCCTCTCCGTCTTCGCCATCCGCCGCGGATTCGTCGGGAATGGTGACGACAAGCCAGACATGATCGGCGGAAGTGTCGATGTCGTCGAGAACGCTCCAGGCGGTGTCGTCTCCGTTGGCGTCTGGGATCGGCGTTGCGCCAGAGATGTCGGAAGTGTTGATGTAAGTGCCGCCGTACGACAGCAGATGCTCAGTCGGAAGGTAGATCTTGTAGCCGCCCTCGCCGTCGTTGAGGGTGGCGTCCCACCTGACCTCGAACGGCAGGGGCTTGGCCGAGGCGCGGCGGTCGCGCTCGTTACGGGTTGGCGCGCCAATCTTGTCGTGAAGGGCGTTCAGGGCTCGTGTGACCGGTTGGGCCCACGATATTACATCTGCACCATGCAGCGGCTCTGGAATTGGTTCGGTCATAGCTGCTCGTATGGCATCGGCCAGCGGTTGGCGCCATAGAGGTCGGCGTCCCAGGGCGAGTTGTTCGGGTCGTCTGTCTTCAGGATGCCCCACCAGGATTCGGTGCGCGTCCATTTGCTGTCGTCCAGCTCGTCGGCGTCGTCCTTTATCTTCAGCCACTGGTGACGCCCCACAGCAGTGGCGAGCCCGGAGGGCTTCTTCGCCGTCCCTGCAGGAGCAGGCGGCGTGTCGATGAGGCCGAGGTTTTCAAGACATGCCGGAGGACATTCGGCGTAGGTGCGCGTCCTGGTTACGACAGGATAGAATCGGATGACGGCCTCGATGCCTTTCGCGATCTTCTTCGCGACGGCAAGCGACGCGCCGGTCAGTTCTTCGATCGTGCCGTCGCTCTTCTGGAACTTCCACTGTTTTGCGAGCTGTCCGTCGGGCTCCTTCATCCAGGCCTCGATCATGGCGCGATTCGGGTTTGCCCCCTCGGACTCGCCGCAGTATGCCAGGATAGAGACATCGTTGCGGACGGAGTGGATGGACCATTTGTCCTTTAGCGGCTCGACGACGGTCGGGTCTTGCTCGGTTCCAGATCCGCTTGTCGGGTTGGGCGGCGTGCAGCTGATAGTGAGGACGCCGAGGTCGCCAGGTGCGCGACGGAGCTCGTGTGAGGAATAAACCCAGCCGGTGACGATGACGTCGCCTTTCTGGAGCGCGTTAGCCGCAGACTCGAGCGCGTCGAACGGTCCTTTGAAGGAAATCGAGCGCGTGTCGTCGCCTTGTTGCGAGCGACCGACGTTCTCGTCTGGTTGCTGGTATGCCCCGCTTGGTAAGGTCCATGACATGTCGAAGTCTCCTTTTTAGAATTTTCCCGCGCCCTTGCCGGTCTTCGCCTCGATCTTCTCGAGAAGGGCAACTTGCTTCTCGTTCACGCGCTGAAGGTCGCGGAAACCCTGGTCGCTCCCGGCGAAGTTGCCGCCTATCTTGGCGAGCGAGTCGAGTGCAGCCATCGAGACGCGCTCTTCCGGCCTTTGGTTCTCCGCCATCTTTTCAAGCCGCTCGCGTGCTGCCACGAGCTGGTCTTGCCTGGATCGGTTCGACGAGAGATAGCCGCGCTCCATGTTCGCCTTCTCGAGATCGCCGCTCTTGATGAACTCCTCGATCTTGCTTTTCAGAGTTTCCTCGACATCCTGGTAATGCTTGAGGACGTCGTTGATTTGCTGGATCCGCCCTGAGAAGTCCGTGAAGCTCTTGTCGACTTCGGTGAGGCCCTTGAGCTGCTCGGCAAAGTCCTTGCTCGAGCGGTAGTCGTGCTCCGACTTCTTGTAGTCGAAGGTCGCGTCGGCTATGCGCTGCTGGCGCTCCTTCTCCGCCTGGCTGGCTTCCATGAGCGCAGAGGTGAGTCCCATGAGCCCGCCAGCAAGCGCGCCGAGAGGGCCAAACGCAGCACCCGCGATTGCACCGCCCGCGACCTCGCCGAGCCCCTTGACCGCCATCTGTCCGGGTCCTTCCTCCATGTTCGACGCTGCATAGCTCGTCGCCATCCTGATCGCCATGCCGCCGAAGACCTTGGTCATCGCGCGGATGTTCGCGCTTCCCTCGGCCGTCGCCTTCGAGAGTTTGTTCGCGGCGGACGCCGCGTTGTCTAACCCGCGAGCGGCATTCTTAGCGGACGTGCCAACCGCGTCGGCTCCGGCGGGAGAGCCGCCGGTCTGCGCGAGTTCTTGGAGCTTGCGCTTGGCCTTTTTCGTCTCGGCGTCGACTTCAACTGTGACTTTCTTTGGCATCGTCTATCTTCTCCACTTCCGAGAGCGGGAATATCGTCATGTCGCCGTTTGCGTTGACTCTCTCTCGCCGCCTGAGGAGCGCGATCGCAGAGAGCGGGACTTCCCACATGATTTCCCTGAAGCTCCAGTGGTACGTTTCGGCTGCCCAGTGGACGAGCGCGGGAATCCAGCCGTCGTTCCCGCGCGTCTCGCTTTTTTTAAGTCGTCCTCGGGCACTACGTCGAACGCAGCGTTCATCTGCCGGTAGCACGCGCGCTGAATCTCGTTCATCGCCTTGACCGGCACGGTATTGGCCCATTCCATCGCGAGGTCAAAGATGTTCCCCCTGAAGACTTCGCGCGGGTCGTGCGTGAGGAGGTATAGCGACGGAATGATTTCCAGCGTATCCTTGGGCTCCTTGTCCGTGACGAGCGGAGAGCCGATGCGCTCGAGCGCGGCCCACATGCCAAGAGTCATCGGCCTCACGGTGTACCCGCCTGAGACTTTCAGCGGCATAGGCAGCAGCGCCACCATCGCCTTTCTGGGGTTCGACTTGCTCATGGTTTAGTTGCCGCTAGATGCGCCGTTGCCGCTAGATGCGCCGTTGCCGCCAGATGCGTTGTTTGCTGCGGGCGTAGGCTGTGCAGGGGCGTTCACGAACTTGTGCGCCGTAAGATTGTAGCGTTGCAGCCCGTTGTAGATGCCTGCCTTTTCGTGGCTGTCGACATAGTACTTCACGCCATTGTAGGTGACGGTGTCGTTCTCGCCGTTCTCGCCGGCAGTCTCCGCCAGCTTCGTGCCACGGTAGGTGAGCTTCAGGTCGGTGCGCTTGTCGTATTTGTGCTCCTTCCTGACCGCGTTCTTCTGGTCCGGAACGGTCTCGACGATCGGGGAGTCGCTTATGTTCTCGCTTTCGACCGTGATTCCCTCCGTTACAGTCTCGACGCCGTAGGTCTCGGCAGTCGCATTTGCTGGTACTGTTGCCATGTTTGTTCCTTTCCTTTGGGTTTGGTTATGAGAGGTGGATTGTCGTCGCGAAGGTGACGGTCGCGGTGAGGACGCCAGCCTGGCGGTCTATCGTCTGCCGCGTCGAGAGCCAGCAGAACTGCGAGCCGTCAAGCGCATGCATGACGATCTCCGCCGCGTCGAGCGCGGTTATGACGCCCGGCTGCACTCGTGCCGCCATTGGCCTCTCGCTGCACTGGATGAGCAGCTGCGTCTCCGCCGGAAGGGCTCCCGGCGTGTCGCCGTTGCGCTGCATGTCCGGAGTCACCACGACGACGGCGATCTTTCCCTTCTGGATGTGCTGGTCGGATTCCTTGTAGACCTCGCGCGAGTCCTCTGCAAAGGCCTTGCAGCCGCCCTGCACAAGCTCGTCAAGGGTGTTCAATTCCTTCGCTATCGCTTCCTGAAATTCCTTGATCTTCATTTTGCCGTTGCCTTTCCGAAGTGGTTTGTGGTATTATGTTCGCGTCCGGGCGTTCAGCTGCAGCTTGGCCAAAAGGCGCGAGTCGTGTGTGCGACTCACTGCAGGCTCCTCCCGGATTTCGTTTTATAGTAGCTGCGGATGCCTTTCTGTTCCGAGACGAACAGATGGAGGATTCCTCCGTCGAATGTCTCGAACTCGAGATGGTCGCGGTCGCGGCTCTTCGTCACTCTGTCGGGTTTGCGCCATACAGCCGGCAGAAGCTCGTAGTCCCCGGTCGTCAGGGGGACGGATTGCGGATTTGTCTCGTTGTCTCCGAAGTGCTTCGAGAGATGCTCCCTGAAGAAGTTGTGCGAAAGCGGCAGCGGTCGGCCGTTGTATCCGACGCCGAGCTGCGCCTTTTTGCGCCGCCCGGCGATTACGTCCTGAATCAGGTTCCCCTGCCAGCTGACAACGCTGTTCTCGATGGCGACCTGGTCGCCGAAGTTCTTTATGAGTATCTGGCCGCAGAGCGAGTCACGCCGGAGGTTCGGCACAGGCACGGTCGCCTGCAGGTTGGCGTTGAAGTCGGGCACGGGCTTTTCGCGGAGCGCGGCGGTTTTGCCGCGGAGCTCCTCGTCGCTGATCAGCCCGAGCTGGATCGCGATCTTGCGGTCCACATCGAGGACGCCCATGCCGCTGCCCCAGTCGAAGGGCGGGAAGGGATTGCCGAACACCGAAAGGCGCTCCCATACCGGGTCGTCCTTGAGCGCGATCATCTTGCCGCCGTATACCTTGCCGCCCGCCTTTGCCCACCGCTGCGGCCAGTCCTTGCGCGGACTCCTGGAGTGCCGAATGCGCGTGAACTCCTGCGCCGGAAACGCGGCGAACGCGCCGGGCGACGTGCCTTCGATGTACTGCATGTAGCCGCGCGCCTGGGCGACGTTCGTCTTGACGATCGTGTCGAGCCGCGCCTGGCTGAAAAGGTCGTGGATGGTGTCCTGCTCGCCGGGCTTGGGCGTGTAGTGCAGCCTTTGCAGGTCTTCGCGGATCATCATGCGGATCTTCGAGAGGTCGGTTTCGCCCTCGGCGTACTTTGCAACACGCCCGCGCATCGCCGCGAGGATGTTGACCTCGGCGACGCGCGACGAGAAGAACGCGCGGTTGCGGAAGCCCGCCTGTATCTGGTTCCACTGCGAGGAATCCAGATTGGAGCCGACGAGCGCCTTCTGAAGTATGAGTTCCGCTTCGGTCATAGTATCGCCTCCATCGCGAACTTGCCGGCTTCGACCATTTCGTCCTCTGTCGGGAGGATGGTCTTGTCTTCGGGAATCGTCGCCTTGGGGACGAGGAGATACACGACCTCGTCAGTCTCCTTGTCGCGGAGTGTGCCCGTCTTTTCGCCCTTTGGCCAGACGAGCGCGAACTTCGTGCGGTCGGGGTCGGCCTCTGCCGGACGCTTCCCGGCACCCTTGATAGACTTCGGTATTGCGAGCGCCTTGTGTCCGTCCGTCGGATATACCACGCCGCCGTAGTAGTGTAGCGCGACGCCTTCCTTGTGAATCGTGACGACCGCGCGGCTGCCGTTCACCTCCGTCGTGACGCCGCCCGCCGCGTCGCCGTAGTATCCGGTGCGCGGAAGCCCGTCGCTGCGTCCGCGCGCGTCGCGCTCCACCAGATGCCTCTTGACCGCGTTGGATACGCCGCGGCCCGCGGCCTGGGCGAGCTCGTGGTCGCTCGCCAGGATGTCGGCCGGCACGGTTATCTTCAGGTCGAGGTGCATGGTGGAGGGTTGGAGGTTAGTGTCTGATGACGACTGTCACTTCGTTCGTCTTCGCGGCGGATTCGTCGCGGGCGGCCTCGGTAGCGGCGAGGCCCGGCGGCATGTTGGCGGCGCGGAACTTTGCCTTCGCCGCGCGGGCGGCGGCCATGCGGGCGTCGAGAGACTGCGGCTCGCGCTTCGTGAACGGCTCCGAATAAGTCCAGCCGTCTGCATAGGTAGTGACGGCGACGAGCGTGTTCGTGTCCTCGTTGTAGCCGGTGCGTCTGCCATGCCATTTCACGCGTCCGCTCTCCGTCGCTATCTCGCGCTCGTACACCGCGACAAGCAGCGCGTCGGGCGCCTTGTCGACCGAAGCGGAGAGGATTGCCGCGACTTCATCAGGCGACGCCATTCCGGACGCGCAGACCGCGTTCGTGATCGTGGCAAACTGCGGGTATGTGTCGCTGAAGTACGCGGCGGCCTGCCATTCGTCTTCGTAGCCGGACTGCGCGATCCAGGTTTTCAGCGCGGGCCATTTGCCGATCGACTTTGCGGCCGTGATTATGCCGAGCTTCGAGTACTGCGCGGCGCGCGCGGCGGTTTCAACACAGAGGCACAGAGACACAGAGGCACAGAGAATCAGTCGTACGATGGTGCTGTTCATGTTCTACTCCTGTAGGATTTCGGATGCGAGTGTTGAGAAAAGCGATTCGCGGTTCGGCTCCGGAAGCTCCGGCGGCGAGAGCTGCCGCCCGCCGTCCGCCTTGATAGGCGTTCTCGGCGTGACGTAGAGCGGCGCATCCGCCGCTTCGCCGTCGAGCCTGGCGACGAAGATTATGCGGAACTCGCCGTTCGTGTGCGTCGGGGCGGGCTCGATGTACTCGCTCCAGATCTGCACAACCATGTTGGTGGCGTCCGGAATCACGACCGTGAAGCCGTCCGCGAGATCACTCACCCTGCCGTCGTAGCCGCGCGTCCATCCGTCCGGCGTGTCGACTATCGATCGCGGGCGGTAGTCGACGTGCAGCGCGTCGCTCGCCATGAGCGCGTCGTATGTGCCGCGGATGAAGACAGTGTCGTTTGTCGCGACGGATCCATTGTCGGCGAGTCCGCGGTCCCAGCGGATCGTCGCCGACGGCACGGGCGTCGGCTTGTCGGCGTGCAGAGCGGCGAGCACCGCGCCGACAAGGAACGCGGCGACGGCGCACGAGCGCGAACGGCGGGCTCTTCTGAGCGCGACGGCGCAGAACAGCACGAGCGCGACGGCGAGCAGATAGAGGAGCGCTATGATGGTGACTGCGTTCATCATTGCACAACCTTCCAGGGCACGACCGTGCCGACGGGGTGGGACGCCGGGATGTCCGGCGCGATCTTCACGCTGTCGACGAGGAGGTGCGGTATCGACATTGGCCGCAGGTACTCGATGTAGTCCTGCCCCTGCACTTCGACGACCGCGCCGAAGAACATTGACTTCGGCACCGCGCCGTCTATCGGCTTCGGGACGGCGTGCATCACCCAGTTGTTCGCCGATCCGGTCCAAGTTATCGTCGCCGGGCAGTCGGCGTCGTCCTCTGCCTTGAGTATCGCCTTGCCCGGATACGTCGTCGAGCCCGCGAGGACGGCGTTTGCGCCTCCCTTGGGCTTCGACGCGGTCGAGTAGGTGACGAGCCACGCGCCGGTCGCTTTGTCGTACTCGATGCCGTCCGCCGCCGGATCGACGAAGTAGCTCTCGGTCTTGTTGAAGCGGATGTAGGGCGTTCCGAAGGCGTCCGTCAGCTCCAGGAACCCACCGGCGCTCTGTGCGTTGTCGCTTATCGGCATGGTCACGCCGTTCGAGCGTATCACCCAGCAGGCGTTCGAGCCCGCGACATGCTTTTCGAAGGTCTTGCCCGCCATGAGCCAGATGTTCGGCACGTCGATCACGAGCGTGTCGGGGATCGGGTTCTCGAGACCGGACGCCGTGAAGTTCACCCACGCGCGGCAGGTGTCCACCGCCGTCGAGACGGCCTCCGCTATCGCGCCGCCGATCTTTTGCGCCCAGTACCACACCACGAAATCCCGCGTGTCGACGACGACGCGGTTCGTGCCGGATGACGCGTCCTCGATGCGCAGCGACGCAGGGACGGTCGAGATGTCGAGGTCGGGGTCGGACGGGTCAAAGTGGACGCGCGCCGCGTCCGCCTCTGCCGTGAGCTGGTAGTTGGTGACGACGAAGTTTGCGTTCGTCGCGCCGGAGATGAAGCTGTAGAGACGCGAGTATCCATTGATTGCCGGTCTTGCCTCGGCCTCGAGCGCGGCGAGGCCTGCGGCCGTTGCGTAGCCGGACTTCTCGGCTTCCCAGACGGGGTCGGTTTCGTCGGGAGTCGCTGCGGCTATCGCGGCATCCGTCTCTGCCTTGGTGTAGACGTTGTTTGAAAGTGTTGCCATAGAGTCGGTTAGGGCCGAAGTAGTGCCGGCTATTTCCGCGATGGCGTCGGAGTTGGTCGCGATGGCGGCGCTGTTCGACGCAACCCCGACGCGAACCGTCGCTATCTCGACCCTATTCGACTCTATCGCCTCCGTCCAGGGATCGTTCGCGACTTCGATGTTCGCGAAGTCTAAGCGGGCGACAGGAAGTTCAATCGTGTTGGGCGTAAAGCCGGGAGAAGGCAAAAGGCGCAGCAGCCCGTTGGCGTGCCAGTCGCGGCCG
>CACZHC010000072.1 GCA_902780865.1 uncultured bacterium
AGGCGCGGTCACGCGCGCCTCTCGCACTTTCGAGGTGTTTGTCGGCGAGCGTCTTGCGCTCAAGACCGACTTGACGCTCATCCGCCGCGCGTGGAGCGAAACTACGTACAGGATGCAGGCGCTTCGCGACAATCCCGTGTCGGCCCGCGAGGAATACGACAACGGCCTCGACGAGGCGGATCCTGGGCTGACCTACAAGCTCACCTTTGATCCCGACGAAAAATCGTCTGGCACCAGCGCCGAAGGCGCGAAGGCACCTCGGATGGCCATCCTTCGCGAACAGGGTGTCAACGGACATATCGAGATGGCGGCGGCGTTCGCGCTTGCGGGCTTCGAGTGCGTAGACGTTCACATGAGCGATCTGATTGCCGGGAAGGTCGATCTCGCCGACTTCAAGGGCCTCGTCGCGTGCGGCGGCTTCTCCTACGGCGACGTTCTTGGTGCTGGCTCCGGCTGGGCCCGCTCGATTCTCTACAACGATCGCCTACGCGAGATGTTCAAGACGTTCTTCCACCGTCCCGATACGTTCTCTCTTGGCGTGTGCAACGGTTGCCAGATGCTTTCGCAGCTCAAGGATCTTATCCCGGGCGCGGAAGGGTGGCCGAAGTTCGTCAAGAACGTCTCCGAGCAGTTCGAGGCGCGTCTTTCCACGATCGAGATCGAGCCAAGCCCGTCGATCTTCTTCCGCGGCATGGCGGGTTCGCGTCTTCCGATTCCCGTCGCCCACGGCGAGGGCCGAGTCTGGACCGACGGCTTCACGCCGTCGATCTGCGCGGCGCACTTCGTCGACGGTCGCGGCCAGGCGACGATGCGCTATCCGTACAACCCGAACGGCTCCTACGGCGGGCAGACGGCGTTCACGAGCGCCGACGGTCGCGCGACTATCATGATGCCGCACCCCGAGCGCGCCTTCCGCGCGTGCCAGCTTAGCTACAACGACGGTTCGTTCAAGGTGGCAGGCCCTTGGATGAAGATGTTCCGCAACGCCTACGCATTCGCAACAAGGGGGCTGTAAAATGAACGGTGCCGTACTTCTGCTCGTCGCGTCGGCTGCGTTTCTCGCAGGATACTTCATCTACGCGAAACTGATAGAGCGCAAGCTCGGGGTTGATCCGTCGATCCCGACTCCCGCTCACACGAGGAAAGACGGCGTCGACTTCATTCCCGCCCACCCGACGGTTCTCTTCGGCCACCACTTCGCCGCGATAGCTGGCGCAGGGCCAATTGTCGGTCCTGTCCTTGCCGCGGAGTTCGGCTGGGCTTCCGTCGTCTTGTGGATCGTCCTCGGCTGCATTTTCATAGGCGCGGCGCACGACATGATCTCGCTCTTCCTCTCTGTGAGGCATGGCGGCGAGTCGATCGGCTCCGTCATCGGGACGATTCTCGGCAGGCCCGGCAAGATGCTCTTCCTGCTCTTCAGCTGGTCGGCGCTTGTCCTCGTCGTCTCGGAGTTCACGCGCCAGATCGCCGGCACGTTCGTCGCGGACCCCGCGATTGCGACTGCCTCGCTTCTCTTCATCGGCGAGGCGATACTCTTCGGGCTTTGCGTGAACAAGTGGAAGATGTCGGTCCTCTGGACTTCGCTCTTCTTCGTGCCGCTAATGTTCGCCTTCGTGTGGATCGGCAACCTCTATCCGCTCGACCTCACCAAGTGGGGTTTTGAGCCAGAGTCGGTCCGCATGATCTGGACGATCGTGCTCCTCGTCTACTGCTTCTTCGCGTCGACTTGCCCCGTCTGGATTCTCCTCCAGCCGCGCGACTACCTGAACGCCTATCTCCTCTACGCGATGATGGGCCTCGGTTTCATCGGCGTCTTCGTCGCGCATCCAATGCTTACGACCGATGCGTTCGCGGGCTTTTCCGCCGTCGGCAGGAGCGGCGCGACCGATCTCCTCTTCCCGTTCCTCTTCGTCACTGTCGCCTGCGGCGCGTGCTCCGGCTTCCATGCTCTTGTCGCGTCCGGCACGAGCGCAAAGCAGCTCGACAACGAGCGCGGCATCCGCCCGATTGCCTACGGCGGCATGCTCCTCGAAGGCGTTCTCGCTACAATCGCGCTCATCGGCGTCGCGGGAACGTATGCGTCCCAGAAGGACTACGTCACTGCGATACAGGGCATGGAGCCCGTCCAGATGTTCGCCTCCACGATCGCGGGCTTCTGCGTCAAGTTTTTCACGACGATAGGGCTCTCGGCCGAGACTGGGAAACGCATAGCCGAGTCGTTCATGCTCCTTTCCGTTTCCGCATTCCTGATGACGACGGTCGACGCCGGCACGCGCCTCGCGCGCTTCAGCTGGCAGGAGCTCGTCAGCTCGATCCCCGGGAAGAGCAAGGCGAAGGGCGTTGCGTACAACATGTATTTCGGCACGCTCATTGTCGTCCTTCTCGCAGCGGGGCTTCTTCTCGGCGCGACCGAGACCTCGAAGCAGCTCTGGACTATCTTCGCCTCCGCGAACCAGCTTCTCGCGGCGCTCACGCTCCTTGCGGCGACGCTTTGGTTCGTGAAGAACCGCAAGCCGTGCTGGATGACGGCTGTGCCGATGGTCTTCATGATGGGCGTTTCGTCCATCGCGCTTGGAACTCTTCTCTGGAAGAGCTTTGCCGGCGAGAGGATCGACTGGGTGAAGGGCGGCGCAACGGGATTCCTGCTGACGCTCGCGGTTATTCTCGTCGTCTTCGCCGTACGTGCGGCCGCGAAAGGCCGTGGCGGCGAGGCGGCCTGAGTCGCGTTCAAACCTTGTCGTTTGCCGCGATTTTTAGTGCCGATTTTTGGTATAATATTCGGCATGAAGAAAATTGCGGTCGACAAGGGTGTCGCGTTTGGCGACGGCGGACTCGTATTTATCGCGGGGCCGTGCGTCATAGAATCGCGCGAAATGGCGCTTGATCTCGCACGTCGGCTTTCGTCTCTTGCGCGAAAGCTCAAGGTCGCCTATGTCTTCAAGGCGAGCTTCGACAAGGCGAACCGCACGAGCGTCGATTCCTACCGCGGCCCGGGAATCGAGAAGGGGCTTGAGATACTTTCCGAGATCCGCGCGAAGTTCGACGTGCCGGTTCTCACCGACGTCCACGAGCCGTGGCAGTGCAGGGTCGTCGCCGAGGTGTGCGACGTGCTGCAGATCCCCGCGTTCCTCGCGCGGCAGACCGACCTCGTCGTCGCTGCTGGCGAGACGGGCGCTGTCGTCAACGTCAAGAAGGGCCAGTTCATGGCCCCCGAGGACATGACTCAGGTGATCCGCAAGATCGAGTCGACCGGCAACAGGCGCATCGTCCTCTGCGAGCGCGGCGCCAGCTTCGGCTACCACAATCTCGTCGCCGACATGCGCTCGCTTCTCGTGATGCGCGAGCTCGGCTATCCCGTCGTGATGGACGCGACGCACTCGGTGCAGCGGCCGGGCGGCCTTGGCACCGGCTCTGGCGGCGACGGCAAGTACGCGCCGGCGCTCGCGCGCGCCGCGGTCGCGACTGGCGTCGACGGCGTCTTCATGGAGACGCACGTGAATCCGAAGGTCGCGAAGTCCGACGCCGCGAACGCAATCAAGTTCTCAGAAGTCGAGAAGCTGTGGAAGACGCTCCTCGCCATCCACAAGGTCGTGAAGGGCGCGTGAGCGCCGATTGGAGTCCCGCGGTTTGAGGAAGTTCCTGATAGCACTCGTGATGGCGCCGCTCGCCGCATTCGCGTTCAACTCGGAAGACTGGCTCGCGAAGCGCGAGATACTGTCGCGCGAGGCCGAGCGCCTTCAGGCGGCCTACACATCTTGCGTGGCGCGCCTTGACGAGCCGGCCGGCGACGTGGTCCTGCCGTTCGAACGCTATCCCGACGGCTCGGTGAAGGCGTCGGTGACGGCAAAGAAGGCGCAGGTTTTCCTTGATACGGGGATGATCTGGGGTGCAGACGTGGTGGTTGCGCAGTTCACGACGAACGGCGTCGAAGACGCCCGCGTAGAGGCCGATGCCTGCGTCATAGACAGGGTGACCAAGTCCGGTTGGGTGCAAGGCCACGCCAAGGCAGTCTACCTCGGCAACGAAGTGGAAGGCGACGGAATCTACTTTTCTTTTTCGGAAGAATTCGTTACAATATACTCAAACACGAGAATAAGGGTCAAGGACCAGAAGTTCGACACGAAGATGATAATTGGCGACGGTGGCAAGGCCACAAGGCGCGATGCCGAGATAACTGCGATGCGTACTGACTACGATCGCACCGATGGCGTCGTGTTCTTCGAGGGCGCGGTCAAAGTCTCGGACTCCGAGTATGCGCTCGGGGCCGACCGGCTGTACGCGTTTCTCGACGGCACCAACTCGCTAAAGCGCATCGTTGCCGACGGTTCCGTCACGGTGACGAACGGGACGCGCAGCGGCAGCTGTCCGCGCGCTTCGTATGTGAAGGCGCTCGGGCGCGTCACGATGTACGCCGATTCCGAGTCTCCTGCAATGCTCGTTGACGGCGGGCATCGCCGCAGCGAGATCGAGGGCAGGAAGATCTCGTTCTGGCTCGACTCCGAGCAAGTCGAGGTGGAAGGTTCGACCATCACCATCGAGGGCGGAGTGTCGGACGGCATGGAAGGTTTCATAAGGCAGGCGGTGGACTAATGGAAGACATGGTGACAAAGGCCATGAACGAGATGGCGGCTGAGAAGATCCAGGTGCGCGAGCCGGACCTTCGCGCCCATGGTCTCGTCAAGGCCTACGGCGAGCGCACCGTCGTGAACGGCATGGACGTCGACTGCTCGTGCGGCGAGATCGTGGGGCTTCTCGGCCCCAATGGCGCGGGCAAGACAACGACGTTCTACATGGTCGTCGGTCTCGTCAAGCCGGATGCTGGCAAGGTGGTGTTCCGCGGCGAGGACATAACGCGGCTTCCAGTGTTCATGCGCGCGAGGAAGGGGCTTGGCTATCTCGCGCAGGAGGCGTCGATCTTCCGCAAGCTCACGGTGTGGGAGAACGTGATGGCGATCCTCGAGACCTTGCCCATGTCCAGGAAGGACCGCAAGGCGAGGGCCGAGGAGCTTCTCGCGCCGTTCGACCTCATGAAGGTCGCGAGGCAGCCCGCCTATACTCTCTCCGGCGGCGAGCGGCGCAAGCTCGAGATCGCGCGCGCCCTCGTCAGGAACCCGGCGATTCTCATGCTGGACGAGCCGTTCGCAGGCGTCGACCCGTTGAGCGTCAACGAGATACAGGACATCGTGAGACGGCTCGCGAAGCAGGGGCTCGGCATAATAATCACCGACCACAACGTGCGCGAAACCCTGTCGGTCGTCGACCGCGCGTACATGGTCTACAACGGGCGGCTACTCAAGGAAGGCCGCACGTCCGAGCTCGTCAACGACCCCGAGGTCAAGTCGAGATACCTGGGCGACGGGTTCAGGATGTAAACTAATTTGTGAAACCAAAGGAAAGGAGACAGAACATGAGCATAGAAGTCACGATGAGGCACAGCGACGTCAAGATCGAGTCGCTCAAGGAATACGCCGAAGCGCGCATGGCGAAGCTTAAAGAGAAATTTCCGAAGGTGACGAAGGTCGCCATCGTAATCGACGTCGACGTCAAGAAGCACATGTACATGGCCGAAGTCGTCGCGAACCGCCTCGGCGAAGTCGCCGTCGGCGCGAAGGAGTTTTCCGAGAGCGGGAAGGGCGTCATCGACGCCGCGGCCGCGCGCGCGGAACGCCAGCTTCTCAGGATGCGCGTCAAGGCGCGCAAGGGTGCCGTCCGCAAGCAGCGCGCTGCGTCGGCCAAGAACTGACATCGGGGAGGCGATGAGGAAAACGTCGACATCCACAAGCTCGCGGGCCGCGAAGTTCACCTTCGCCGACTTCCTGAAAGTCGGCGCGGAGAGGCTTCGCCTTTCGGTTGTCGTGGGTGTCGACAGGCTTTCCCGAGAGATCGAGGAACCAATGGTCAACAGGCCGGGGCTTGCGCTCACCGGCTTCTTCGACCATTTCGCGTGGGGGCGCCTTCAGCTCTTCGGCAATGCGGAGATCGCGTACCTGCGGTCTCTGGAAGACGGAGAGCGCCTCTCGCGCATTCGCTCGCTGTTCGAGCACAAGGCGTCCTGCGTCATCTACACGAACGGCCACAAGCCGCGCCGCGACGAAGTTCGCGTCGCCGAGGAGGCCGGCGCCATAGTGATGACCTCGGCGTTCAAGACGAGGGAGCTATCGCACAACAGCGCCTTCGTCTTCGAGAAGCTGTGCGCCCCGAAGACGTCGCTTTACGGCACGATGGTCGAGGTGTGCGGCATCGGCGTCCTCTTCGAGGGCGACCCGGGGATGGGCAAGAGCGAGACGGCGCTCGGCCTCATAAAGCGCGGCCACGCGCTTGTCGCGGACGACCTTACTTGCATACGCAAGGACGTCGCCACGGACACGCTCTACGGGTCGTCGTCCGAGTCGACTGCCGGTTTCATGGAGATACGCGGCATCGGCATAATGAACGTGGCGAACGTGTTCGGCATAAACGCGGTGCGCGGCGAGAAGAGGCTCCAGCTCGTAGTGACGTTCAAGCGGCTCAAGGACATCGAGGGCGAGATCGACCGCGTCGGGCAGCGTCGCCTGTTCACGCGCATTCTCGGCGTGGACGTGCCGCACGCGATCATACCGGTCAGCGAGGGGCGCGACCTCGTGAACCTCGTGGAGACGGCTGCGCAGCAGCAGAAGCTTATAATCGCCGGGCACGACCCGGTAGGTGAACTTTCCGAGCGGCTTCGCCGGCGGGCGGACGTCGCTCTTTCCAAGCGGTAAAAAAGGGGAACGCAACATGGCAGAAGGGAAGATAACAAGAGAGCTAACCCTGCTCAACAGGTACGGGATGCATGTCAGGCCGGCCGGGCTTTTCGCCAAGGTCGCGAGCCGATACGACGCCAACGTCGAGGTCGAGAAGGACGGCAACGTCGTCTCGGGCAAGTCGATAATGGCGCTCATGACGCTCGAGGCGACGTGCGGAACCGTGCTGAAAGTCACGGCCTCTGGCCCCCAGGCCAAGGAGGTGCTTGACGAGCTGGAGGCGCTCGTCGGACGCAAGTTCGACATACCTGATGAGCAGTAAGGCTCCAATGACGACGATTGCGGGACTGGCGACCGCGCGAGGATTCGCGTCCGGTCCTGTCTTCGTGTATCGCGGCGACGGCCAGGTGCCCGTCCCGGAATACCTCATCGAGCGGGATCGCGTCGACGACGAGCTGATGCGCCTAAAGCGCGCGGTAGTGGAGACGAAACGCGACCTCGAGACTCTCATATCGATACTGCGCCAGCGTACTGGCCGCAGCGACGTGCGTGTGTTCGAGTGCCACTTGATGATTCTCGAGGACGAAGCGCTGAGGCAGGAAACGAAGGGGTACGTGATTCGCGACAGGCTCAATGCCGAGGCGGCGGTGCGCAAGACGGCAAACGGCGCGCGGCGCCAGTTCGAGCGCATGAACGACCCGTATTTCCGAGAGAGGGTCCGCGACCTCGACGACATCGAGCGAAGGATCTTGCGCTCGCTCACCGGCTTCTCGTCGGGCGCGCACATGGAGATACGGACGCCTTCCATCGTCGTCGCCGACGACCTGACCCCGTCCGAGACGGTTCAGCTGCCGCGCGAGCTCGTACTCGGCTTCGCCACCAACGGCGGCTCCACGACGAGCCATGTTGCGCTTCTTGCGAGGGCGCTTGCGATTCCCGCCGTCACGGGGCTTGTCGACATCACTTCGCGCGTGAAGCCTGGCGAAGTCGTGCTGCTCGACGGCACTAACGGCGCCGTCACGCTCAATCCCGACGAAGCCACGATCCGCCAGTTCAACGATCTCGTCGAACGCCAGCTCGAGCTCACGGAGGAGGCGACTCGCGGTGCGCCTGCCGGAACTCTCAAGTCCGGCGGCGACGTTCCGATCTTCGCCAACATCCACCCCGGCGTTCCGCTCGCCGGCATTCGCGAGCAGGGAGCTCGCGGCATCGGTCTCTACCGCAGCGAATACCTCTGGCTCAACCGCGAGATGGAGCCGACCGAGGAGGAGCAGTTCGTCGCCTACCGCGATGCGGCGAAATTCGCCGCGACCCTTTCCGACGGCGGCGAGATAACGATTCGCACGCTCGACATCGGCGGCGACAAGCTCGTGAGGGGCATTTCCTCGAAGGAGTCGAATCCCTTCCTCGGCAACCGCTCGATACGCTATCTCCTTACCCACCGTGACGTCTTCCGCACGCAACTTAGGGCCATACTCCGTGCCTCGGTCTACGGGCATGTGTCGATCATGTATCCCATGGTGAGCTGCATCGACGAACTCGTCGCGGCCTCGATGATTCTTAGCGACGTCAAGGCGAAGCTCGACGAGGACGGCATCCCCTACGACCGCTCCGTTCGCGTCGGCGCGATGATCGAGGTGCCGGCGGCGGCGCTCAACGCCGACGAGCTCGCGCGTCACGTAGACTTCTTCTCGATCGGCACTAACGACCTCGTGCAGTATACGATGGCCGCCGACCGCGGAAACGAGTCGGTCGCCCATCTCTACCAGCCGACGAATCCCGCGGTGCTGAAGCTCGTGCGAATGACCATAGAGGCGGCGAAGCGCGCCGGCATCACCGTCGGCGTCTGCGGCGAGTCCGCATCCGATCCGATAGTCGGCGTCCTATGGGCGGCGATGGGCGTCGACCATCTTTCGATGTCGTCCACCTACATTCCCCTTATCTCCAAGATACTCGCGCGCCTTTCGCGCGAAGACCTCGAAGAGTATGCGCGCGTTCCAGACAACGTTCCACCTGGGTCGACTGCGCAGGAGATATTCGACGCCTGCCACTCCTGGCTTGCCGCGAAGATACCGAACCTCGAAGACATCCTGATATGATTTCCGTTCCCGAAGTCGTGGTAGAGCGCGTCGCCGCGGCTGTCGGCTCCGGCGAATCGCTCGTGGACCTCGCGGCAAAGTCAGCACGCGCTGTCGGCGCGAACGGGGTTGTAGCAGTAGTCGCGGCGACCTTCTCGAATCCCGAGAGGTTTCCGTCGCTTGCCGTTCGCGTCGCGGCCTCTCTCGGGCTTCCGTCGACGGTCGCGGCTTTCGACGTCCAGATGGCGTGTAGCGCCTATCCGTACGCGCTCTACCTCTCAGGCCGCCTCTCGGTCGACATGGGCGGGAAGGTGCTCGTCGTCGACGGCGACGTCCAGTCTCCTTTGGTGGACGAGGACGACCATGCCACGGGAAAGATATTCTCCGACGCCTGCACCGCGACAGTCGTCTCCGCGAATCCCGGCGGCGCAAGCAGTTTTGACTTTCTCACGCGCCAGGACGAGGCGCTTCTCTGCGCTTCGGGCGGGCCTATAAAGATGGACGGTTTCAAGGTCTTTTCCTTCGTCGCCACGGAAGTGTCGAAGTTCCTCAAGGACTTCCTCTCTTCCGCGCCCGCGCCCGATTTCTTTGCGCCGCACCAGGCGAATCCGTACATGGTGCGACAGCTTGCCGACGCGCTTGAAATGAAGGAGAAGCTATTGACGATTCCCGATGAGCTGAAGAACCCGGGCTCTTGTTCCGTGCCGCTTGCGCTCGCGCACAACGCCGCGCGTCTTGCCGGTTCGCGCGTCCTCGTCGCGGGCTTCGGCGCGGGATATTCCGCATCGGCGGGAATTGTAAGGATAGCAGACGATTACGAGGGGAAGGTGCTATGAAGCGAGTGCTTGTCACCGGGAGTTCCCGCGGCATCGGCAAGGTCGTCGCCGACGTCCTTCGCGCCGAGGGCTACGCGGTCGTGACCCATTCCGCGAAGTCTGGCGGAACCGATCTTGTCTTCGATGTCGCCGACCGCGACGCTGCGAAGAAGGCCATAGACGCCGACATCGCGGCAAACGGTCCGTACTACGCCGTCGTGCTCAACGCCGGCGTGTGCCGCGACTGCGGTTTCGCCGAGATGGACGGCGAAGCGTGGGACGACGTCGTGCGCACGGACCTCGACGGCTTCTACAATGTCGTGAAGCCGTGCCTTATGCCGATGGTCCTTGGGAGAATCCGCGGCAGGATCGTCGCCGTCTCTTCCGCCTCCGGCGTCTCTGGAAACCGTGGCCAGGTGAACTATGCGGCGGCCAAGGCAGGGCTCGTTGGCGCCGTAAAGTCGCTCGCCGTAGAAGTCGCAGCGCGCGGCATAACCGTGAACGCAATCGCCCCCGGCTTCATTGACGCCGGCATGTCGGCCGCAATGGACGCCGAGGCCGCGGAAAGCGCAAGGAAGTCGATTCCGATGCAGCGCTTCGGTAGGCCAGAGGAAGTTGCGTCGCTCGTTTCCTATCTTCTTTCCGACGGCGCGGCGTATTTGACGCGCCAGGTCGTTTCGCTAAACGGTGGGTTGTACTGACATTTTTCCCCGCTACGCCAGAATTTTTGATATAATGTGTTGGAATATGAACATTTTGAAGTTTTTGTTTGGAACAAAGAACGATCGGGAGCTTAAAAGGCTCTGGCCGATCGTCCGTGAGATCAATCGCATCGAAGGGGAATACCAGGCCAAGAATTTCGCGGACGAAGACTATCCGCGCATGACCCAGGAGTTCAAGGACCGCATTGCGAAGGGCGAGACACTGGACCACATCCTTCCCGAGGCGTTCGCGCTCGTGAAGAATGCCTGCCGCCACCTCTGCGGCACGACAGCCGACGTCTGCGGCCACCAGCTTACCTGGAACATGGTCCCGTTCGACGTCCAGCTTATCGGCGGCATTGTCCTCCACCGCGGCAACATCTCCGAGATGCAGACGGGCGAAGGCAAGACGCTCGTCGCGACCCTGCCGCTCTACCTGAACGCGCTTTCGGGGAAGAACGTCCAGCTCGTCACGGTCAACGACTACCTCGCACGCCGCGACGCCGCGTGGATGGGCCACCTCTACAAGTTCCTCGGCCTCACCGTCGGCTGCATCCAGAACTCTATGGATTCCGAGGAGAGGCGCGCCCAGTATGCGTGCGACATCACCTACGGCACGAATTCGGAGTTCGGCTTCGACTACCTTCGCGACAACGGCATGGCGCAGAGGCCCGAGGACGTCGTGCAGAACGGCCACAACTTCGCAATCGTCGACGAAGTCGACTCGATCCTCATCGACGAGGCGAGGACGCCGCTAATCATTTCCGGCCCTGCGACGCTCTCGACTTCGCACATCTACCAGAACCTGAACCCGCTCGTCTCGTCGATCGTGCGCGTCCAGATGGCGCAGTGCAACGACTTCATCCAGGAGGCGAAGAAGGCGCTTGCGTCGGGCGACGTCGAGCTCGTCAAGGACAAGATATACCAGGTCTACCACTCGATGCCGAAGCACAAGCAGCTCATGCACCTCCTCGAGGACGCCGACGTCCGCAAGATGCACGAGGACGTCGAGCTGCAGATGCTCTCCGAGATGCGCAAGGAGCATGCCCGCGAGCTCAAGGAGGAGCTTTACTTCACGATCGACGAGAGGACGCGCGAGGTTTCGCTTACCGACAAGGGCTGCGAGAAGATATGCCCCGAGGACCCGAAGCTCTTCGTCCTCCCCGACCTCGCGGCCGAGATGAGCGCGATCGACGGCGACACGTCGCTCACCGAACAGGAGCGCCTCGAGCGCCGCCGCGACACGCAGTCTGCGTTCGTCGAGAAGTCCGACCGCGTGCACGTCGTCGACCAGCTTCTCCGCGCATACTGCCTCTACGAGCGCGACGTCGACTATGTCGTGCAGGAAAACCACGTCTACATCGTCGACGAGTTCACGGGCCGCGTCCTCCCCGGTCGCCGCTGGTCCGACGGTCTTCACCAGGCGGTCGAGGCAAAGGAAGGCGTCGAGATCGAGAAGGAGTCCCAGACGCTCGCGACGATTACGATCCAGAACTACTTCCGACTCTACAAGAAGCTTGCCGGCATGACCGGCACCGCCGAGACGGAGGCGAGCGAATTCAAGTCGATCTACAAGCTCGACGTCGTCTCGATCCCGACGAACAAGCCGGTGAACCGCATCGACGGCAACGACCAGATCTACCGCACCCAGCGCGAGAAGTTCAAGGCGATCATCGCCGACGTCGCCGAGCGCCATGCGAAGGGCCAGCCGATCCTCCTCGGCACCGTCGAGGTCTTGAACGCCAAGAACCACGCTCGCGAAGCCGAGATCGTCGCGCTCGCGGGCCAGCGCGGTGCAGTCACGATCGCGACTAACATGGCGGGCCGCGGCACCGACATCAAGCTTGGGCCTGGCGTTCCCGAGGTCGGCGGCCTTCACGTCATCGGTTCCGAGCGCCACGAGTCGCGGCGCATCGACCGCCAGCTAAGGGGCCGCTGCTCGCGCCAGGGCGACCCCGGCTCCTCTCAGTTCTTCATCTCCCTCGAAGACCAGCTGATGCGCCTTTTCGGCTCGCAGAGGATCTCAGGCATAATGCAGAAGCTCGGCCTCCAGGAAGGCGAGGTGATGGAGCACCGCTGGCTCAACAAGTCCGTCGAGACGGCGCAGCGCCGCGTCGAGCAGCAGCACTTCGCCGTCCGCAAGCGCACGCTTGAGTACGACGACGTGATGAACAAGCAGCGCACGATCATCTACGAGCTTCGCGGCAAGGTGCTAATGGGCGACCCCGCGTCGGTGCACGGGCTTGTCCTCGACGTCGCGAACGATCTCGTCCAGTCGCAGGCGGAGCGCTACCTTTTCAGCCCGAAGGACGGTTCCATCGAGGACTTCATGAGCTGGCTCGGCGTCACGTTCCCCGTGTCGGTTTCCGAAGAAGAGCTCCGTCCGCTCATGGGCACGCCGGGTCTTGCGGGCGATCTCGTCTACAAGCGCGTCGCGGAGGCGTATGAGGCGAAGTGCGCGGGCGAGGACCAGGAGATGCTTCCGTTTATGGAGCGCGGCGTGTTCCTCCAGGTCATCGACCGCGAATGGCAGGACTACCTCAGGGCGATGGACGATCTCCGACAGGGCGTGAACCTCCGCGCGTATGGCCAGCGCGATCCGCTGATAGAATACAAGAAAGAGGCGTTCTCGATGTTCGAGACGCTTATCGCGACGATAAAGACAAAGGTCGTCTCTGCCGAGTTCAGGAGCGCTACCGCGGCTCGCATGCAGCGTATGCTCGCGGCGGCCGGCGTTGCGAAGATTCGCACAAACGCCGACGAAATCACCGTGACGGACAGCGAGCGCGAGGGACGTCGCGAGGCGGCGGAAGGGGCCCCGAAGGCCGCGCCCTCGGGCTCGAAGACGATTGGCGACGTGTTCGCCTCGATGATGTCGCGTCCTCCGGCCGCGGTCCCGAATGGACCTGCGCAGATGCCCGGCGCGACGGCGGCCCGTGTCCAGCCTGTTGTAGGTCGCAACGACCCGTGCCCTTGCGGCTCGGGCAAGAAATTCAAAAAATGCTGCGGGAGGAACATGGTATGACGACTGCGATAATAGTGGCCGCCGGAAAGTCCGAGCGGATGGGAGCGGGTACCGACAAGGCTTTCCTGAGTCTTGGCAACAAGCCTGTCGTCGCATGGTCGCTTCTCGCGTTCGAGAGGTGCCCCGACGTGGACAGGATCGTCCTCGTCGTCCGCAAGGAGCAGCAGGTCGCCGCGAAGGCCGTGGCGAGGATGTTCGGCATCTCCAAGCTGATTGCGATTGTCCCCGGCGGCAACAAGCGCCAGGAGTCGGTGCAGGCCGGGCTCGCCGCGTGCGACGTCGACACTCGCCAGGTGGTTGTCCACGACGGCGCCCGTCCCTGCGTCACGCCCGACGTCATTTCGGAGGTTGTCAAGCTTGCCAAGCGAGTGGGCGCCGCGACGGTAGGCCGCCGCATGACCGACACCGTAAAGCGCGTCGAGAAGGGCACGGCGGTCGCGGGAACCGAGAACCGCGAGAAGCTGTGGGCCGTTCAGACGCCGCAGGCGTTCCAGTTCAGCGTCCTCGCGAACGCCTACAAGGCCCTTGGCAAGAACGAAGTCACCGACGACTGCCAGGCGGTGGAGCTTGCGGGCGGAACTGTCCGCATATACGAGAACAGGGCTCCCAACTTCAAGATAACGACCGTAGAAGACCTTCAGATAGCAAGCGCATTGCTCGCAAAGTGATGTCAAGACTCATAGCCATACTCGGCGACATACACGCCAACCTGGAAGCGCTGAACGTGGTCCTTGACGACTGCCGCTCGCAGGGCGTGACGGACTTCCTGTGCACCGGCGACGTAGTCGGCTACAACGCCTGTCCGCACGAGTGCATGGAGATCGTCCGTGCTCTCGGCTGCCCCGTAGTCGTCGGCAACCACGACTACTACGTGTCGTCGCAGCAGAACCTCGACGATTTCAACCCGGCGGCCGCGGCTGTCGTCGAGTGGACGCGCGGGCAGCTGTCGGAGGACGAGATAAACTGGCTCAAGAACCTGCCGTTCACGCACACGCAGATGGGCATTACTCTCGTCCACTCCACGATGGACAGGCCCGAGAACTTCGGGTACGTCTTCGACAACCTGCAGGCCGAGGCAAACTTCCTCAGGCAGCTTACCCCGATATGCTTCCACGGCCACACGCACTGCCCGATGATCTACGAGAAGTCGATGAACGGTGTCTTCCGCATCGACGCTCAGGACTTCACGCTGCCGATCGGCCGCAAGTACTTCGTGAACGTCGGCTCAGTCGGCCAGCCGCGCGACGGTGATCCTCGCGCCTCGTATGTCATCTACGATCCCAAAGGGCGAAAGATCACCTATCGTCGCCTTGAATACGACATAGAGGCTGCCCAGGGGCGCATACGCCGCGCGGGGCTTCCCGAGCGCCTTGCCACGCGCCTTGCCATAGGTCAGTGACCGTGCCCGAAATCGTCCGCGCTTCTATTGCCGCGCGAATGGATTTTTGATATAATTTACGGCGTGAAGAAATCTTCTTGCAAAGTCAAGTATCGCCGGATTCTGCTGAAGTTGTCCGGCGAAGTGCTCGGCAACAAGTCTACGGGCGAGTGCATCGACCCGAAGAATCTCGCTTTTATGGCCGAGCGCATCAAGAAAATCCACGCGATGGGAGTGGAAGTCGGCATCGTCCTCGGCGGCGGCAACATCTTCCGCGGGCTCACAGGCGCGGGGAAGGGCGTGAACCGCGTGACTGGCGACTCGATGGGAATGCTCGCGACGATCATCAACGCGCTCGCGATGATGAACGCGCTCGAGTCTATCGGTGTGCCGACGCGCGTGATGACCGCGATCGAGATGCCGAAGCTCGCAGAGCCCTTCATCCAGCGCCGCGCTCTCAGGCACTTCGAGAAGGGTCGCGTCGTGATCTTCGGCGGCGGCACCGGCAACCCGTATTTCTCGACCGACTCCGCGGCCGCGCTCAAGGCGAGCGAAATCGGCGCGGACGCGCTTCTCAAGGCGACGAAGGTCGACGGCATCTACACCGCCGACCCCAAGAAGGACCCGACTGCGAAGAAGTACGGTTCGCTCAAGTACGAGACTGCGCTTGAGAAGCGGCTTAAGGTCATGGATTCTGCCGCCTTTGCGCTTTGCATGGACAACAACATCCCGATCGTCGTGTTCGACTTCTTCGACCCAAAGGCGCTCGAGGGCGTCGTGCGCGGCAAGACAATCGGCACGGTGGTGAGTTGAAGTTCAGCGTTTGAAGTTTAAAGTAGAAAAGACTGGAGTAAAAAAGATGGAAACGGTACAGGAAGTTTTGAACGACGCGACAACGAAGATCGGCAAGAGCTTCGACACTCTGAAGTCGCAGTTTGCAGGTCTGCGCACTGGCAAGGCGAGCCCCGCGATGGTCGACCAGATCAAGGTTGACTACTACGGCTGCCCGACGCCGATCAAGAACCTTGGCACGATCTCGACCCCCGAGCCGCGCCAGATCAAGATCGCCCCGTTCGACCCGACGGTGCTCGACGCGATGAACAAGGCGATTCTCGCCGCCAACATCGGAGTCACGCCCCAGACCGACGGCAAGGTCCTCAGGATCACCGTTCCCGAGCTCAACGAGGAGCGCCGCAAGGAGATCGTCAAGGTCGCGAAGACCCAGGCCGAGGCCCAGAAGGTCGCGATGCGCAACGTCCGCCGCGACGCGAACGACGCCGTGAAGAAGCTCGAGAAGGACAAGAAGATTTCCGAAGACGACATGAAGCAGGGGCTCGACAAGATCCAGAAGGCGACCGACGACGGCATCGCCAAGATCGACGCCGAGCTCAAGGCCAAGGAAGCCGAAGTGATGTCGGTCTGACGATTTTTAAGGTACGGAGGTGAAACATGGCTGACGATAACGTGAAACCTGTTGCAGGTTCTGAACCGCCGCCCGCGAATCCGATCGCGAGGCCGCGCGCTTCCACCCTAAAGCTGAAGCCTGTCATAAGGAAGCCAACCATCGGCGCTACAGGCATGGCTAAGCCTGCCGTTCGCCCTGGGTTGAAGCTTCCTACCCAGGCCCCAGCCGCCAAGAGCGAGGCTGCAGCCGCTTCTGCCGAACAGCAGCAGGGCGGGGCGATGGAGCAGCTCAAGTCGGTGACGCAGAAGCTCAAGGGCGTCACCCAGGAAATACCGCAGCAGGCGATTCTCCGCAAGACCGGCATCATCGCCGACCAGGACCTCACCGAGGCCCAGAAGCAGGCGTCCAAGTCGAGGACGGCTCGCATTTCGCTTTCCGACGCGCTTGGCGTGGCGCCCGTGCAGAATGAGGCGGCCCCGATCAAGACGATCCGCATCAAGCGTCCCGACGCGATAGCGAAGCCACCAACGTCCGCGCCTGCAGCGGCTGCCCCTGCGGCAGAACCTGTTGCCGAAACGCCGGCCGAACCTGCGGCTGCCGCGCCTTCGCCGACGCTCACTCAGCGCAAGACGCTCAAGATCGCGCGTCCCGGCACAGTTCGTCCGACGGGCAAGTTCGGCATCAAGAAGCCCGGTGCGACCGCTACGGCGGCCCCTGCCGCCGCTGCGCCTGCCGAAGGCGACGCCGTGGCCGACATCCCCGACATTCCCGACATGCCCGCGGCCGGCGGCGTCCCTGCTGTTTCCGCCGCGGCGCAGGTGCCTGCGAACGCGATTCCCGACGTTTCGAAGGCCACCAACATCACGAGCATCATCTTCCAGCTCGCCGCGTGCGTGACGATGGGTCTCCTTGGCTGGTACTATTTCTGGCAGGACCTGCATCTCCCGCTCTTCTGTGGCGGCTGCGGCTGGGGGCAGTGAGGCGCTTCATCGCCATAGCAAAGACGACGGCTCTCGAAATTCTCGCAGAGCCGTTGTCGCTTTTAGTTCTCTCGGCGTCGCTCGCGCTCGCCGTGTTTGCGCCCGCGTTCCACTACCACCAGTTTGGCGAGCCGTCGCGCATGGCGCGCGATGCAGGGCTCTCTGCGCTCTTTGTCGGCGGCCTGCTGTTCGTGATCGTCGGCGCCGCGCGTTCCGTGCGCCGCGAGTTCGAGAGCGGGACTGCCGCCGTAGCGCTCTCGCATCCCGTTTCGCGCATCCAGTTTTTCTTGGCGAAGGCCTGCGGCGCATACGCCGCGTTCGCGCTTTTCGCGCTTGTTCTCGGCTCCGTCACGGCTGTCATAGTGAATGGCGCCGTCATTGGTGCCGCGGTTGCGCGCAAGACTGGCGACATCCCGCGTCTTTGGGGCGTTTCCTACGCGTGTGGTGTCGCCAGCATTGTGCTTCCGTACGTTGTCGGCGCGGTGTTAAACCGCTTTTTCCGATTCAGGTTCGCGCTCTCTGCGTTTGTGACTGCGCTTTTCATTGCCATTGCTTCGCTTTTCTACCGTCCTGATGTGTCGCTCGCAAGGCTGCTGCCTGCCATTGCGCTGCTCTTTGTGCCGGCTGCGTTTTTCGCAATGGCGGCGACAGCTGCCGCAACGCATCTCAAGATAAACGCCACGAGCGCCGTGTGTGCGGTTCTTGCCGCCGCATTCCTGCCGTTTGCTGGAAACTACTGCCTTTCAAACGCCCTTGCCGCTGGCGGTGCGATACCGTGGGCGTACGTTGCTGTGGCGGCGATTGCGGCTCTTCCTGCGATTGTCGCGGTCGCACTGGCCGGTATGTCTTTCTCTCCATCTAAACTATAGGAGTCACAGACCATGGGCAGGGCAATTGCGATGAGTGCAGCTTTTGCGGTCTTGGCCTACCCATATGAGTAATTGCCTCTTCTACGGCAAAGTGGTAGAATTGCAACATCAAAATAATTTCTTCATTGAGATAAAAGGAAGGTAATTGAAATGTACTACTGTTCCGACTACGCAACTGCCGTAATGCTCTGTGTCGTGACGATGCTTTGCTGGGGAAGCTGGGGGAATACCCAGAAGCTTGCCGGCAAGACATGGAGATTCGAGCTGTTCTACTGGGACTATGTCCTCGGTCTTGTCATCTTCGCGCTCCTCGCCGGCTTTACGATGGGCTCCCTTGGCGGCGGCGCGTGGAGCTTTGCCGAGAACCTCAAGACGAGTTCCGCCTCGCAGTGGATATGGCCTTTCCTCGGCGGCATAGTCTTCAATGCCTCGAACATCCTGCTTTCCGCGGCGATCGCCGTCGCGGGAATGTCGGTCGCGTTTCCCGTCGGAGTCGGGCTTGCCCTCGTTGGCGGCACTGTAGCCAACTGGTTTGTCGACGGCAAGGGAAATCCCTGGCTCATTTGGACGGGACTTGCAATCATCGTCGCGTCTATCATCTGCAACGCGCTCGCTTTCAAGGCGAAGCAGAACGCCGCCGGAAGTGCGTCCGATTCGTCGAGCGTCAAGAAGGGGCTTCTTCTCGCCGTCTGCGCGGGCCTTCTCATGAGCTGGTTCTCGCCGCTCGTGAACCGCGTCGTCGACATGGGTTTCGCCAATCCTGCGCCGGCAGGCGGCAAGATGACGCCGTATGCCGCGTTCTTTGTGTTTACGCTTGGCGTTCTCGCTTCCAACTTCGTCTTCAACACGATCATGATGAAAAAGCCCGTCTCGGGCGAGCCCGTGAAGGGCTCGGAGTGGTTCAAGGGCGGGATGCTCGTCCATCTCGTCGGAATCCTCGGCGGGTGCATCTGGGCCACTGGCACGCTTCTATCGTTCGTCACTGCCGGTACCGCAGGAGCGGCGATCTCGTATGCGCTTGGCCAGGGCGCGACGCTCGTCTCGGCGCTCTGGGGGATTCTCGTCTGGAAGGAGTTCGCGGGCGCGCCCAGGAAGTCGTCCATAATGAATTTCGCGATGATTGTCCTCTTTGTCGTCGGCCTTGCGCTTCTCGTCAAGGCCGGTTCGTGAGGAATTTCCAAAGGAGGGTTTGAAGATGAAGGAAATCATCGTTCTCGGCAGCACAAACACCGACATGGTGATCACCGCAGACCATCTCCCTGTTCCGGGCGAGACTATCTGCGACGGCAGCTTCAAGATGCACCCCGGCGGGAAGGGCGCGAACCAGGCCGTTGCCGTGGCGCGGCTTTCAGGCACTCCCGAAACTTGCGAGTTCATTGCCAAAGTCGGTGACGACGTTTTCGGCAACGAGACTGCCGACAGGCTTCGTCGCGACGGGATCGTCCCAAAGCTCGTCATCGATCGTGAAAACGCCTCTGGAACGGCGCTTATCCTCGTCGATAAAAAGGGGCAGAACGTAATTTCCGTCGCGCTTGGCGCGAACGGCACGCTTTCCGTCGACGACATCTCTCCTTTCTTGGACGACATCACCCAGGCCAAGGTTCTTCTCATGCAGCTTGAGACGCCTATTCCTACTGTAGCGGCTGCTGCGGCGTGCGCGCACGCGTCGGGCACGACTGTCGTGCTCAATCCTGCTCCTGCGGCAAAGCTTTCCAAAGAACTTCTTTCGCATGTAGACTGGATTACGCCCAACGAGACGGAAGCCGAAATACTGACAGGCGTCAAGGTAACGGATGTTGCGTCTGCTAAGACCGCCGCAGAGGCGCTCAAGGCGCTTGGTGTCGGTCATGTCGTCATTACGATGGGTTCAAAGGGCTGCTATTGCGCTGACACGGGGAAGCTCTATCCGTGCCGCCCCGTCAAGGCCGTAGACTGCGTTGCTGCCGGCGATACGTTCAACGGTGCATTCGCCGTCGCACTTGCCGAGGGTTGGTTGGTAGAAGATGCCATTGACTTCGGGCAAAAGGCCGCTGCGATTTCCGTGACGCGCGTTGGCGCGCAGCCGTCGGTTCCATTTAGGCGGGAAATCTGCTGAATGAAGCGCGTTGACGCGCAACATCCGAATTACCCAAGTGAGTAGTTGCTTGACAGGCGGGTATTTGCGAAAATATCCGCGTCATGAACACGAAAACTCTCATAGCAACAGCCGCGCTTGTCGCGAGCATTTCATT
>CACZHC010000073.1 GCA_902780865.1 uncultured bacterium
CGAGCAGTACATGGGCGCGGCGAACGGCTCGATCAACCAGCGCCGCGGGCGCATCGAGGGCATGGAGGACCGCGCGGGCGTCAAGCTCCTCAAGGCGACGGTCCCGCTCGGCGAGATGTTCGGCTACTCGAACGCGATCCGCACCGTGACCCAGGGCCGCGGCTCGTTCACGATGATCTTCAAGCAGTACGAGCCCGTCCCGAAGAACATCGCGGCGGAAGTCGTCGAGAAGCGCATCAAGGAAGGCAAGGTCCGCCCGATGGCCGACTAACGGCCGTCACAACGGATGAAAAACCGGCCGCGGCGCATCTGCCGCGGTCGATTTTTTTACCCGCAAGGCGGTGGCGCGGGAGTTTTGGCGGCGGTTCGGCTATGGTGCTCGCTGTCTGTCCTGTGTTGTCTCGTGCTGGTTTGCCTTCCAACGTGCGGCCACGGTCGGGGCAACGGTGCTCGCCCGCGAGAAATGGCCGATTCGCGCGTCCTTCGACCCACTCGGCGTATACATATACGCCGTCGGGGTCGAGTCCTGCGCGACTCGTCTCATTTTCGCGGGTTCCGCCCCGCTGCGGCCCCGACCGTGGCCGCGCTTGGCACCCTCGGGAGTTCGGCGCGGTGCTCGGGGTCTCGGCCTCTCTCACGCTCCCTGCGCCGCCGCTCCCGTCGTCTTCGCGGCGATACGCGCCGCAATGCTTCGTCGGTGGATACACCTCCTCGCCTTGCGACGTGTCTCGCCGCGCATCCGACGAACCGCGTCGTTGCATGTCGCTCAGTTCGGCACTCGACCCTTCGTCCCTTGCCTCACCTTCCACAAGGCGCGTTTTTCTTCGCAGCATTTGCGCTCGCCGCCGTCCCGTCAGCTCGCTTAACCTTGTCCGCGGCAAATGCGCCCCACGCGTAGCCGCCCCTTCGGGCTGACTTCGGCAGGGGGATATGCGATTTCGTCCGCGCCATAATCTCATTTCACTGTGCTTGATTTTAGCATGGCAGTTCCGCTATAATATGCCCAACGCCGTTGAGAACGAGGAAAGTGAAAGAAAACATCAAAATGGGCGATAAAAAGGGCAACGCCAAAGGGGTGTCTCCCCATTTACAGGAGGATGTCTATTCCTTCCCGTTCCACACAAGCGCCAGCATATTTACGCAACGCAAGGAACGGTCATAGGCAGTGACACAGGCAAACCCGTTGCTGGCGCAAAAGTCACGGTGGTTGCCGGACGGTATAGACAGGAAACAGTAACGGATTCAGATGGCCACTTTGCAGTGGACGGCGAACAAGGCTGGCACATGATCGTCTGGATTGCAACTCCGTCGAGTGGGTCGCTCCTTCCTACGCATATTGATTATTCAGATGGATTTTTTCATGGCGCCGTGATTTCTGCTGCTGGATACCCAAAACAATCTTTTGAGCTATGTATTCCCATCGCAGGATATAATTACATTTTCCCTTTGGAAACGCACCTGCCGGAGAACGAATCTTTTTCTACAAGACCTCGTTTCCCCCTTGGATCCGATGGTAAACCATTGTTCTCCGAGGCGGAGAAATGGTATTAATTGACTATCTGGGGACAGGCACTGCGAAACCCCTATAAAACGCCTATTTGTGTGTTAGATGTCAGTTAGTGTCTGTTGGGATGGCTTGAAGGGGTTTAACATGTGGTGAGGAAGCGGGGAGAGTGACTGAGCGCTGAGCGGAGTGACACGCGGGGATGCGGTTCGCGGATTGCGCCGACAGACGCGAGTGAGGCAAGGAGCCGGTATTCCGGCGACGCGGCATCACGATGCGGATGGCGAGCGAAAGTCGCGGGAGCATCGCCGCGAGGAACGGTAGCGAGGCCGAGGGCACTCTCCACGCGACGAACTCGACCAGAGGTGCCATGCGCGGCTTTGTTTCGGGCCGAAGCCGGGCGGAACCCACGAAAATGAGACGAGTCGCGCAGGACTGCGACCCGAAGACATATATGTATATGTCGAGCGGTCGCAAGGACGCGCGAATCGGCCATTTCTCGTGGGCGAGCACGGTTGCCCGAAACAAAGCCGCACGCTGGAAGGCAAACACACATAGGACGGCCAAAGCTCATCATCAAGACGGTGCGCATACCCGCGCGAAGGGGGAAATCGAGAAATTACAGGTTGTAGGGTCAATCACTGGTCCCGTTTTTTGGTATAATATCAGCCAATGGAGACAAAACTGACAATAGACACGTCGCGCGTCGACCCCGAGGGCGAGACCATCGAGGGCGAAGTCGACTGCGTAGACCTCGATGAGCCGTTCGTGAAGCCGTTCGGCGGCGTTCGCTATGTACTCCATATCCAGGTCTTTGGCTCGGAACTTCTCGTGAGAGGCCGTCTTGAGCAGGACTTCGACCTCGTTTGCAGCCGCTGCGGCAAGGATTTCGACGACACGATCAAGGTCGAGGACTTCACGGCATCCTTCGAAATCAGCGAGGAAAACCCCGAGGTCGATTTGACGGAAGAGCTAAGAGAGAGTATAATACTCACCCTACCGACATACCCGGTCTGCGACGAGACCTGCCCGGGAGTCGAACAGACGGTCGAAATGCCGTCAGACGATCGGTGGAATGTGCTCGATAATTTGAACAAGCAAGGAGAAAAACATGGCAAGTCCTAAGAATCGTGTGTCCAAGCGCCGTAAACGCGAGCGTGTAGCTTCCCTCGAGAAGCCCATCCTCGCCCAGATCGGCACCTGCCCCGAGTGCGGTGCTGCCGTCCGTTCGCACCGCGCCTGCCCCAAGTGCGGCACCTACAAGGGCCGCAAGGTCGCCGCTGCGGCGAAGTAAGACGCTTTCGGGGGATTTCCGCATATGACGCGGATTGCTCTTGATGCAATGGGTGGCGACCACGCCCCCGGCGAGATAGTCGTCGGTGCGGTTGAGGCCGCCGTCGGGATTCCCGGCGTCAAAGTCCTGCTCGTCGGGCAGCTCGCGCCGATACAGGCCGAGCTCGACAAGCTCCCCAAGGACCTCAAGAAGTCGGCGCAGCTCGCGATCGAGCGCGGCTCTCTCGAGATCGTCCATGCGCCTGACGTCGCGGAGATGGACGAATCGCCAGTCGACGCCGTCCGCAAGAAAAAGGACTGCTCGATCAACGTCGCGATGCGCCTCGTCAAGGAAGGCCGCGCCGACGCGTTCGTTTCGGCGGGCAACTCCGGTGCCGTCGCGACGAGCGCAATCTTGACCCTTGGGCGAATCCCGGGCGTCAAGCGTCCGGCGATTGCGACTGTAATGCCCAACAGGACGCCCAAGCGTCCGCTTCTCGTCCTCGACGCGGGCGCGAACATGGACTGCCACCCCGAGTGGCTCGTCCAGTTCGCAATCATGGGCAACGCCTACTCGAAGGCCGTCTTGAAGCGCACAACTCCTGCCGTCGGGCTTATCTCGATTGGCACCGAGGACTGCAAGGGCAACGAGATGACGAAGCAGACCTTCCCGCTCCTCAAGGAGGTGAAGGACCTCAACTTCGTCGGCAATATCGAGGGCAAGGACCTCTACAAGGGCCAGATCGACGTCGCGGTGTGCGACGGCTTCGTCGGCAACGTCGTTCTCAAGACGACCGAGTCAATCGCGAAGGCCATCGGCTACTGGCTCAAGCGCGAGTGCTTCCGCGGGCCGTGGCGCGTTCTTGGAGCGCTCCTCCTGAAGGGCGCGTTCCGTGCGCTCAAGAAGCAGCTCGACCCCGAGATCTATGGCGGTGCGCCCCTGCTGGGCGTTCCCGGCGCTGTCATCATCGGGCACGGCAGCTCTTCGCACAAGGCAATTTACTACGCCGTAAAGGCCGGCGTCGCTGCGGCGACCAACGACGTGTCTGGGCTAATCGAGAAAGCGATCGCCGCACACGCCGAAGATCAGAAGCAGCAGTAATGAGCGAATACAATTTCTCAGCCATCGAGAAGAAGTGGCAGCGCCACTGGCTCGAAAACAAGACTTTCAAGACAGACTCAGCCGCTCCTGGCGAGAAATTCTACTGCCTCGACATGTTCCCGTATCCGTCGGGCGCAGGGCTGCACGTCGGCCATCCCGAGGGATATACCGCGACGGACATCCTCTGCCGCTACAAGAGGATGAAGGGGTTCAACGTCCTTCATCCGATGGGCTGGGACGCGTTCGGCCTTCCCGCCGAGCAGTACGCCGTCGAAACCGGCACCCACCCCGCGATAACGACGAAGAAGAACGTCGACCGCTTCCGCGAGCAGATTCGCTCGCTCGGCTTCAGCTACGACTGGGACCGCGAGGTCAACACGACCGATCCCAAGTACTACCGCTGGACGCAGTGGATCTTCGAGCAGCTCTACAAGAAGGGGCTTGCCTATGTCGCAGAGGTGCCGGTCAATTGGTGCCCCGCGCTTGGCACGGTGCTCGCGAACGAAGAAGTGATCGACGGCAGGTCCGAGCGCGGCAACCATCCGGTCATCAGGAAGCCCATGCGCCAGTGGATGCTCAAGATCACCGAGTACGCCGAGCGGCTTCTCAGGGATCTCGACACGCTCGACTGGCCCGAGGGCATCAAGGAGATGCAGCGCAACTGGATAGGCAAGTCCACCGGCGCGCTGGTTGACTTTGGTGTCCTGACAGGCGGCGCTTGCGCCGACGAAAAGATAACCGTCTACACCACCCGCTGCGACACGCTTTTCGGCGCGACGTACATGGTGCTTTCGCCAGAGCACGCGCTTGTCGCGAAATGGCTCGAGGACGGCACGATCAAGAACGCCGACGACGTGAAGGCCTACCAGAAAAAGGCCGCCTCGAAGAGCGACCTCGAGCGCACGGAGCTCAACAAGGAGAAGACGGGCGTGAAGCTCGAAGGCGTCGCGGGTGTCAACCCGGTGAACGGCGATGCGCTCCCGATCTTCATCTCCGACTACGTTCTCGCAAGCTACGGCACCGGCGCGATCATGGCCGTTCCCGCGCACGACGAGCGCGACTTTGATTTTGCGAAGGTGTTCAACCTCCCGATCTACCAGGTCGTGGCGCCGGCTGGAAAAGTTAACTCCGAAAAGTCCGAGGGCTCCGCTAACGCTGCGCCTTCTGGAAATGCTGGAGCGTTAGCGAAGGCTTCGGATGAATCGGAGTTGAATTCTCGCGTTCCCTACACTGGCAGCGAGGCTTTTACCGATATCGCGACTGGCGTGATGGTGAACTCGGGCTTCCTCAACGGACTCTCCGTAGAGGACGCGCGCCCAGCGATGATCAAGTGGCTCGAGGAAAGGGGCGTCGGCAAGGCGAAGACGCAGTACAAGCTCCGCGACTGGCTCTTCTCGCGCCAGCGCTACTGGGGCGAGCCGTTCCCGGTGATCCACTGGGAGGATGGCACGAACACGCTCGTTCCCGAGAAAGACCTGCCGCTCACGCTCCCCGAGCTCGCCGACTACAAGCCGACCGGGACAGGCGAGCCGCCGCTCGCAAAGGCGACCGAGTGGGTGAACGTCGTCGATCCGAAGACCGGGAAGAAGGGCATTCGCGAGACGAACACGATGCCTCAGTGGGCCGGGTCTTGCTGGTACTATCTCCGCTACATCGACCCGACTAACGACAAATGCTTCGCGGACCCCGAGCTTCTCAAGAAGTGGCTCCCCGTCGATCTCTACGTCGGCGGCGCGGAACATGCGGTTCTGCATCTCCTCTATGCGCGCTTCTGGCACAAGGTCCTCTTTGACCTCGGGTTCGTCCCGACGCCGGAGCCGTTCCAGCGTCTCGTCAACCAGGGAATGATCCTCGGGCTCGCCTACAAGACGAAGCGCGGCGTTCTCGTTCCGATGGACAAGATCGAGTGGCGCGACGGCAAGCCCTGGGGCGCCGAAGAAGGCGGCGAGATGGAGGAGCTCACCGAGTTCCCCGCGAAGATGTCGAAGTCCCTGAAGAACGTCGTCAATCCCGATGACGTGATCCGCGACTACGGCGCAGACTCGCTTCGCCTCTACGAGATGTTCATGGGGCCCCTGCAGGCCGTGAAGCCGTGGTCCACCAAGGGCGTCGAGGGCGTGTATCGCTTCCTCAAGCGCGCCAACCGCCTCGTCACCGAGACGCCTGTCGTCGATCGTGCGATGACCAAGGCCGAGGCGAAGAGCCTTGCCGCTATGGTCAAGAAGGTTGGCGAAGACCTCGAGACGATGAACTTCAACACCGGCATCTCCGCGATGATGGTGTTTGTGAACGAGGCGGAGGACTTTGCCAAGGCGGGCGGCTTGCCCAAGGAATATCTTGAGAAGTTCGTGCTCTGCCTCTCCCCGTTTGCGCCGCACCTCGGCGAAGAGCTTTGGCAGTTCCTCGGCCACGACAAGTCGCTCGCGTACGAGCCCTGGCCGAAGTTCGACCCCTCGGCGCTCGTCGAGGACGAGATCGAGATCCCTGTGCAGGTCATGGGCAAGCTCCGCGGCCGCGTCACGGTTCCGCTCGCGGCTACGCCCGCCGAGATGGAGGCGGCCGCGAAGGCGAACGCCGACGTCGCGAAGTTCCTCGAGGGGAAGACGATCGTCAAGGTCGTCGCCGTTCCGAAGCGCATGGTGAACTTTGTGGTGCGGTAGCACGTTCTGTTTTGCGTCAGGCCTCTGGATTTGGTATAATACCGTCCGTAGTAAACCACGAAAGGAGCTTGAAGCAGATGAAGAATCTTTTGCTTGCCGCCGCTGTGGCGGTGTCCGCCGTCGCGTTCGGAGCCGACGCCAACCTCTACATCGAGGGCAAGAACCCTCCCTCCGAAGTCATGCGGAGCTACACCCCGCTTTCAATCAACATCATAACGCCAGTTGGCTTGCCTCCTGGGTTTTGGGACGTAAAGGGACTGCAAGTCGGAGTTTGGAACTGGGTTGAGAACTTCGACGGCTGGCAAATCGGCGTCGTGAACACGACCGACGTATTCCGCGGCTGGCAGCTTGGCGTCATAAACGTGACGCGGAAGATGTACGGTGTCCAGGTCGGCGTCGTGAACGTCATTCAGGACAACGACATTCCGTTTCTGCCGATTATCAACTGGTATTTCTGACATTTCAGGAAAGGACGACGCTTTATGAAACATCTAATGGCGGCCGCTTTCGCGGCGGGTCTCTTCGCGGCTTTTGCACAGCAGGCGACGACTACGACGACAGTCGTAAAGAACGTGACGACGACGGTTGTCGAGACTGTCGAGTGGCAGCAGCAGAGCTCCGAGCTCAAGAAGATCGCCGTGTTCGTGCAGAACCGCACGCGCGTTCCGGGGATGGACGACGAGGTAGACGGCGTTCGCGACCGTCTTGCGACGGCGCTCGCCGAGATCGAAGGCTTCGCGGTGATGGACTCGGCGCAGGTCGCCGACACCTTCCGTCGCTACAAGGTGACGGCCGACGAGGAAAAGACGGGACTTGTCCCCGGAATCTTCACCGGCGGATCCGTGCCTCGCGTGGCACAGATGCTTGGCTGCGACTACATCGCCGCCGCGACGATCGTCGACGCGCGCGCGATGGCGCGCAACATCGGCGGGCAGCCGGCGAAGAACTACATGCTGCGGATGACGCTCAAGATCATGGATGCGACCGGCGCGAGCGTCGACAGCGTTCTTCTGCCTGCCATTCAGATGCCCATTCTCGGCGCTGACGGTGACGATCCCATGGGATATTACCAGATGCTTTTCGACAAGTGGGTCGCGCAGGTGACGCCCGTCGTGGCGCAGAAGTCGTCGCGTTGGCGCAAGCCCGCCGAGGGACAGGGCCTTGTCGCGTTCACGGTGTCTACCACGATCGACCGTGTGATCGCCGCGCTCGAGAGCCAGACGAAGGGCGTCTCCGGCGAGCAGCTCCAGGAGCTGCGCAAGGTCGTCGGCGGCGCGACGGTCGAGCTTGACGGTGCCATTCTCGGCTCTGCACCCAGCCAGTTCGCCGCGACGCCGGGACTCCACCAGATCAAGGTATCGCGCGCCTGGATGGAGCCTTTCACCGGAACCATTAACGTTCAGCCAGGAGCGGTGTTCGAAATCGCTCTTGAGATGAGCGCCGAGGGCATCGAGAAGTGGGGCTCCGTCGAGGCGCTCAGGGCTAATGTCGCCCAGGGCTACGCGGAAGCCGCCATGACCCGCGGCATCAAGGTCAACCATGATTCGTCCAACTGGCGCGACGTGACGTATGGCGGTCGTGAGCCCGTTGTCATAAAGCAGACGAACTGACGGCATGGTTTCGCGGATGGATCGGCTTTCGATTCTTTCCGTCGCCGCAGTGCTTGCGGCGGTCTGCGGGTGCGTCACCGTGGACGAAGAGGCGAGGGCCGCTGTCGCGGCTCTCGCCCGCGGAGACGATGCCGTAGCTGTCGCATGGAGCGACGAGCTCGCGGACGAAAGCCATTATTCCCGGAACCTCGGTCTTGTCGAGGCGGGGCGGGTGAATCTGCTCGCTGGCAGATTCGGCGAGGCGACGCGGCGGCTTCGCGCGGCGGTTGACTCGGCCGTGGAGCGCAGCGAGACGGCGCCGAAGATGAAGCTCTCCGACTGGGGCAACACGGCGCTTTCGTCCACAATCACCGACGACCGCACCCGCGAATACTATCTTCCGCCATACGAGATCAACTTCGCGCTTGAATACGGCATCATCGCCCAGCTTCTGGCCGGTCTGCGCGAGGACGCGCTGATCGACGCGCGTCTCGCCGTCTACGTTCAGGACACGCTCGCCGAGACGTGCGGCGCGGATCTCGCAAAGGACCCTGAGGGCGCGAGCGCATCGTCGCGTTCCATCGTGGAGGCGCAGTCTGCGAGTCTCGACGAGATGATCGCGGCGACGCGCAATTCGTGGGAGAACCCCGCCCTTTGGTGGCTCACCGGCATCCTCTTCGAGGCGAACGGCGAGCCGGACATGGCGTGGCAGAGCTACCGCAAGGCGGCGGCGATACGCGCCGCCGACGCGGCGCGGGCCGGAGGAAGCGTAGCGCCGAACCCCGGGTCGGCCAGGCTCGTCGTCTTCTACGACCAGGACTTCATTCCTATGCGCGAATCGCTGGAGGTCCCGATTCCGCTCTACACCGGTTTTTCCGTCCAGATACCGAAGTACCCGTCCGTGCCGTTCCACGAGAACAGCGTGTCTGTCGCGGGCTCGTCAGGCGTGGGGGCTGCGGCTCTGGCGGTGAGCGTCCGCTCGCTTGCGGCGCGCGACCTGAAGGAGCAGATGCCGGGCATAGTCGCTCGCAACGTTACCCGTGCCGTCACGCAGGCGGGCGCGCAGGCGGCGGTGAACGCATCGGGGAACGAGTATGCTCAGCTCGGCATGTTCCTTTTCAACGTTGTCGTGTCGGCCTGCAGATCAGCCGACACGCGAAGCTGGCGCACGCTCCCGTCGTCGCAGCAGGTCTGGTGCGACCCCGGCATGGCGCCGGGCGTGTACGACGTGGCGGTTTCTGTCGACGGGCGGACGATCACGGCGCGTGTTCCGCTCGCGGCAGGAGAGACGCGCGTCCTGTGGATCGCCGACGCCGGGTCGGTGGTGCGCGGCGCATCCGCCGCGGCCGGTCCTGTCGGGGCGCCGAGTATGTATTTGAACGGCAAGGAGATAAACAAATGACAATGAAGACAGTCGTGCTGGCGGCCGTAGCCGCCTTTTTCGCAGGGTGCGTCGAGACGGCGGGAACGCGCGTCACGATCGACACGCAGACGGGGGACGCCTCGATTCTCGAGTGCTCCACCCGCCTTGCAAACCGCATCAGGGTCGTCCGCATCACATACGGAGACGTCGACGGCATCAAGAGGGCCACGGTGACGCTCGAGTCGCTGACGCACAAAAGGCAGGAGCTGCAGGCCAGGATGGTCTGGCTTGACGAGGAGGGGACCGAGATCGATCCCGACGGCAAGCCGTTCCGCGCCATAGTCCTCGACGGAAACGACGTCACGACCTTCACGGGGATGGCGCCGAGCGGAAATGGCGTGACGGCCCGCATGCAGGTGCGCGAGACCGATACCGCCCAGGGAATCTGACATAGGAATACATTCACAAAGGAGAATACATGATGAAGCAGACTATGGTTGTCGGAGGCGTCGCGCTCGCGGCGCTGCTGTGCGGATGCGCGGGCCCGAAGGCGCGCGAGGTCCAGCTTGACCAGCGCGCGATGTCGGCGGCGATCGAGCCGCAGGACGTGCGCAGGACGGTAGAGAAGATGGTTGATTCGATGCTGGCGGACCGCGAGTTCATCGCCGAGTACGTCGCCGGGAAGCCGGTTCTCGACATCGGGCCGCTGCAGAACCGTTCGACGATGCACCTCGACATGCAGTCGATCACCGATTCCATCCGCACGAAGCTGATCCGCTCCCGGAAGTTCCGCTTCATGGACCGCGCGACCTCGGCGACCGATCTTCAGTTCATGAACGACCAGGCGCTCAACGGCATGACGGATCCCTCCAAGGCCGTCGCCGCGGGCCAGCAGTCCGCCGCGCAGCTGTACCTGTACGGCGCGCTCACCGAGATGCGCCAGCAGGTCGACGGCGTGACGGACCGCTACTTCAAGTTCACGCTGAACATGAAGGACATCGCGAGCGGGGAGATCGCCTGGACTGACGAACAGGAGATCCGCAAGCAGCAGACGAAAGCCACTCTCGGCTTTTGATGAGGCTTTCTGCGACATTCCTGGTCCTTGCCGCGACGTCTGCCTTCGCCGGGCGGGTGCCGTTTCTGCCTGAGACCGCACCAACGAACGCCACGCCTGTCGCCGTGCGCGTTCTCGGCAACAACATGCCGATCGTGCGTGGCGAGGTCGACGGCAAGCCGTGCACGCTCCTATTCGACACGGGTGCCACGCACACGACGCTCGACAGAGGTTTCGTGGAGCGCGAGCTCAAGGACCACAAGCTCGAGAAGGTAGTTCTCGCTGGCGTAACGAATGTCGAGGGCTCGCCGTCGCTCGTCCACGCCGATTCGTTCAAGGTGGGCCCAGCTGAGTTCTGCGACTTCGACGTGATGGTGCTCGACATCTCGCATTTCCCGAAGGGGATCGGCGAGAAGATCGACGGCGTGGTGGGAATGAACGTCATCGGGCGCGTCACGACGCTCGTCTCCTTGGGCGCGGGCGAGGTAGTCTTCGCGCCGAGGCGCGACCGTCTCGCCGGGTTTACGAACGCCATCGATCGCGCTGCGACCGAACCCTTCAGCATCGCGCTCACTGCGCGCTATGGCGCGAAGGAGATCCCGCTTATCGTCGATTCCGCGGCGACGATGACGTTTCTCGGGCGCGAAACCGGCTGGCCCACGACAGACGCGAAAGTCGATATCTCCGCCACCGACGTGAATGGCAACGGCTCGCCTCTCGCGCCGATGGTCGGGAAGCCCGGCGAGCTCGTCCTCGGGATTCCGCTCTCGGTAAGCCCGATGGTCGTCGCGGAGCCGATGAACCGCATCGGGGCGGACACGCTTCTAAAGTACGATTTGCTCATTGGCTGGCGGCGCGTCGCGTTCCGCCCGCGATAGGCAAATGCGGAAATTCTACACGATCTACATGTTCTACACGGTCCAACAATGGAGGTAATGAAATGAAAATCAAGTTTCTGAAGGTCAAGGGCACATGGCGCGAGGTCGCTGACGCGGCCCGCACGACGATCCGTCGCGAGGAGGGCGAGGGCGAACCGAGCTCCAAGTGGAAGAAGCGCATACTTCTCGCGGAGCATTCGCCAGTCCGCAAGCTCTGCTTCAACTGGAAGTGGATGGACTTGCCTTACTGGGTGAGCGTCCACTTCGTGCGCCATAAATTCGGCATTGAGCACTTCGTCTCGACCCAGCGCACCGACAGGACCGGCGTCCAGCGCGACGCGAACCGCCAGGACGCGCCCGTCATACACGAGTGCTTTGCGAACGCCCAGGCCGTGATGTTCATTTCGCGTCGCCGCCTCTGCGGGCAGGCGAGCGCTGAGACACGCGCGGCGTGGAAGGCTGTCGTCGACGAAATCGCGAAAAAGGAGCCCGAAGTCGCGGCTTGCTGTGTGCCAGAATGCGTCTACCGCGGGTTCTGCCCCGAGTTCAAGCCGTGCGGCTATTGCGGCACCCCCGCGTGGAAAAAAGCAGTAGACGCCTACCGCGAAGTGAAATAATTTGATATAATACGCGCTTCCAACGGAGAAAAGATAGAGATGAACAACGAACTTTTGAAGAAGGCCCACGAGAAGATTCCTTCTGTTCCTGTGCTTGTGAACCTTATTTCCAAGCGCGAGCGCGAGCTCATCAACGGCGCGAAGCCGCTTGTGAAGCCCCAGTCGCTCGACGAGGACAAGTGCGACATCGCGCTCCGCGAGGTCGCAGAGGGCAAACTTATCGCGGAAATCGACTTCGACGCCATCGCCAAGGCCGAAGACGCCAAGACAAAGTGGAACCTGAAGCACGTCAACGTGAATTCGCTCTACTCGGACTAAGTGGCTGACAAGAAGTTCAATCCGGTCTTCGCCGAGAACAGGAAGGCGAGGCATGACTATACCGTGCTCGAGACAATCGAGTGCGGTATAGTGCTTACGGGAACGGAGGTAAAAAGCGTCCGCCACGGCGAGGTGTCGCTTTCGGGGAGCTACGGCGCGGTCCTGAAGGGCGAGCTTTGGCTCGTCGGGGCCGACATTGCGGCCTACAAGTTCGGCAACCGCTTCAACCACGAGCCGAAGTCGATGCGAAAGCTCCTCGTCCATGCGAAAGAGGTGCGCGACCTCCAGCTCAAGACCGAGGCGAAGGGGCTTACACTCATACCGCTCAAGGTTTTCCTCAAGAACGGGCGCGTAAAAGTCGACCTTGGCGTGTGCCGCGGCAAGCAGCTCCACGACAAGCGCGACGCCCTCAAGAAAAAAGCTCTTAGGCGTGACCTTGAAAGGGGCACCTGATTTTTGATATAATATACAAAAGTTTTCGCAAAAAGAAGGAAAGAGAGATCAAAAAATGGCGATGATGAAGGGATTTTCGAACGCATTCCGCATCCCGGAGCTTCGGAAGAAAATCTTGATTACGCTCGGCCTCGTGTTCGTGTGCCGTCTTGTTTCGCAGATTCCGACGCCAGGCGTTGACTGGCAGGCGCTTCAGAGCATAATCGGCAACCTGCGAAGTGAAAACGCCGGCGGCGGCATGCTCGACTGGTTCGAAGTGTTCACCGGCGGTGCGCTCGGGCAGTGCGCCATCGGCTTCCTCTCGATCTGGCCCTACATTTCGGCGCAGATCGTAATCCAGCTCCTTGGCTCGGTCATCCCCGCGCTTGAGAAGCTCAAGAAGGAAGGCGAGTCGGGTCGCCAGCAGCTCGCCCAGATTACGCGCTACCTCACGATCGTCCTCTGCGTTGCGCAGTCTTGGGGCATTGCGACGCTGCTCAGCCATCCGTCCATGCTTGGCTCAGCGTTCGCGGGCACCGAGATCGTCGCCAATCCCGGCCTCGGTTTCCACCTGATGACGGTAATCGGCATGACTACGGCATCGCTCTTTGTCATGTGGATTGCCGACCAGATCACGACCTTCGGCATCGGCAACGGCGCTTCGCTGATCATCATGATCAACATCACGTCGCGTCTCCCGCAGGCGATTATCGGAGCCTGGGGGCGTTACTTCGGCCTCGCCGGCGTCAAGGCCTCTGCTCCGCTCGCAGAGCTCCCGATCCTCGTGATCTTCTTCCTGCTCGTCGTTATGGGCACCGTGATGCTCACGCAGGGCGTCAGGAAGGTCGCGATCCACACGACGCGCCGTTCCGTCGGCGGCGGCAGCACGTATGGCATGCAGCAGACGTTCATGCCGCTCCGCGTAAACTACACGGGCGTCATGCCGATCATCTTCGCGCAGCCGCTCATCCAGATTCCCGCGGCGATCCTCGTCAAGATGACCGATCCCACCGCGGCCGGGATTTCGGGCAGCCTCAACAGGTTCGCCCAGAGCCTTGCGGATCCCTCCAAGCCGACGGTGCTCTACCTCGCCATCTACGCCGCGCTCATCATGTTCTTCGCGTTCTTCTGGGTTGCAACGCAGTTCAACGCAATCGACATCTCCGAGAACCTCAAGAAGGACGGCAGCTACGTCCCTGGTATCCGCCCGGGTCGTGCGACAGCCGAGTACCTCGACGACATGATGACGAAGATCACGCTCATCGGCGGCGTCGGGCTTCTCGTCGTCGCCCTCATCCCGCTGGTCCTCATCGGCTGGATGTCGATTCCGTGGGCGATCGCCTCGTTCTTCGGCGGCACGTCGCTTCTCATTATCGTCGGCGTCGCGCTCGATACGCTCCGCATCATGGAGTCGCATCTCCTCGTCCGCAAGTACGAGGGCTTCCTCTCGCACGGCTCGCTCCGCGGCCGCGGCGGAATGTAGGCCGCTCCCGAGATTTTGGAAATCCGCGCACGATTTCCAGATTTATGGTATAATGTCCTTCGTCAAAACGGAGGACATTTCCATTTATGAAAACAGATCGCAGGGAGTTTCTCAAGGGTGCGGCGTGGATGGGTGCGGCGGCGGCAGTCGTCGGCTGCTCCACGACGAAGGGCTTCGGCTTCGGTGAAGGCGGTTCCATGGCGGCATACGCCGACAAGCCGTTCAAGAAGTTGAGAGTCGGCATTGTCGGCCTCGGCCGCGGGCAGGCCGGCGTCACCGGTTTCAACGCGATTCCCGGCTGCGAGATAACCGCGATCTGCGACCTGAACGCCGTGCGCGTCAAGAGCACGCTCGAGGCGATCGAGAAGGCGGGCCGTCCCGCGCCGAAGGTCTACACCGGCGGTCCCGAGGAGTGGAAGAAGCTCTGCGACGACGAGAACGTCGATCTCGTGTACAATGCGACGCCGTGGGAGCTTCACGTTCCAATCGCGCTCTACGCGATGAACGCCGGCAAGCATGTCGCGATCGAGGTCCCTGCCGCGTTCACGGTCGACGAATGCTGGGAGCTCGTCGAGACTTCCGAGCGCCTCCAGCGCCACTGCATGCAGCTCGAGAACTGCTGCTACGGTGAAATCGAGATGCTCGCCTTAAACCTCTGCCGCCTTGGCAAGCTCGGCGACCTCGTCCACGCCGAGGGCGCGTACATCCACGACTTGAGAAGCTACAACTACGGCGACTGGATAGAGAGCAGCCCGGGATGGGACGAGAAGAACAAGGTCGCGGCGTACTGGGATTTCTGGCGTCTCCGCCATAATGCCGCCCACAAGGGCAACCAGTACACGACCCACGGCCTCGGCCCGATCTGCTGGTATATGGACGTCAACCGCGGCGACTGCTTCGACTACCTCGTGTCGCTCGAGTCCAACCAGTTCAACTTCGAGGCCTACGCCAAGGCCACGTTCCCCAATGACAACTGGAAGCACAACCTCAAGGTCGAGATGGGCGACATGAACACCATGCTCATCAAGACGAAGAAGGGCCGTTCGATCATGATCCAGCACGACGTGAGCTCGCCCCGTCCCTACAGCCGCATCAACACGATCACCGGCACGAAGGGCATTCTCGCGGACTATCCCTTCCGCGTCGCGTGGGAGGACAAGCCAGGAGCAGGCGCGCACTCGTTCTTCGCGGGCGACAAGGCCGAGCAGATCCGCAAGGAGTTCATGCATCCGCTCTGGAAGCAGTCGGGCGAGATGGCGAAGAAGACGGGCGGCCACGGCGGGATGGACTTCCTCATGGTCCTTCGCCTTGCCTATTGCATGCAGAACGGGCTTCCGCTCGACCAAAACGTCTACGACCTCGCGAGCTGGTGCTGCCTGTGCGAGCTCAGCGAGAAGTCGGTCAGGAACCGCAGCGCCTCGATGGACATTCCCGACTTCACGCGCGGCGCGTGGAAGACCACGGCTCCGCTCGGCGACCTCTCGGTCGACCTCGGGAAGATGGGGCTTGCGTGAGAGATTTCGTCCGGCGTTTTCTCTCGCATGACTGCGGACCGTTCGCGCAGTTCGTCAAGTACGGCGCCATAGGCGTCGCGGCGACTTGCGTCCAGTTCGCGGTCTTCTACCTGCTCGCCTCGACATGCCTTAAGTGCCTGACGCCCGACGACAAGGCGGTGAAGCTGCTCGGTCTTCCGAGCGTCGTCTTCTCGGGCGCCGAGCAGTGGTACGAGGCGCGCTGGTTTCTCGCGGGCGTCGCGACGGCGGCCGGGTTCGTCGTCGCGAACGTCTTCTGCTGGCTCATGAACCGCGCGTTCGTGTTCCGCCCCGGGAAGTTCCGCTGGTATGTCGAGTTCGGAATGTTCTTCGGCGTCGCCGCGATTGCCACGACAATCGCGCTTGCGGTCCAGAGCGCCCTCATCAAGTTCGTCGGCATGACTACTTCCGCAGCGGTCGTGATCGAGGTCGTGGTGTCGTTTCTGCTCAATTTTTTTGCCCGCAAATTCTTTATTTTCAAGGGCTGATTTGGTATAATTCTCCTTCAAATAACCAATATTGGCGACAAAGAATGAAGAATACAGTGCTGAAGTTGGCCGCCTTGCCTTTTTTGCTAGTTGCCATAGTGTCTTGTGGCAACAATTCAGCGGAGTCTTCCGAGGGCGTAATGCCCGCCGCCGATCCCGTGGTAGCCGATCCCCTCGCCGCCGATCTGGTGACGACGCCTGAAGCCCCCGATTCCGTTGCCGCCGATCCCGCGGCGGCCGATTCCGCCACGGCCAACCCCGTTACAGCCGATTCCGCGACAGCCGACCCTGTGGTCGCCGATCCTGTCGCGGCGGGTGAGCCTCCCGACGCGGCAGTTCCCGACCAGGTCGCGGCCGATCCTGTCGCGGTCGATCCTGTCGCGGCCCAGCCTGTAGATGAGGTATCGCTTTCCAACGCCGTCATAGTTGCCGCCGCTGCGGCTCGTGCGGCCGAGGAGGCAAAGGCCGAAATCGCCGCCCAGGAGCGTGCCGAGGCCGCGAAGGCCAAGGCGGACGAGGAGGCGAAGGCCGAGATCGCCCTCGCTCGCCGCCGCATATCGACGCGTACGTTTCACCTCGCGCACGCATCCGCCGAGGATGTCGCGGCGAAGCTCAACTCCACGTGGTCCGGCGACTTCGGCGTCGTCTGGAAAATCAACAAGATGGCGATTGCGTTCCCCGAGTCTAACGCGGTCATGATTACCGCGCCGTCCATGATTCTCGAGGCGTGCGAGCAGGTTATTCGCGAGATAGACGTCGAGCCGCAGCAGGTATACATCGAGGCGCGCTTTGTTGAACTTTCCAACAACGTCTTCCACGACATCGGCATTGACTGGTCGATGCTTGACGGCATGAAAGGTACGGTCTCGCTCGGCGGCGGCATCCAGAAGAACCGGCTTGGGAAGGGTGTCCGGGACTACACGCGCACGACGAAGGACGGCACTGCATCGTATACGCTCTCCGGATCTGCCCTGAATGGCGGCGCTGACGGCGACATAGCCTATTTCAACGGCACCCTCGATTTCTCCCAGATGTACGTCGTCCTGTCCGCGCTTGAAGGCAGCCAGGATGCGCGCATATTCTCCAATCCGAAGATCATCGTCTCGTCCGGGCGCAAGGCGACCGTAGACATGACGACGAAGTACCCGAATGTCAAGATTGCGGCGAAGCGCACGACGACGTCCGGCAGCGACTCCCTCGACCTCGACATGCAGATGGCTTCGATCCCTGGCGAAGACAAGTTCATGTTTGCGAAGGAGGCGTTCTTCAGCTGGGGTATATCGCTTGACGTTACGCCGAGGATCGGCACCAACGGACTTATCAACGTCTCGATCGTCCCGACGATTTCATCGCAGAACGGCTGGGTCGAGTCTGGCACGGAGTCCGATGCCGACAGCGGCACGATTTCCGCGCGCTTCCCCGTTATCGAGGTTCAGCGCCTCGTCACCGAGTTCGCCATGGCGAGTGGCACGACGGCGGTGATCGGCGGGCTTTCTCGCACCGTCGAGGAGCAGGTCGACAACGGCATTCCGCTTCTCCGCGACATCCCGTGGATAGGGCCTCGGCTCTTTGGCTCCTCCGCCCGCAAGAAACAGCAGAAGGAGATCATCGTCTTCGTCACCGTCGGACTTGTAGACCCGAACAACCCGCACAAGGACGCCGGGCTCCCGAAGAACGCCGTCCTCGGCCGCCAGTACACGAAGGGGCAGAAGCTTGAGCCGGGCGACCGTCCGGAGAAGAATCTCGAGGGAATAGGCTCGCTCGACCTGCGGTCGCTCGAGGAGCAGGCGGAAGACCCGCTTCCGCCGCCGCGTCCCGACACGTCTTCGTGGATACCTTTCGTCAAGGATCCAAACTACAAAAAGGAGAACAATCAATGAAAAGACTGATGCTTGTGGTTGCGGCGATGACTGCTGCCTCCGCATTCGCCGACAGGGTGATCATGAAGTCCGGGTCGGTGCTCACAGGTTCCGGCGCGGTCGTTGCCGGCGACAAGGTTAAGTTCACCTCCGACGATCTCGGGGCTGTCGAGCTTCCTGCCGACAAGGTCGCGTTTGTCGAGACGGCCGAGGAGAAGAAGGTCGAGGTCGCGGCACTTCCTCCCGAACAGAAGCCGCCGGAGACATGGCATGGCTCGATCAACGTCGCCTACGAGAGCGCCCGCGGCAACACCTACAAGAACAATGCTTCGATCATAGCGAACCTCAACCGTCGCTGGGACGATGACCGCGTGAACTTCGACTTCGGCTACTACTACAGCGAGACTGGCACTTCCAAGGACACCCGCGAGAAGTCGACCGACCGCTGGGAGCTCGAGGGCCAGCATGACCACTTCTGGACCAAGTCGTTCTACACCTACGAGAACGGCCGCTACGAGCAGGACGACATCGCGGGTCTCGACTTCCGTCTGAGGCTCGGCGGCGGTCTTGGCTACCAGTGGTTCGAGAAGGACGCGCTTTGGTCGATCGGCACCTTGAGCTTCAACCAGGAGCTCGGCGCCGCATGGATCCGCGTGGACTACAAGGTGAAGGATCCCGATGCTGAGAAGAGCTATGCGACGCTCCGCTATGCGCATCACCTCAAGTACTTCCCGAAGTGGAATCCCGAGATCGAGGCCTTCCACAACCTCGAGTTCCTCCCGCAGATCGACGACTTCGACAACCACCTCATCAAGGCGGACGTCGGCTTCACGACGAAGATCATCATGGACTTCGATCTCCTCGCGAAGATCGAGTGGGAATACAACTCCATGCCTTCCGTCGGCCGCAAGTCGAGCGACTTCCGCTACATCGTCGGCCTTGGCTACAAGTGGTAATTTAGGAGTCAGGAGTTAGTCGCCAGGTGTCAGTGACCGGCGGCTAATCCTGCGCCTGCAATAAATGAGGATCGCGATTGCCTATCCGCCGCTGAAGAGCGAGAAGGGCGTCGCGCTCCTCACTCAGAACCGCCAGTTCCAGTGGTTCTCCCGGCCGACCTACATCTTCCCCGTCGTCCCAGCGACTGCGGCTACGATGCTGAAGAAGGCCGGGCACGAGGTTCTCTTCCTCGACGGAATCGCCTCGGAGCTTTCGCCCGAGGCATTTGACGCAAAGCTTTCCGAATTCGCCCCAGATCTCGTCGTCCTCGAGACGAAGACGCCCGTCGTCAAGCGGCACTGGCGGTGGATAGAGGAACACGCTTCCCTCGGTGCCAAATTCATCCTCGTCGGCGACCATGTCACGGCGCTTCCAGATGAGTCGATTGAGAAGCCCGGCGTCTGGGCGGTGATCCCCGGCGGCGATTGGGATTTCGGGCTTCTTGACTTTCTCGCCGCCGGCTGTCCCAAGGGCGTCCAGCCGTTCGCCCTCAAGGACTCGATTGCCGACGCCCCGTGGATAGACCGCGACCTCGTCCACTGGGAGCTTTACGCCGAGAAGAACGGCAACTTCCGCCGCAAGCCCGGCACCTACATCATGTCGGGTCGCGATTGCTGGCACGGCAAGTGCACCTTCTGCAGTTGGACAACGCTCTATCCCCGCTATCGCGTCCGCAAGGTGAAGGACGTCGTAGACGAAATCGACTTGCTCGTCTCGAAGTACGGCGTTAAAGAGATCATGGACGACTCGGGTTCCTTCCCGGTTGGACAGTGGCTCACCGACTTCTGCAACGAGATGATCTCGCGCGGTCTTAACAAGAAGGTCCGCATCGACTGCAACATGCGCTTCGGGCGGCTCACCTTGGACGACTACCGGCTGATGCGAAAGGCCGGCTTCCAGTTCGTCCTCTTCGGCGTGGAGTCCGCGAACCAGGAGACCCTCGACCGCTTCTGCAAGTGCCTCAAGGTCGAGGATGTCGAGAAGGGCGCGAAGTGGGCGACCGAGGCGGGGCTCGACGTACATGTCACTTTCATGTTCGGCCACGCATGGGAAGGGCCGAAGGAAATCGCCAACACCGTCGCCCTCGCGCGCAAGCTCCTCGCGAAGGGCTGGGCGAAGACGCTTCAGTGCACGCTTACGATTCCCTATCCCGGAACGCCGCTTTTCAAGGAGCTAAAGGCGAATGACGGCCTCACGACGCTCGATTGGGACGAGTACGATATGCGCCGCGCGATAACGAAAACGCCGCTCGTCTCGGAGGACGAGATCAAGTGCGCGATTCGCAAGGTCTACCGCGGCTTCCTCCAGCCTGCCGCGCTTTGGCATCTTTTCCGCCGCAACCTATTCAATTTCGCTTTCTACTATCGCGGCCTCCGCTATCTCATCGGGCATCTTCTCGACTTCAGAAGTGGGAATGCGTGAGAATGATGCTTGGATCAGTATACAGAGGTGTCGCTGTGTGCGTGTATGTCGCAGGATCTGCCATCTTGGTCGGATGCTCCACAACGATATCCGACTCATATATGTATTATCAGAGATTTGGAGCCTTCTTTGTCTCCCCTGCCGCGGTCGTAGCCCGTATTTCTCCGGTTGTCCGCGATGAACTGCGTCTTGAGCAGTGCGGATTCGAGAAGGAAGGGGACTTGTACCGTCTTGTTTTCGAGGGCGGTTTTGCCGAGGTTCGCATGTCTGGACAGCAAGTCGTCTCCATGGCACTCCGCAAGACTTTTGCCGACAAAGGGCCTCGAATCTGTGTAGAAATCACCAGAAGCATGTCGCATGACGGACTCCCAATGAAGATTTCTGTGCCTGCGGATGCGGACGGTATTCTATCTGTTCTTGGCGAACCTGACGCCGAAGGCAATGTAATGGACTCCAAGTGAAATTCCTCGTAATCGTGAGGCAATACAATGAATAGTGGTAAGTCATCTATGTCGTTCAAGGCAGTCATTCTCGCCGGCGGATCTGGCGAGCGGTTCTGGCCGCTTTCGACGCCCGAGCGCCCGAAGCAGTTCCTGCGTGTCTTCGGCGGCGCGAGCTTGATCCGCCAGGCGGTGAGCCGGCTTGATGGCCTCGTCTCGCCCAGGGACGTCTTTGTCGTGACGGCGAAGAACCTTGTCGCGGCGACGAGGAAGGAGCTTCCAGAGGTTCCGAAGTGCAACATCATCGGCGAGCCGATGCGCCGCGATACGGGCGCCGCGGTCGCGCTCGGCGTGGGACTCGCCGCAGGAGCGGACGACCCCGTGATCGGCTTCTTCTCGAGCGACCAGATGGTCGCGAAGCCGAGGGAGTTCCGAAAGGTCGTCAAGAAGGCCGTCGCGCTTGCGCGTCGCAGGCCTGCGATCGTCACGATCGGCATCAAGCCCGACTACCCCGCGACGTGCTTCGGATACATCTCGCCCAAGACGCGCGCGTTCGTCGAGAAGCCGGACGCTGAAAAGGCGAAGAAGTACGTCAAGGCAGGATATCTCTGGAATGCCGGAATGTTCATCGCCCGCGCTTCGGTGTTCCGCGGCGCATTTGCCGCGCATGCCCCAGAGCTGGAGAAGCTGGCGAACATCGGCGCGAGCGCGAAATCCATCGCGCCTGCGGGGCTTGCAAGGCTTTACGCCGCGCTCCCGAAGATAAGCTTCGACTACGCCGTGATGGAGAAGGCGAAGAACGTCGAGGTGGTGCCGGGCGACTTCGGATGGGACGACGTCGGCAGCTTTGCCGCGTTCGACAAGTACTTCCCGCACGACTCGCGCGGGAACGTCCGCGAAGGTCCGTGCAACGTCGTCGAGGCGGACGGCAACATCTGCGTCGCCCGCTCTGCGCGCATCTCGCTTCTCGGCGTGAAGAACCTCGTCGTCGTCACGACCCCCGACGCGGTTCTCGTCGCCGACAAGTCTCGCCTCACCGACATGAAGAAGCTGTTCAAGAGGTGAGGAAGTCCGTCGTTATCGCCGAAGCGCTTTGCCTTGTCGGTGCTGCCGCTATAGGTTTAATCTACAGCGACCGCCTGAATCGCGAAAGGGAGCGCAGGGAGCATATTGAGGCGACTGGCGCCAAGGCCTTGTCTACTGTCCGCGAACTGCAAGGCAACATTCGGCGATTCTCGTCGAAACTGGACTTGATGGTCGCGGAGGGGGAGAAGTGTTTCGCAAGTGCGACAAACAAGGTGGCGAGCTTGCGGCGGCAGTGGGAAAAATCGACGGACGGGGAGGTTCGGCAGATACTGGCGGAGGCCGAATCGAAACTCGCCGAAGAAGGAACGCAACTTGTTGCTGCGCGAGAAGCGAAAGTCCGTGTGAAGTCCGCTCTCGAACCATTGGTCGCCGAACTTGCCGAGATTGAAGGCATGTCGATTACGAACGCGGCGACGTTGGCGATGGTTGTCCAGAGGGTGGTGGACTGTTCGGATTCGTTTAACGCCGTAAAGCAGTCTCAAGACATAGCTGCAATCGTCGGGATGTCCAGCCGCTTCCGTTCGCATGTAGACGCCATTGTGATGGATGCAGCTTACGCCTTGCACCAAAAAGTCATAATCTATGATCCAGCGCCTCAAACAGTAGTGGATAATCTATTGGATGAGAAAGAAGACTACATTGTCCGTGGAAAGATCGAGTCGGCCATGTCGCTGCATGTGCTGGGAACGCTTCAGTGGGAGAAGTTTAAAGGGATGTTGCTTGAGGCGGAGAAAGATGTCGCAAATGACAAATGCAAGGCGCTGTTGTATGATGCACTATTCAAGATCGACCTGATGGAGTCTGTACACAAGCTGTTCGCGGCAAACGCCAAGGGCGTCGTATTCCACAAGGGCAAGCTCAGGGGATTCGAAGTGCTGTCCTCCGATGGAAGCGGCCTGCGCCTCCTCTCGTCGGACAAGAAGAAGGAAGAATGCATCTCCTGGCAAGTGTTTTATGCGCGCTACCACTCCAACATGAACGAGTTGGTCGTCGGTTTGATCGAGAAGGTGAGGACGTCCGGAAAGACGGCAGATGGCGTCGGCTTCAACGATGAGTCTTGGGCCTGTGCGATGCTGGGCGCGGCGCTTTCTTTCGTGCACATTTGCGGAGACGACCCTGCCGCTTGTGTGCGTGCCGAACAGCTGGCGAAAGCTGCGGTTGGACAGTGCCCAACCATTAGCGCCAAGGCCGAGCGGGCGTTCCCAAATGTCTCTTTTGACATAGAAGACGGCAATTGACCGAGTCGTAAAGAGTGCATTCTGTGCTCTTTGTGTCCTTGGCAGGGTGGAAAATGGTATAATGTCCCCATGCAGAAGGGAGAGAAGAAAACAGACGCGCGGATGCGGAAATACCGCGTCGTGATTGCCTACGACGGTACGGCGTATTCCGGCTGGCAGTACCAGGAAAACGCCGTCGGCATCCAGCAGGTCGTCGAGGAGGCGCTTGCGTATCTCGACGGTGCGCCCGTTCGCGTTTATGGTTCGTCGCGCACGGACGCCGGTGTCCACGCGAAGGGCTTTGTCGCCCACTTCCATCTGACGAAGCCGATTCCCGCGAAGAACCTCGTGCGGGCGATGAACGCGCGTCTTCCCGACGCGATCCGCGTCCTCAAGGCGGCGTATGCGAAGGAGGACTTCGACGCTCGCCTCTCCGCGAAGGGCAAGGAGTACCGCTACCAGCTCTACCAGGCGGACATCCTTCCGCCGCACCTCGCGCCATATTGGACGTTCTGCCACCGTCCGCTCGACCTTGCCGCGATGAAGAAGGCTGCGTCCTACTTCGTCGGGAAGCACGATTTCGTCTCCTTTGCGGCGAACCCCGACCGCGTCCTCGAGACGACGGTTCGCAGCGTCTTCTCCTTCGAAGTGAAGAAAGCGGGGCCTCGCTACACTTTCATCGTGCGCGGCGACGGCTTTCTCTACAAGCAGGTCAGGTCCATGGTGGGCTTTCTCCTCTCGGTCGGCAAGGGAAACGAGCGCCCCGAGGCGGTAAAGGAGCTCCTCGAGGCCGCCACCCCGCGCACCGCCCGCGTTGAGACGGCTCCCGCCCGCGGTCTCTTCCTCTGGAAGGTGTTTTACTGATTTACACTTGTGACTCTGGACTTGCGTTTTGGTATAATATCCAAGACGAGGAGGATTGCCTGACGATGATGACGACGATATTGGTTGGCGTTGGCGCGGCGATTGTGGCGGCGGCGGTCGTCTATGCCCTGATGCGCGGCGCTATCGCCGCGGCAAGGGCCGAGGTCCGCGCGACGGACAGGAGCATCGAGGGGCTCCGCGCCGAGTTCGCCTCCCTTGCTGCGATGACGCTCGAGGGCAAGGCCAAGTCCCTCGCCGAGCAGAACGCCGCCCAGGTGCGTCCGCTCTTCGAGCAGCTCGCGGCGAAGTTCGGCGAGCTAAGGCAGGCGTCGGAGCAGGCGCGCGAGGCGAACGTGCGCCTTGGCGAAAACCTCAAGGTGAAGCTTGACGAGGTGGGCCTGAAGGCGCAGTCTCTCGGCCGCCAGGCGGACGAGTTCGTCGCGGCGCTCAGGGGCGGCAACAAGGTGCAGGGCAACTGGGGCGAGGGGATTCTCGCAAAGGTGCTCGAAGACGCGGGGCTCAGGCGCGGCGAGAACTTCGTCGAGCAGACCGGCGCGCGCGAAGGGCTTCCCGACGTCACCGTCTTCGACGGTGCCCACCGCAAGATACTCATAGACGCCAAGGTGAACATCGTCGATTTCATCGCCGCGACGAACGCCGCGCGCGCGGGCGACGCGCAAGAAGCCGCGCGTCTCATGAAGGAACACGCGAAGCGCGTCCGCGCGCAGGTCGATGCGCTTGCGGCGCGGAACTACCCCGAGCTAATGAAGCGCGAAGACAAGGACTCGGAGTCCGTCTACTCTAACGTCGTCGTGATGTTCATGCCGAGCGAGGCGACGTACTTCGCCGCAGTCGACGCAGACCCGTCGCTCGTCGCGCACGCGAACGCGAAGAAGATTGTTCTTGCGACTCCGCAGATGCTCTTCGGTTACATCCTCCTTTTCAAGATGGCGATCGACCGCGTCGAGGTCGCGCGCAACCAGGAGGAGATAGCGAAGCGGGCGAAGCAGATCGTCGAGCGCATGGATGCCGCGTTCGTCGCCTTGGAGAAGGTCGGGAAGTCCCTCGAAGACGCGCAGTCGAAGTACCATCTTGCCCTCGCCAAGCTCGGCGTCGAGCCGGGCGCGCAGAACGTTGCCGTGCCCGCGCGCGAACTTGCGAAACTCGCGAATATCCCCGACGCCCCCTCGTCCACAACCCTCGCCCAGGCGTAGTTTTAAACGGTGCAAAAAAGTTAAAAATACCCCCTTGCACGCGTAAGCGAGATTTGATATACTTTTCTCTTGTTCGCCTAAAATAGAAATTGGCGAATCTCGTTCTTTGAAAATAGGTGCTTGAGACGTGTCTTTGAAAGAGACACGGAACAGTAATGTTTGTGCGAAGCAATTAACTCAAATTCTTTTTCTGAGAGTTTGATTCTGGCTCAGAACGAACGCTGGTAGCGTGGATTAGGCATGCAAGTCGAACGGGATC